>NZ_CP117430.1:4707837-5021692 GCF_030687395.1 Pseudomonas wuhanensis | reverse complement strand
ACCGAAATCATGTGCCCGTAGAACGCCAGGGCTTTCGCAAAACCTTGCGCATCATTTGGAACATGATCTTCCACAAACCACGCGACACCCGACCGTCCGCCCCCGTCCCGGTGCAAACCCTGACCCAGGCCGAGTTGATCGCCGCGCCCAACCACAGCGTCTATCGCCTCGGTCATTCCACAGTCCTGCTGAAACTGCGAGACAAATTCTGGATCACCGACCCGGTCTTCGCCGAGCGCGCCTCTCCGGTGCAATGGGCCGGCCCGAAGCGCTTCCACCAGCCACCGATCAGCCTCGAAGAACTGCCGCCGATTGAAGCGGTGATCCTGTCCCACGATCACTATGACCACCTCGATTATCAGGCTGTCCTCAAACTGGCGGACAAGACCCGATACTTCCTCACACCACAGGGTGTGGGCGACACCCTGATCAAGTGGGGGATCGATGCCAGCAAAGTGCGCCAACTGGATTGGTGGCAGAGCACCGAAGTCGATGGCCTTCAATTCGTCGCCACACCCTCACAGCACTTTTCCGGTCGTGGCCTGTTCGACAGCAACAGCACCCTTTGGGCATCGTGGGTGATGATCGACGGCGATACGCGGATCTTCTTCAGTGGCGACAGCGGCTACTTCGACGGCTTCAAACGTATCGGCCAACAGTACGGTCCGTTCGACCTCACGCTCATGGAAACCGGCGCTTACAACGTCGAGTGGCCGCACGTTCACATGCAGCCCGAGCAAACCTTGCAAGCGCACATTGACCTTAAAGGACGCTGGTTGCTGCCAATCCACAACGGCACCTTCGATCTGTCGATGCACGTCTGGTACGAACCTTTCGACCGCATTTTGGCGTTGGCCTGGGAGCGGAGCGTGTCGATTACCACGCCGCAGATGGGCGAGGCGTTCAACGTGATGTATCCGCAACGTGGTCATACCTGGTGGCTGGGGTTGGAGGGTGTAAGCGATCCGATGGAGCCTCAGAACGCTTGATGTTGTGCTGCCGGGCCGCCTGCCATGGAGCGGCCCGAGTTCTGAACCCATCTATCTGCGTTCATCCAGTAGGCAGGTTTGGATATTCCGAGATCTTTGCCACGGTCAAATCGCGAAACTTTCCACTCAGTATTTCGTCCAGCTCCTCCTGAGACAGTCCGAGCCTTTGCGCGGCCTCGGTCTTACTCAGCCGACCGGTTTCGAGGAGCAGGCCAATCTTCATGACGTGTTCGGCTTTGGCCCGCATCTCACCCGCCTCGGAATAGCCCAGCGCCTGATAAACACAGCTGTTGCTTCCATCGATTTCATTCATCTGCTGACACCTCATTCAACCATCGCATAATCCGCCCGCCCCACCGGATCCGGTGTCGACCCTTTCACATTCATCCCTCTTCCCGGCGCAAACCCCGGGAAGAACACCAGACCTTGCGACTCAAGTCGATACGCCAATGCCAGCCGGGTGACATCCAGCACATCGCGTTCCGCCTCGAAGCGCTGAATGGCATCAACGGAAACCCCGGATTCCTCGGATAACTCTTCAACACTCCAGCCCAGCATCGCTCGGGCCTGGGCGCAGTGGGCGGGGGTGAACTGGAAGAGGGCGATACGTTCCAGGGTGATTTTCATCGCAAGAGTGGCCATGGTGTTCTCCGGGATCGAGAGTGCTGATTCAAAATGTACTGTGTTTTTGTACAGTTGTTTTGATCCCGGATCAAACTCATTTTTTTGATCGATTCCTTTTTTCGCTCAGGCAGGCGCCTGGGACCGACTACGCTGTTTCTATGCGGGATCTTGAAGGCTCAGGGTTTTCAACTCCCGCCAGCAGCAACGATTGAACGTCAGCTTTCTGATTTTCAATACAAGGAAAGTGGCGTTTATGACGCAGTGCGGTACAGCGTTATGCGGGGAAGGGAATCATGAAAAGACTACGTCTGCTATGTGCCCTGATCGGTTTTACAAGTCTGCCCGTCGTGGCTGATATGGCATCGTTGAGCAAAGAGGCCTTTGTCAGCAACCTGATAAATCAGATGACCCTGGAGGAAAAAATCGGCCAACTGCGGTTGATCGCTATTGATGAAAAGATGACGCCCGAAAAGATGCGCGAAGAGATCGCCGCCGGGCGAATCGGTGGTACCTACGGCTCTGTAAGCCGTTACGTAAACCGACCCATGCAGGACGCGGCTCAACAAAGCCGCCTGAAAATACCGATGTTTTTCGGCTGGGACGTGATACATGGCCATCGAACCATTTTCCCCATTGGCCTGGCATTGGCCTCCAGTTGGGATATTGGCGCTATCGAGTTAAGCGGTCGGATAGCGGCAAAAGAAGCCAGTGCCGACGGTATCGATATGACCTTCGCCCCGATGATAGACATCGCCCGGGACCCTCGTTGGGGACGCACCTCCGAAGGCTTCGGTGAAGACACCTACCTGGTGTCGCGCATTGCCAAAGCGATGGTTCAGGCCTACCAGGGCACAAGCCCGAATGCACCCGACAGCATCATGGCCAGCGCCAAACACTTTGCGTTGTATGGGGCTGTGGAAGGTGGACGCGACTACAACAGCGTCGACATGGGCCTGGCCAGGATGCACCAGGATTACCTGCCACCTTATCGTTCGGCAATTGAGGGTGGCGCGGGGGCGATGATGGTGGCGCTTAACTCGATAAATGGCGTGCCAGCCGCTTCCAATGCCTGGTTGATGCAAGACCTGCTGCGCAAGGCATGGGGCTTCAAGGGACTGGTCATCAGCGACCATAACGGGATCAACGATCTGGTTCAGCATGGTGTTGCGAAGAATCACCGCGAAGCAGCCAGGCTCGCGATCAGGGCCGGCGTTGCTATGAGCATGAACGACTTCTCCTATGGTCCGGAACTACCCGGGCTGCTTGAGTCGGGCGCTATTTCCCAGAGCAATATCGATAACGCGGTGCGGGAAGTGCTGGGGGCCAAGTACGACATGGGCCTGTTCGAAGACCCTTACCGGCGCATCGGCGTTGCCAGTGAAGACCCCGCTGACAACAATGCCGAACACCGTCTGCACAGAGCCCAGGCCCGTGAGGTGGCACGCAAGACATTGGTGCTGCTGAAGAATGAAAACGGGCTCTTGCCGCTAAAAAAAGAGGGCGTGATTGCGCTCATAGGTCCGTTGGCAAAAAGTACCGTCGACATCATGGGCAGTTGGTCTGCAAGTGGCGTGCCCGCACAATCGGTGACGATCTACGACGGACTGAAAAACGCGATGAACCAGGGCTCGCTGATCTATGCCCGAGGCGCCAATCTCGAGGAGGATCAGGAGGTTGTTAAATACCTGGAATACCAGGGCGTGTCCGAAATCGCGAACGACCCTCGTCCGGCAGCAGAAATGATTGACGAAGCGGTCAAGGCTGCACAACAAGCCGATGTCGTGATTGCTGTGGTGGGTGAACCTCGCAGTATGTCTCATGAAGCGGCCAGTCGAACCAGCCTCGATCTACCTGGGCGCCAGAGTGAATTGATCACTGCCCTGAAAGCCACCGGCAAGCCGCTGGTACTGGTATTGATGAACGGTAGGCCACTGTCCATCGGCAAGGAGCAGAAACAGGCCGATGCGATTCTGGAAACCTGGTACAGCGGCTCCGAGGGAGGCAACGCCGTTGCCGATGTGTTGTTCGGCGACTACAACCCGTCCGGCAAGTTACCCATCACCTTTCCACGCTCCGTGGGGCAGATCCCCAATTACTACAGCCACTTGAACACCGGGCGCCCCTACATAGCGGGTGGGCTTCGCAACTACACGTCGCAATATTTCGATCAATCCCATGGTCCGCTTTATCCCTTCGGCTATGGGCTGAGTTATACCGACTTCAGCCTGACCGACATGGCCCTGTCGTCGACCACACTGAGCAAGACCGACAATCTCGTCGCCAGCATCATGGTGAAGAATGTCGGCCCGCGCGACGGCGAAACGGTGGTTCAGCTGTATATCCGCGATGTCGTTGGCACCGTCAGCCGTCCGGTCAAAGAACTGAAGAACTTTCAAAAAATCATGCTCAAGGCCGGAGAGGAGAAAGCGGTCCATTTCAGCATTAATGAGAACGACTTGAAGTTCTTCAACACCCAGTTGGAGTACGCCGCTGAGCCGGGCGAGTTCCGGGTGCAAATCGGTCTGGACTCTCAGAATGTGAAGGAGCAGAGTTTTGAGTTGCTGCCAGAACAAGGCAGTGGCTAACGCCAGTGAGTCAAGAAAATGAAAGTACCAAGCGCAGAAACCTGTGGGAGCGAGGCTTGCCCGCGAAGAACGATGACGCGTAATACCTGAAAAACCGCGGTGCATTCTTCGCGGGCAAGCCTCGCTCCCACAGGTTCTGCGTTTGGTCGCGAGCTCGCTATTTCGCCCCCTCCAACCAAACGGACGGTGCCTGCCCCAATACACGACGAAACATCGTCGAGAACGCCGCCGGGCTGTCATAGCCAAAATCCAGTGCAATCCGCGTCACCGGCGTGCCCACCGCCAGTCGCGCCAACGCCAGCACCACACAGGCCCGCTGCCGCCATTGGCTGAAACTCAGCCCCGTTTGTTGGCGGAACAGACGATTGAACGTACGCAAACTGATATGCAACTGATCGGCCCATTGTTGCGGCGATTGATGAGCGTTCGGATGCTGGAGAAACGACTGACACAACCCAAGCAGCCGCGAATCCAGGGGCAACGGAATGTGCAACGGCAAGTGAGCGCTACGGGCCAATTCGTGCAGCAGCAAGTCAATCAATACACCGTCGCGCCCGGCCTCGTCGTACTCCAGCGCAACCTCCACCGCCTCCATCAGCAAATGCCGCATCAACGGCGAAACACTGATCACCTGGCAACGATTGCCCAGATCAACCGCCCCCGGTTCGATGTACAAACTGCGCGTGCTCACCCCGAGCATCAACACCTCATGCGCCACCCCCGGCGGAATCCACACCGCCCGCTGCGGCGGCACCACCCAATTGCCGTCATGCGTACTCACCTGCATCACCCCGGTGGCGCCGTACAACAACTGCGCCCGCCGGTGGGTATGGCGCGGTAACAGACGACCGTCGGGGTAATCCGTACCGATCGCCACCACCGGCCGTGGCGTGTCGTCCAGCAGATCAATCGAAACATTGCGCATCGAGCGGATCCAGCGGTTGGCGTAAACGCAAACATTATTGGCTGACTTGCTGAAGCAGGCCAAGCCCCATCGCTCTATCGTCGGCCACTCTCAACCAACGGACGATGCGCGATGTTCTTCTACCTCTTGCTGGCACTCTTCGGCTGCATGACCGGCGTCACCGCCGTGCTGTTCGGCTTCGGCGGCGGATTCGTCGTCGTGCCCTTGCTGTACCGCATGCTCACGGCCAGTCACAGCGCCGACGATCCCATCAGCCAATCGGCGATGCACATCGCCGTGGCCACCTCGACCTGCGTGATGATCGTCAATGCGCTGATCGCCACCGGAAAACATCACCGTGCCGGAAATCTCACTCGCCATTACCTGTGGCCGTTGGGCGGGTTCATTGCTCTGGGCACGATCGTCGGCGCCGTTGCAGCGATGTGGGCGAGTGGTGAGCTGATCCGTTTGGCCTTCATCGTTTATCTGGGCGTGACCATTCTGGATTGCCTGTTTAGACGCGGTTTTCTCACACAGTCTGACGCCGTAATCCCACGGCGATTGGGCAGGGCAGAAATGTCTGGCGGCGGCGTAGGCATCGGCACCATCGCCACGTTTCTCGGCGTGGGCGGCAGCGTCATGACCGTGCCGTTGTTGCGGCGTTGTGGGTTGAGCATGTCTCAGGCAACGTCCATGGCTAATCCATTGAGCCTGCCCGTTGCGGTGGTTGGGACGCTGACTTACATGGCGATGGCCGGGTTTACCGAGTTTGATCTGGGGTCGTGGTTTGTCGGTTATGTGGATGTGCTGGCGTTTGCGGTGCTGACGGCTGGGGCGCTGGTGGGGATTCGGCTGGCTACGCCATGGATCGGGCGGATACCGGATCGGGTGCATGCGCGGGTTTATATTGGTTTGCTGGTGGTGGTGATGCTCAGCATGGCGATGAAGTGAGGCGTGCAATGAGGCTCGATTCCTCCAGGCAACCTCGCCATAATCCGTCCTCGTTCAACCTGCGCCGCATTCAATCTGCTCGGCGCTGCTTCCGACTCATTCAGGGATCGATCAATGCTCAAAGGATTGTTACGCCTGGCGCCAGTCGCCGCGTTGTTATTCATGTTGTCTCCCACTGCTCATGCCGAGGATGGGAGACGGGTGTTCACCGGCACCCTGGGCAACATGCCGATTGTGCTGGAACTCAACACCAATCAGCCGGACGAAGTCACCGGCCGCTACTTCTATGAGAAATACCATCGCGACCTGGCGCTGAGCGGCTCGCTGCAAGAAGAGACGCTGACGCTAACCGAAGGCAACAACCGCTACGGCGACGACAACCCCCTGCCGAACCTGAAGCTGCAAGAAACGGCCAACGGCTGGCAGGGTGAATGGAAAAGCCCCAAGGGCAAAGTCCTTCAAGTGCAGTTGACCGAGGCCAACCCCCCAGCCCCGGCGGCGGACGCCTTGCCCTTCATTGCTTCGCTATCGAAAAGCGACCCTTACGAATATCTCCGCCTGCAGGCTTGAAACTCAAGCCGGGCAAGAAAGAGTCCTTCATGGGCTACGACCTGCAATGGTGGACGCAGCCCGAGTCCAGTCTCTCCATGTTCAGCGTCGAATCCGGCTACCCGAAAGCCGACCAGCAGCGGATCAATCAGCAATTGTTGGGGCGGCTCTGGAGCGAAGTCATCAGCTACCACGGCTGCCTGCTGCACGGTGTAAAGTATGCCGAGTTCGTCCAGGGTGTCGGCCCCAAATTCCTGTCACCCGATGTGGTCAGCCTGAACATCTCCACCAGCTACAGCTGCGGTGGCGCGCACCCGGACTTTGGCAATTCACCGATCAACCTCGACGTTCGTACCGGTCATAATCTGTCGCTGGAAGACGTGCTGTGGATTGGCAAAGGCAAGCCGCTGCTGCACGCCGATCGCGACGGCGCGGGCGACACAGCCTTGACCGAGGAAGAAGACAAAGCACGATTCACCTATCAGCGCGAAGTGTTCGTGCCATGGCTGATCAAACGTTTCACCGCGCTGTACCCCGACGAAATGCAGATGCCGGTGGACGAGGACAGTTGCGATTACACCGACGAAAGCGTTTGGGGGTATTCCAACTGGTACTTCACCGATAAAGGCCTGTACCTGGGACCGTACTTCGCCCGCGTGCAACGCAATTGCGATGACCCGGGCTGGTCTGTACTGCCGTACGCCGTGGTCAAGCAACATCCCGGCGCGGTCAAACTCGACCTGTCACAAAATTAAACCTTAGCCCGACGCCAACCCCGGCGCTTCCCGAATAATGAAGTGATCCAGGTTCTCAATATTGGCACTGAACACCCCGAACGTTTGTTCGGGGTTTTTCTTGCTCGGCACCTGCTTCAACTCCGGCGTCACGCCATAAAAGAAGCAATACAACTCCGCTTCACTGTCGACGGCGTGCTTGATCTCTTCCAAAAACGCTTTGCGCTTGCGGTAGTTGTCGATCAGCTTCTTGCTCAGATAAACGTTCACCGAATAAGGCTTCTTCTTCGCCTCGTCCGGTTGCTTGAACCAGACCTTCTGTTCGAAATCGATGCGAAAGCTCTGCGTGTAATCCTGGATCTCCTTGATCTTGCCCCAGTAAATCAGCCCCTTATTGTCCTGCAGGTATTCGATCTTCTTGAAGAACGACCCATAGGGCGCCGTGTGCTCACCAATCTTCAGCGGCATGCGCTTGAGCAGCTCCTTGTCCTCGAAGTTCGACACAAAACACTCCACCGGATGGGCGAAGACGCTGGTCTTGTCCGGCGCCGACTCGCGAGTCGGATGCTCGACGTTACTGGCCGCTGAAGCTGGTTTTGCGTCATCCCGCATAACATCCGCCGCCACGGTTGGGTTCGACGGCTTACGCACATACTCACGCCGAGTCAGCAACAACTCCGACGGGAAATGCTCCTCCCGACTGTCATCCGATTCCGCTCCATCCGCCTCCAGGCCCGACGCCGGCGTCTTCAGACTGACATAAGGACAATCCGCAACATGCCGCGTGCTGGGCATGTTCTTGAAGTGCGGCGTGCGCACGTAATTCACATTCTTGGCGTTGAACGTCCCCAGCACGTTGGCGGCATCAAACGCCGAACGGCAGGCATCGTTGGGGCACTGGAAGTGTTCCTTGGCGGAATCGAAATCCATGGTTTCGTCGAAATTCAAATCGCGCACGTCATAGATCGACAGCTTGTCGTCGAGGCTGAGGCAGTAGGCGAGGTCGAATTTCATGGTGGGCTCGGGTCCTTGAGTGGGGAAGGGTATTAATAGCGGGAGGCGGGGCGGGTTGCACTGACTGTTTTCGACGCGGTGCAAAATCCGTAGCGATGCACCGGTCAATGGGCAGGGCTTTAGACGCTACTTTTGAAAAACGCTCAGCTCGACGCTGACCCTGTGGCGAGGGGATTTATCCCCGCTGGGCTGCGAAGCAGCCCCAGTCCATTGCCAATAAAAAAACGCCGCCCGAACAAGAATGACAGCGTTGCAATTGCAGCCCGCTTCACCACGCGCGTGCATAACCGGAATTATATTGCTGGAAGTGGAGAGTTGAGCCACGATAGTTGGCATTATAGTTCCGACTGTGTGGCAAGCCATGCCAGGACGCTTGGTTGAATGGGGGCTGCGATGAAAGAGAACATCAACGAATGGCGCAGGGAGCTCATTGACGACATCGTCATGCAGCATGTGACGGGGATCGAAACCCTGGGCACCGCTATTCGTCGGCTAAGGCTTGAAGTGACCGGTTTCGACCAGGAAACCTTTGCAGCCATGTGCAAGATGTCGACCAAGGCTCTGTACCAGATCGAGAAGGACAAGGCTAATCCGACCGTCAGCACCCTCGAAGCCATCCTGAGGAAGTTCGGGCTGCGGCTGGGGCTGACCATTGCCACAACCCTTTACACGCCGCCGCTTGGGCAGCAAAAGCCGGTTTCCAAAGCGCCCGTTCGCGGCGCCAATCCTAAACGCAAGTCCGCAGGGCAGCTTAGTAGAGTGGCTACGTTGCGAGCGGCAACGAAGACCAAGGATGGCGACAAGAGCCCGACCGAATGAGTGATGACGCAAAATCCGCAGGTGCGCGTGCATGGCAGGGCGGCAGGGTGGTGATCACCAAGGCCGGCAAGCCTTATCTGGACCTGCTGCCCCATGTCGATTCACCGCAGACGCGCAAGCCTAGGCGATTAAAGGGGAAGATTCGGATGTCGGTGGATTTTGACAGGGCTTCAAGTTCACCATGAAAAATATCCCACTCGTAAATTGTTCTACCCTTCGCATCCGTCCTGCGATCCCGAAGTCCTCCCTTGTATTGGGTTTTCTTGAGCAAAAGCCCGATCAGTGTGATTGGTCAGGGCTTTATTTGACTAATTGTGACAATGGATTTCATTGCTTGGCGCAAGTGCCCATAAAGTACTCTAGACCCTCAGGAAAACTGACGCCTAGAAGTTCTGACAGCGTCATTACCTGACTCTCGCTTAAAAGTAATTCTCCTGGTTCCACTTCGTTTAGTGGCTTCGATTCAATAAGATGGGCAACTTTCTCATTGAGCTCAGTTCCTTCGATATCCAGCTCAAACTGCAAAGAGTCGTCCTGTCTGTCATCCGGATAAAAGCCAGTTATTGAAAGGTGGCGCATGCTGTAATCCTTAATTTCTTGAGGTTTTTCTGCCTGGTTTCGCAGGTTCTATTTGTTCGCCTGTGATGTGGTTGAATTCGCCTAAATGGACTCCGAGTTTGTCGTATTTTTCCACAGCATTACTTTTGTAGTCCCATTCATAAATTCGCCCCTTACGGTCAACCCAACGAGCGCGTTTCTTTCCTCCCCCTTGAACAGATGACTTCGACTTTACTCGGGTTGTATCTGGAAATGCGGGAAGCGTTTTCGGGTGGTCATAATACGAATGATCACCGATTTGGCTGAGAACAATGTAAACCGGCCTAATCCCTGAATCAGCCGGAAACACGAGGATGAAATCCTTGTACTCCGGCGGATAAACCGGGTTCACGATGATGCTGTCAGCCGCTTTCGTCGGGGGGTAAACCCAGATATGCGGCGCTTGCGGGGCAGTCTCCAGCGCAGGAATGCCCAGGATGTCGGAACCATCTACAGCCGGGGTCCAGATCAGTTCAATGCCGTCACCCAGGTCAGCCACCTGCTGGCTGCCACGCAATGTGAACTGCGCGACATCCACCATTTCCCAGTCGCGATTTTTGCCGGTGTAGAAACCGTATCCCTTTAGGCTGCCGTCAGTCTGTTGCTCGACCCGCAGGCGAACGCGGGTGCGGGCCTGTTTGAGCGCACGGAGTTGGTCTTCGGTGTAAAGCGAGCTGTCGCCCAGACTCGAGGGTGTGACCAAAGCTACGAGACCAACCAGCGCCGCTGCGACGGTGCCTGCGGCTGCGGCGGGGATAGCGGCGAATGCCGAGCCGGCCAAAGCGAGGGAGCCCAGACCGACGGGAATCGCAGTGCCACTGATCTTCTTCAGTGGCACTGCGCCTGATTCATCCGCTTCGCGAGCACCCAGCAGAATCAGGTCACCGTAGTCTTTCAGGCTATCGGTCGGCACCATCCCTGAGGGATTCGAGTAATCGATGATGGCGTCCGGCAGCTTGCAGGACTTGGCGAAGACACATCCTGCTTGAGTGAGCCTCTGCTTTTCCGCTATGACCTGACGGCTGCGTTCGAAGGCGTCTTGCCTGGCCAGCATGGCCTCGTAGGCTTTTTGTCTGGCGTCTCGCTCGGCCAATTCGGTGGCAGTCATGTAGCGGTTGGTGACGTGATGCCCATCACCGGAGGGTGGATTCTTAATCCGCGGAATGTCCTTGTTGCCAGCCACTGATCATCCTTTCGTTCATTCATCGGCAGCCCCGGAAAAGGGGCTGCGCGACATTAACTAACGTGGCTAATCGTGGCTGTAGGACGAGTCCTGGATGACTCTAGGTGTTTTCTTTTTTTTCAGGACGGCAGCGCAAATCTTACGACTCGCCGCCTTTGTGTACATGCGCCGATGAAGTTTTCCAGGCCCAATCACTCAAACTTCAACCGCTCCACCTTCTGAAACAGTGAAGCTGTGAACTCATCCCGGTCGCTCGAATGGTGACAACGTCGATGACAATTCGGACATAGCGCCACGGCATTGCTCGGGCGATCCGAACCTTCCTGCGCCAAATGCTTAACGTGATGAACCTCAAGAAACGGCTTGCCGTCCTTTTCAAACGGAGCCGGTTTTCCGCAACCCTCGCAGATACCCTTGGCCTCTTTCCGCACCCAGGCTCTAACCTCAGGATCGCGTACAAAAGAGTTGCTCGAGCTCGGCACTTGTTGTGGTTTCAATATCCCCTTCGGCTCGCCTTTGAACGGTCGCTTCTCAAGTTTGGCAGCACGTTCTTCTAGCGTTGCTTCATCGGCGGTCGGGGCAAAGTCTTCCGGCGTTACAGTATTCGGCGCGTTCAGCGCTTCACGAATGCTACGCGCAACATTCGCGCCGACATTCTTGGCAGGTTTGTATCCCTCAATGCGATCTCGTTCGAGTTCGACCAGCACGGTAGAGATGTTCTGCATTCGAAACTCAACCGAGCCTTTGGTGCGGCCCGCTAAGGCACCTTCGCGCAGGACGCGATTCTCGTGAGCCTTATTGACCTTCTGACCGCTTTGCTCGCGTGACAACATGCTGAGATAGGCATCGACCGCAGCCTGAATCTCCACGTCACTCCAATCGCTATTGCTTTTTTCCGTATCCATACAATCGCCGAGGGTTGAAACCCTCGGACGATACTGAGTGGCGATTACGACTGTCTACGAAAATTCCTACAAAAAATAGCGATGGATCTCGCAAGAGATCCTACAAATACGTCTTCTAACCCATCGAATGCTTCGACGACTGAAATACCTGCGCAACCTTCCGCCACCAAGGCATAACCACCGTCACGCGCCGCTGCGATTGATCGCTCAACAGGTACGGCATGTCCCGAAGCCGAATCCAACTTTCATCCTGCCAATGAAGCAAACTCAACGACATCTCCGGCCAATCCAACACACTCAACATCGGACGATCCGAATTTTCCGAGGGTTTTGCATCGCGTAAGGCTGGCACCACCTGATGGGTCAACCATTCTCGCAGCAACCGATTCCCTGGAACGTAGTGATACACCAGCAGCGCATACACGCCGGACTCGCTGAGCATTAGCTGTTTTTCTGGTTGTCGGAAACACTCAATCCACAAAATGCGACGCTGATCTTTATCCAGCTTGCTGACCATACGATCACTCAGATGGACACCCATCAAACGGCCAACATCGCGGGCGCAGAACCATGGTTGATTTTCAAGAAGAAGGGCGTGGAGGTGAAGGTTGTGGCGGGTGAAGATAGTCGGCCTAAAGGGATCACGCATGACCAATCGGTGTGGAGTTTCTGCAGGCATATCCATTACCTCTACGTATGAGTGGAAGAGGGCCGGAACCCAACGTAGAGGATCTAAGAAATCCCAACAGGCTGTTTCTCCCCCCTCACAAGATATACGCGTATATCGCTGATATCAGCGCGCGTACTGTGGAAAGGAAGTTAGCTTCTACGTTGGGCGTTTCTTAGGCACCTGCTATAGAGCTTAGAGATGCTCTGAAACGACATCAATGCGGACGGCGCTGGAATTGTTGTAGGAGTTTTAGTAGTGAAGGTCGAATTAGTGAGAATTTTCTTACCCAATAAAAAGGCCCCGATCAGATCGGGGCCTCTTGCAATTCGATTTTTCGATTTACATCGTCAAATCATGGCGAGCTTGGGAATCAATCCCAGCTAAGCGCCCCACCAGTCTGATACTCAATAACCCGAGTCTCAAAGAAATTCTTCTCTTTCTTCAAGTCCATAATCTCGCTCATCCAAGGGAACGGGTTAGTCGTCCCTGGATACTCTTCCTTCAAACCAATCTGCGACAGACGACGGTTAGCGATGAACTTCAGGTAGTCCTCCATCATCGCCGCATTCATACCGAGTACGCCGCGAGGCATGGTGTCACGAGCGTATTCAATCTCCAGCTGAGTCCCCTGCAGAATCATCTGGCTCGCTTCTTCCTTCATCTCAGCATCCCACAAGTGCGGGTTTTCGATTTTGATCTGGTTGATCACGTCGATGCCGAAGTTCAGGTGCATGGATTCGTCGCGCAGGATGTATTGGAACTGCTCGGCGACGCCGGTCATTTTGTTGCGGCGGCCCATGGAGAGGATTTGGGTGAAGCCGCAGTAGAAGAAGATGCCTTCCAGAACGCAGTAGTAGGCGATCAGGTTGCGCAGCAATTCTTTGTCGGTTTCGACGGTGCCGGTTTCGAACTTCGGATCGGAGATCGAACGGGTGTATTTCAGGCCCCAGGTGGCTTTTTTCGCGACCGATGGGATCTCGTGGTACATGTTGAAGATCTCGCCTTCATCCATGGCCAACGATTCGATGCAGTACTGGTAGGCGTGGGTGTGGATCGCCTCTTCGAAGGCCTGGCGCAGGATGTACTGGCGGCATTCCGGGTTGGTGATCAGGCGGTACACGGCCAGGACCAGGTTGTTGGCAACCAGGGAGTCGGCGGTGGAGAAGAAGCCGAGGTTGCGCATCACGATGCGGCGCTCATCGTCGGTCAGGCCTTCCGGGTTTTTCCAGAGGGCGATGTCGGCGGTCATGTTGACTTCTTGCGGCATCCAGTGGTTTGCGCAGCCGTCCAGGTACTTCTGCCATGCCCAGTCGTACTTGAATGGGACGAGCTGGTTGAGGTCGGCGCGGCAGTTGATCATGCGCTTTTCATCGACAGCGACACGGGCAGAGGCGCCTTCCAGTTCGGCGAGGCCTTCGGCGACGTCGAGGGAATCCAGGGCAGCCTTGGCGCGAGCGATTGCGGCGGAGTCCGTCGCGGTCACGGCGCGGGCCTCTTGAGCGGCGGCACCACCGGCGCTGTCGAGGCGGTCCATGTTGGCTTCAGAAGCGTGGCCGGCATTGGCGCCTTTTACAGCGACTTCGCCGTCATCTTCTTTGTCGAATTCGTCCCAGCTCAGCATGACGTGTCGTCTCCTGCGTGAGGGCCAGATTGCCCGTGTGAAAACTGATAGGTTGGTTTTTCACACAGCCGTTTCTGGCCGCGTTGGATCTATAAGGAAATGTAGCTTGCAGTAGTAAAACTTACGCACGCAATACATGGATTCTGTACGGAGCAAGCCGACTAGTCGCGTTGTGGTAGGGCAAATTGCCTACCAGCCGCCTGGGGCTTAGCTTACCGAGGGTTGAGACCTATATGAGAATATTTTACGGTCAAATCAACGGCGGTGAGTATAAGACTTTTGATGAGGTTTCGGACCGTTTTTTTCGATCAGATTGCCGCACCTGTGGAAAGAGACAAGAGGGAAATGACGCGAGGCTAGCGTGTGCTGGGTCTGAAGGCAGGAGGGAGACAAAAAATGTATTTCGTCAGCTTTTCTAGCTGGAAATGACTAAGCCCGACGGAAGTCGGGCTTTAATGTTGTGTTCAGCCATCAGCTAAAACGAGCTGCGCCTACGTGGTCAGAACCATCAGCAGCAACCTTGGCAGCGCCAGTGTGATCGAAGCCATCAGAAGCGAAAGACGCCGAACCGGTGTGGTCGTAACCGTCAGAAGCGACAGCTGCGTCGTTGAAAGCAGCCGAGCCAGTGCGGTCGTAGCCGTCGGCGGCGAAGGTGTTGGCGGCCAGGACGGAAAGGGTCAGGGCGAGGATCAGTTTGGTTTTCATGGTAGTGGCTCCAGGTTCGTTGGCGTTGTGTGCCTTGGGTGTGGAATTCATCCTACGCCAACTAATTTGATTAAAAAGCGCAAATAAATGCTTAAAGCAATCGTATTTATCGATGTGATGCTCAGCGCTTCACCTGCCTTTAAAGTGGGCGGGTGGGTTGAGCCTTGATAAATAAGAGTGGGGCGGATCAGCCGTTAGAACAGCCGTTACCCATGACGCTGTAGCGCAGAATATGCCGCTGGCCTTTGGAGTCGTCGTACACCATTTTGGCCGGAACCACTTCGCAGACATGCGGGATTTCGCTCATCGATATGACTTTGGCGATGTCCAGGTGGGTGGAGTAGGTGTATTCCTCAATGGCGGGTTGTTGCTGTGCAACATCAGTCGGGACCTCATCCGCCATGGCGGTTGCGCACAGACTGCTGAGGGCCAGAACCAATAAAGCTTTCATTTCAAATTTACCTTTCTGAGGTCGAATGGGGTCACGCAATCTTTTTGGGATTGCGTGTGGAGCTTTAATAATGGGATTTGGATTAACTGCCTTCGTGGGGGCTGCAACTGGGTTAATCACGTTGCCGTGTTGGCGAGACCGATTTTAGGCCTGGGGGTGACGTGCATATAGCCGTGCTTTTGATAAACACCTTTGGCAGATTTGGTAACAATCCCCAAGAGTTCGCCCGGTATCTACTGCGCAGAATCTGCCGAAGATTGCGATCATTCGACTAAAAATGCCGAAGATCAAAAGATCGCAGCCTCCGGCGGCTCCTACGAAGCCCCGGAATAGCCGGGTTTGAGCGCCTCGTCGCGGTATAGCCACATTTTGTAGGGGCTTGTTACTACCATCGTCGAATGGTTCTATAGGCCCGCCCCGGCTACAACTGGGGCCATACAAAAACAACTATTCCACCGAGGTAAGAAAGATGAGTGCGGCTTCTTTGTATCCCGTTCGTCCCGAGGTAGCAGCCAACACGCTGACTGACGAGGCCACCTATAAGGCCATGTACCAGCAGTCGGTCGTCAACCCGGACGGCTTCTGGCGTGAACAAGCCAAGCGCCTCGACTGGATCAAGCCTTTCACCACGGTGAAGCAGACGTCCTTCGACGATCACCATGTCGACATCAAATGGTTCGCCGACGGCACCCTGAACGTTTCCTACAACTGCCTCGACCGTCATCTGGCCGAGCGCGGCGATCAAATCGCGATTATTTGGGAAGGGGATGACCCTGCCGAAAGCCGCAACATCACTTACCGTGAGCTGCACGAAGAAGTCTGCAAGTTCGCCAACGCCTTGCGTGGCCAGGATGTGCACCGCGGCGACGTGGTGACGATCTATATGCCGATGATCCCCGAAGCCGTGGTCGCCATGCTGGCCTGCACCCGGATCGGCGCGATTCACTCGGTAGTGTTCGGCGGTTTCTCGCCGGAAGCCCTGGCCGGTCGCATCATCGACTGCCGCTCGAAAGTGGTGATCACTGCCGACGAAGGTATTCGTGCCGGCAAGAAGATCCCGCTCAAGTCCAACGTCGATGACGCGCTGACCAACCCGGAAACCCACAGCATTCAGAAAGTCATCGTGTGCAAGCGCACCGGTGGCAACATCAAGTGGAACCAGCATCGCGACATCTGGTACGAAGACCTGATGAAAGTGGCGGGCAGTGTGTGCGCGCCGAAAGAGATGGGCGCTGAAGAAGCGCTGTTCATCCTTTATACCTCCGGTTCCACCGGCAAGCCGAAGGGCGTGCAGCACACCACTGGCGGTTATCTGCTGTATGCGGCGATGACCCACGAGCGTGTGTTCGACTACCGTCCGGGCGAAATCTACTGGTGCACCGCCGACGTCGGTTGGGTCACCGGTCACAGCTATATCGTCTACGGCCCATTGGCCAACGGCGCGACCACGCTGCTGTTCGAAGGCGTGCCGAACTATCCGGACATCACCCGGGTGGCGAAGATCGTCGACAAGCACAAGGTCAACATCCTCTACACGGCGCCAACCGCGATCCGCGCAATGATGGCGTCGGGCAAAGCCGCTGTGGAAGGTGCCGATGGCAGCAGCCTGCGTCTGTTGGGTTCGGTCGGTGAGCCGATCAACCCGGAAGCGTGGGATTGGTACTACAAGAACGTCGGCCAGTCCCGTTGCCCGATCGTCGACACCTGGTGGCAAACCGAAACCGGCGGCAACATGATGAGCCCGCTGCCGGGCGCTCATGCCCTCAAGCCGGGTTCTGCGGCGCGTCCGTTCTTCGGTGTGGTGCCAGCGTTGGTCGACAACCTGGGCAACATCATCGAAGGCGTGGCCGAGGGTAACCTGGTGATTCTCGATTCGTGGCCAGGCCAGGCGCGCACGCTGTACGGCGACCATGACCGCTTCGTCGATACTTACTTCAAGACCTTCCGTGGCATGTATTTCACTGGCGACGGCGCACGTCGCGACGAAGACGGTTACTACTGGATCACCGGGCGTGTGGATGACGTGCTTAACGTTTCCGGGCACCGCATGGGTACCGCCGAGATCGAAAGCGCGATGGTCGCTCACCCGAAAGTCGCCGAGGCGGCGGTGGTGGGGGTGCCGCATGACATCAAGGGGCAGGGCATTTATGTCTACGTGACCCTGAACGGTGGCGAAGAGCCGACCGAGCAATTGCGTCTGGAACTGAAAAACTGGGTGCGTAAAGAGATCGGCCCGATTGCTTCGCCAGATGTGATTCAGTGGGCGCCGGGGCTGCCGAAAACCCGTTCGGGCAAGATCATGCGCCGGATTCTGCGCAAGATTGCGACGGCGGAATACGACGGGTTGGGCGATATTTCGACCCTGGCCGATCCGGGTGTGGTGCAGCATTTGATTGATACGCACAAGACCATGAACGTCGCGTAAGCGCTGATTCCTGAGTCATCGAAGCCCTGCCAGGCGTTGAGCCTGGTGGGGCTTTTTATTGCCTGATGTTTTTGTATCGGCAGTCCAGGCCTCATCGCGGGCAAGCCCGCTCCCACAAGGATTTGTGGCGTGCATGCAATCTGAACCACCTCCCAAAAACCTGTGGGAGCGGGCTTGCCCGCGATGGCGGCCTGTCAGGCGCAACATAAACAACGGCCAATAATTATCGGTGTCAGCCGTAGGTCAATTCCCACTGTTACCCACCCCCCTTCAAGTTACTGAATGTGTAACCGCACGCCCGACAACGAGGCATTGGGAAACGCAAAGCCCCATCACAGGGCCTCTAAACCCGCCATGAAAAATAAGACACAACGCTGCGCTTGCCGGATTAGAAGGGTTTGCGAATAATAGGCCCGCAATTTGCAATATAGATCGGTTCACTGTCTTTTGCTCTTGCATGAAATTGCAAGACTGTCAACGCGCTCAAGCGGCTTTCTCGGTGCATCTGTAATTTGTTGTCGCATTGAAGAAATATCGGCTTCGGGCCTGTCGTTAGAATGCCGATCACTCGCTCGTCGTTGCCTGCGTTGAAATCAGCGCACGGTTCCTAGGACGCAGCACCGTTTTTTGGTTTAACCATTCGCATATTGGGCTGTCGCTCACTCTGCCGTTTTTGCCCTTTACCGATGGAGTCCCAAGATGAAGAAACTCGTGCTGCTTGGCGCCCTGGCACTGTCCGTGCTGTCCCTGCCGACCTTCGCCGATGAAAAACCTCTGAAAATCGGTATCGAAGCGGCTTACCCTCCGTTCGCCTCCAAAGCACCGGACGGCAGCATCGTGGGTTTCGACTACGACATCGGCAACGCCCTGTGCGAAGAGATGAAGGTCAAGTGCCAGTGGGTCGAGCAAGAGTTTGACGGCCTGATCCCGGCACTCAAGGTGCGCAAGATCGACGCAATCCTGTCGTCCATGTCGATCACTGAAGACCGCAAGAAGTCCGTGGACTTCACCAACAAGTACTACAACACCCCGGCTCGCCTGGTCATGAAGGCCGGCACTCAGGTCAGCGAAAGCCTGGCTGAGTTGAAGGGCAAGAACATCGGCGTACAACGTGGTTCGATCCACGAGCGTTTCGCCCGCGAAGTCCTGGCCCCACTGGGTGCCGAGATCAAGCCTTACGGTTCGCAGAATGAAATCTACCTCGACGTTGCCGCCGGTCGCCTCGACGGCACCGTGGCAGACGCTACGCTGCTGGATGACGGCTTCCTGAAAACCGACGCCGGCAAGGGCTTCGCCTTCGTTGGCCCGGCCTTCACCGACGTCAAATACTTCGGCGACGGCGTGGGTATCGCGGTTCGCAAGGGCGATGGTCTGAAAGACAAGATCAACACCGCGATCGCGGCCATTCGCGAGAACGGCAAGTACAAGCAAATCCAGGACAAATACTTCGCCTTCGATATCTACGGCAAGTAATCGTCCCCGCAACAAGTCCGAAATGGCGCAAGCAACAGGATCTCTGAGGTTTGCGCCATTTTTTCATCCCAACTTTCGAGGACCTGAATCATGTTGAAAGGCTACGGGGCTGTCATCCTCGATGGCGCATGGCTGACGCTTCAGCTCGCCTTGTCGTCCATGGTCTTGGCCATTGTTCTGGGTCTGATCGGCGTTGCGCTGCGTCTGTCCCCAATACGCTGGCTGGCCTGGCTGGGCGATCTGTATTCCACGGTGATCCGCGGTATTCCCGACCTGGTGCTGATCCTGCTGATTTTCTACGGTGGCCAGGACCTGCTCAACCGCGTCGCGCCGATGCTCGGCTATGACGACTACATCGACCTGAACCCGTTGGCCGCCGGTATCGGCACCTTGGGCTTCATCTTCGGTGCGTACCTGTCGGAAACCTTCCGTGGTGCGTTCATGGCCATCCCCAAGGGGCAGGCGGAAGCCGGCATGGCGTACGGCATGAGCAGTTTTCAGGTGTTCTTCCGGGTGTTGGTGCCGCAGATGATTCGTCTGGCGATTCCGGGTTTCACCAACAACTGGCTGGTACTGACCAAGGCGACCGCGCTGATTTCGGTGGTCGGTCTGCAAGACATGATGTTCAAGGCCAAGCAGGCGGCAGACGCTACCCGCGAGCCTTTCACCTTCTTCCTCGCAGTGGCGGCGATGTACCTGGTGATCACCAGTGTCTCGTTGCTGGCATTGCGTCATCTTGAGAAGCGCTACTCGGTAGGCGTAAGGGCGGCTGAGCTATGATCTTCGACTACAACGTCATTTGGGAGGCCTTGCCGCTGTACTTCGGCGGCCTGGTGACCACCCTTAAATTGCTCGCGCTGTCGCTGTTTTTCGGTTTGCTGGCGGCACTGCCGCTGGGGCTGATGCGCGTCTCCAAGCAGCCGCTGGTCAACATGAGTGCCTGGCTGTTCACCTACGTGATCCGCGGCACGCCGATGCTGGTGCAGCTGTTTTTGATCTACTACGGTCTGGCGCAGTTTGAAGCGGTACGTGAAAGCTTCCTCTGGCCATGGCTGTCCAGCGCCACGTTCTGTGCGTGCCTGGCCTTCGCCATCAACACCAGCGCCTACACCGCTGAAATCATCGCTGGCAGCCTGCGCGCCACGCCGAATGGCGAGATTGAAGCGGCCAAGGCCATGGGCATGTCGCGGGTCAAAATGTACAAGCGGATCCTGCTGCCATCGGCCCTGCGCCGGGCACTGCCGCAGTACAGCAACGAAGTGATCATGATGCTGCAGACCACCAGTCTGGCGTCGATCGTGACCCTGATCGACATCACCGGTGCCGCGCGCACGGTTAACGCTCAGTTCTACTTGCCGTTCGAAGCCTACATCACCGCCGGCGTGTTCTACCTGTGCCTGACGTTCATTCTGGTGCGCCTGTTCAAAATGGCCGAGCACCGCTGGCTGGGCTATCTGGCCCCGCGGAAGCACTGATATGGAACGCATCGATCATGCATTGCCGTGGAGCCACCTGGGTAGCGAGCGCCGGATTTCGGTGTTCCGCTTCGGCGCTGGCGAGCGCAAGGCCTACATCCAGGCCAGCCTGCACGCCGATGAACTGCCGGGGATGCGCACCGCCTGGGAGCTGAAAAAGCGCCTGACCGAACTCGAAGCCCAAGGCTTGCTCAATGGTGTGATCGAACTGGTGCCGGTGGCCAATCCATTGGGCCTCGGTCAACTGCTTCAGGGTAATCATCAGGGGCGTTTCGAGGCCGGCAGCGGCAAGAACTTCAACCGGGATTTCGTCGAACTGAGCGAGCCCGTGGCCGCTGAGCTCCAAGGGCACTTGGGTGACGATCCTCACGCCAACATCCGTTTGATCCGTGAAACCATGAGCGATGTGCTGGCTGCATTGCCACCGGCCGCCAGTCAGTTGCAAGGCATGCAGCGCATCTTGCTCAGCCATGCCTGCACCGCCGATGTGGTGCTGGATTTGCACTGCGATTGCGAGGCAGCGCTGCACATGTATGCCTTGCCGCAGCACTGGCCGCATTGGCGTTCACTGGCCGCGCACTTGAACGTCAAGGTCGGGCTGCTGGCGGAAGATTCCGGCGGCAGTTCCTTTGATGAAGCGTGTTCGCTGCCTTGGCTGCGTCTGTCGCGTCTGTTTCCGGATGCCCGGATTCCACTGGCCTGCCTGGCGACGACCATCGAGTTGGGCGGCCAATCCGATACCGGTCGCCCAGAGGCGCAGGCTTACGCTGAAGGCATTCTGGCGTTCCTCGCTGAACAAGGCTTGATCAGCGGCGAATGGCCAAAACCTGCGCAAGATGCTTGCGAAGGTATGCCGTTCGAAGGCACCGAAATGCTGTTCGCGCCGCATCCTGGCGTGGTGAGTTTTCTGCGCAGGCCCGGTGAGTGGGTTGAAGCCGGCGACGAGATTTTTGAAGTGATCGATCCGTTATCGGATCGGGTCAGCACGGTGTGTGCTGGTACGTCCGGGGTGCTGTTTGCCATTGAGCGGCTGCGTTACGCCCAACCCGGTT
This sequence comes from Pseudomonas wuhanensis, assembly GCF_030687395.1. Lineage (GTDB taxonomy): Bacteria > Pseudomonadota > Gammaproteobacteria > Pseudomonadales > Pseudomonadaceae > Aquipseudomonas > Aquipseudomonas wuhanensis. The sequence goes on along the minus strand of NZ_CP117430.1, from coordinate 4,999,966 downwards.
TCTGGCTGGCCAAGGTGGCGGGGCGCGAAGCGCTTCGTCACGGGCGCTTGCTCAACGACTGACTGACTGTTTTTGTGAGAACCGACCGCATGTACAAACTTGAAGTCCAAGACCTGCATAAACGCTATGGCAGTCACGAAGTGCTCAAGGGCGTGTCCCTGAAAGCGGCAGCTGGCGATGTGATCAGCATCATCGGCTCCAGTGGCTCCGGCAAAAGTACTTTTCTGCGCTGCATCAACCTGCTCGAGCAGCCGCACGCGGGCAGGATTCTGCTCAACAACGAAGAGCTGAAACTGGTCGCCAACAAGGACGGCGCGCTGAAAGCCGCCGACCCAAAACAGCTGCAACGCATGCGTTCGCGCCTGTCGATGGTGTTCCAGCATTTCAACTTGTGGTCGCACATGACTGCGATGGAAAACATCATGGAAGCGCCGGTCCACGTGCTCGGCATGTCCAAGACCGAAGCCCGTGAGAAGGCTGAGCACTACCTGAACAAGGTCGGTGTTGCGCATCGCAAAGACGCCTACCCTGGCCACATGTCCGGTGGTGAGCAGCAGCGTGTGGCAATTGCCCGTGCGCTGGCGATGGAACCTGAGGTCATGCTGTTCGACGAGCCGACCTCGGCCCTCGACCCTGAGTTGGTCGGTGACGTGCTGAAAGTCATGCAGGCCCTGGCACAGGAAGGCCGGACCATGGTGGTGGTGACGCACGAAATGGGCTTTGCCCGTGAAGTGTCGAACCAACTGGTGTTCCTGCACAAAGGCGTCGTCGAAGAATGCGGCAACCCGCGCGAAGTGCTGGTCAATCCGCAGTCTGAACGTTTGCAACAATTTTTGTCCGGCAGCTTGAAATAATCAGAACTGCCGTTGTGCACCGGGATAGTGCATGCTTCGCAACCTAGAAGCTGACCCCGATCCCCTGTGGGAGCTGGCTTGCCTGCGATCGCGGTGTGTCTGTACCAGAAATGCAATTTGGCACACCGCTATCGCAGGCAAGCCCGCTTGTGTCTTGCGCAGGACTTAGACTGAAGATGAGAGCGGTGAGTGGCAAGCTGAACGCCCGGAGTGCTAGCAGCACGTGTGGGAGCCCATGCTGCCATTCACCTCTCCACTCTGGTTATTGAGCCCGAACAGTTGAACGAGCCGACCTCGAACATTACAAGCGTGGAGCCCAACCAGAGCGCTCTCATTTATGAGTGTAAGAGGGTTTAGCCATGTTTTCCTGCGCAGGCATTGATGTTTCCAAAGACAGTCTGGAAGTCTGGATTAATTCGCAAGGCATTGGTGCGAGTTTTCCGAACAGCGCCAGTGGTTTCCCGGTGCTGATTGATTGGTTAAAAGGCTTCGAAGTCACCCGCGTGTTACTGGAAGCCACCGGTGGCTACGAGCGGGGGCCCATGAAGGTGCTTCAAAGGGGCGGCTTTGACGTCTTACGAATCAATCCTCGTCGGGCGAAAGATTTTGCCAAGGCAATGGGTTATCGCGCTAAAACAGACGCGATAGATGCGCGGCTTCTCGCCGAATTTGCAACGATTATAAAGGACGCCGATAGCCGTATCACCAGCGCCGAACAGGACAATTTGCGTGCGCTGGTACAGCAACGCGAAAACTTTGTTCAGCAGCAAAGTGACGACAGGCGGCGTATCAAAACGGCTTCTGTCGACTCGATAAAACCCTTGTTGCAAAGCCATATCGACTATTTAGATCAGGCAATAAAGTCGATAGAACAGCTGATCTGCCAAAGCGCCAAAGACCTGGACAGTGAAAAAATTGCCCGCTTGCGCTCGGTTAAGGGACTAGGGCTCGTGACCGCAGCCAGCATCATGGCCTACCTGCCTGAGCTGGGAGAGGTTGGACGGCACGAGATCGCAGCACTGGCAGGGATCGCCCCTTACAACGACGACAGCGGCAACCACGAAGGGCCTCGTCATATAAGCGGTGGCCGATTTGCCGTGCGACGTGCGATGTACATGGCCAGTTGGGCTGTGATTTTGCGACAACCCGAGTTCAAAGCCCGATATGACGCGCTTCGCCTGAGAGGTAAATGCGCGAAAGTGGCGCTGATCGCCTGCATGCGGGTGTTGTTGATAAGGCTGAACGCGATGATCCGTGACCAAACTGAGTGGAGAGAGCAGGCAGCCTAAACAGACTGCTTGCTCATTTGGGAAATCACATGGTTTGAGACTGTGGAAGTTCGGCTGCCCTTTGATCAAACTTCAAAATAAAAGACATCAAGACAGTTGCTCCCACATTTGATCTTTGCTGATTTTGCGATTTGTGTTCATTTACGGGCTAGCATTGGCCCATGCCTTCATCACTGTTCTTCGCTTCGGATCGCCCGCCCATGACTGCCCATCGAATTGGTTTCCTGATTTGGCCCAGCACTAAAGCTCTGACGCTTGCGCTGGCTGAGGAGGCCTTGCGTGTTGCCCAGCGTGTGCACCCGGACGTTGTTTACGAACTGTCGTTTTTGCAGGCCGAACCATCGACCGAAGGCGCTTGGCAATTGCCGGGTGAACCCTGGGCCGGCAAGCTCGAAAATTTCCAGAAACTGTTCTTGCTCGCCGACGAGCCACCGACCGCTCTCGCGCCGGCGCTCAGCAGTGGGCTGAAACAACTGGTGCGAGCCGGTTGTGTGATTGGCGGTTTGTCGGCCGGTGTCTACCCGTTGGCGCAACTGGGTTTGCTCGACGGCTACCGCGCTGCCGTGCATTGGCGCTGGCAGGACGATTTCGCCGAGCGTTTCCCGAAGGTGATCGCCACCAGTCATCTGTTCGACTGGGATCGCGATCGACTGACCGCGTGCGGCGGCATGTCGGTGCTCGATTTGCTGCTGGCAGTGCTGGCCCGTGATCACGGCGCCGAACTGGCCGGTGCGGTATCTGAAGAACTGGTGGTCGAACGCATCCGCGAAGGCGGCGAGCGCCAACGCATTCCACTGCAAAACCGTCTCGGCTCCAGCCATCCGAAGCTCACCCAAGCGGTGTTGCTGATGGAAGCCAATATCGAAGAACCGCTGACCACCGACGAAATCGCCCAGCACGTGTGCGTGTCCCGTCGGCAGCTGGAACGGATCTTCAAGCAATACCTCAACCGCGTGCCGAGCCAGTATTACCTGGAGCTGCGTCTGAACAAGGCCCGGCAGATGTTGATGCAAACCAGCAAGTCGATCATCCAGATCGGCCTGTCGTGTGGCTTCTCTTCGGGGCCGCATTTCTCCAGCGCCTACCGCAACTTCTTCGGCGCCACGCCGCGGGAAGATCGCAACCAGCGGCGCAGCAGCAGCCCGTTCGAGTTGTCGTCGGTGCCGTCCGAACGCGGTTGATCCGTTGTTAAATCTGGCGTCGATTACTCATCGACGTCAGAGCTTCCGGACGACGACACCTCCATTTCCGCTTGATCAATGACCGCATCGACGCCGAAGTCGACGCCTGTCTGCCTGAAATAATTGATCAGTGTTTGTACGCTTTCCTCTGACAGCGGATTGTCCCTCAGATTGATGCTCTCGCCGATTTCCAGCGGCAATTCCATAATGTCGGCGGGTATGTGGGTGATCGCGTTTTCGCTCAGGTCCACGGTGTCCAGGGATTTGAGTCGCAACAGGCTCGGCGGCAATTCAGTAATGCCGGTGTTGTTCAGCAACAGGGTGGTGAGACGGGACATCTGGCTCACGTCGGGTGTGGCGCCCAGCGGGTTGTCGCTCAGATCCAGATAATCAAGCTGCTCCATCTGTGCCAGTTCCAGTGCACTTTGCGCCGTCAGGGTGAGTTGGCAATCGGTCATCGTCAATGCGGTCAGATCGCCCATCCTGGAAATCGATTCGGGAAAGTTCTGCTGTCGGTAGTTACGGAGGGTCAGTCCCTTGAGGCGAGGAAAGCTCTCCAGAAAACGCTCGGCCCCTGAAGTCAGTCCATCAACGGTGTGTAAATACAGCAGCGAGACGTGACTGAAGTCGGCCCGCAGCGCCGGCAAGTTACCGACAATAATGGTGGGCAGGCTCAGCTCGTAGGTGGGTTGAAGTTGTTGATTGAAGTCGTCCAGAGCGGTTTGCCGGCGCCAGCAACGTTCCACAATCCGTTTGAATTCATCCCGAATCGAATGTTCGCTGAGCAGCTCCTGCGCGGTGAAAGGGGCGCCGCTCACCGGGTGCACCGCCGGGACGTCTGCTGTCCAGGCTGACAGGTCGTTGTTGAGGGTGTTGAGTTCGGTTTCCAGGCGCGTGATCGCCGCTTTGCCGTCGGCCAGTGTCCCAGGCCGCAGATAGATAAACTCACTGGCTTCTTCCTGGTCCATGCCTGGGTACAGCGCTTGCACCCGATCGATATCAGCCTGTTCGGCAAATACTGCGAAGTCCTGACGCGTACGGCCGAAATGGATTTTTATGCGTTCGCGAGTCGCGGCCGAAATCGGGTTGCCGCCCAGGTCGACGCCCTCTTTGACGGTGGTGGGGAGATCAAAGAGCGCGGTGGGCAGTTCCTGGATCTGATTGTCATTGAGCAGAACAGTTCGAAGGTGTGGCCGGGTCAGCAAACCGGGGGGGAAGCTGGAAATGCCGGTGTCCGATACGTCGATGTAGTTCAGCTGCGGCATATTCTCGACAGTGGGGTTGAGCCCCAGCGGGTTTTTGTACAGGTCCAGAATCACCAGTTTGTTCAGCGCTGACAGGGTGGCGTGGCTCTCTGGTGTGAGGGTAATGGCGCAGTCGCTGAGAATCAGTTCGGTGAGGTTCGGCGATTGCACAATGGCTTGCGGAAGGTGATTGAGCCTGAAATCGCGCAAGGCCAGGCGACGCAAGCCTGAGAAACCTCGCAAAAAATCATGCATCCCACGTGTGGCGCGATGGCCGTCCAGTGACAGGCTTGTCACGTGTCTGAAGCCCTCGCCGAGCACCGGAAACTCACCCACTATCGGTTGGGAGAAACGGAACTCGACCACAGGGTCCTCACCCTGGGGCGGTGTGGCTTGTTTTCGCCAGCAATCGAGTAATGCCTCTGCCAGGTGTCGGCGATTTCGCTTCTGAATGCTGAATTGTTCAGGGGTAATTCGGATCCGGGTATCCGGCATGAACAGTGGGATTTCGTTACGCCAGAGGTTCAGGGCATTGCTGAGCCGGGCGCGTTCGGTCATGAGCCGGGTCAGCTCTGCCCGTGGGCCGGTCGGGTGCCGTTGCAAGCGTTCGACAAAGGCTTGCAGTTCCTCGCCTGACAAGTGCGGGAATAGTTCATGGGCGTAGGCCTGTAACGTTGGCGCACTGAACACTCCGCGATGATAGCCATCCGTGCCACCGAGCAAACGCATGACGGTCGGATCGTAGGTGGGCTTCAGGATTGGATGTTGCGCCAGGACCGAGTGCAGTTCCTCGCGGTTCAGGGCATGAGTGCGAATCAGTCGCTTGAGTTTTTCACCTTCACCCATGTGGATGCCTAGCGCCGAGCGCTCGCTGTCCGGTAGCGCCTGCAATAAATCCAGATAGAACGTGCTCGCGCCGCTGAGCTCAAGGCCGGCATCGTCAAAGGCCTGATAGCTGCCATCGGCATTTAGAACGAGCACTTTGCGGATTGGCGCATCGGCAGTGCCGACACTGTCGAGCAGACGTCCATCATGGGCGTATTCGCGGATTTCCAGACGTATTTGCCCCGACCAGCCAGGCAGTCGCTGCAAGGTGTGCAGGGCCAGTCGATCGGTGTCGGGGTTGTTGGCGCTTGAACGGATCTCCAGACCTTCATAAGCCCGGGTGACCCTGACTTGCAATCGGGCTTCACGGGTGAGCTGTTCGAGGCGTTTGGACAAGATACCGCGCTTAAGTTGTTGCAGCTCTTTGTCGCTGGCGGTTTGCAGCAGTGCTTCTGCCACGCTGCTCGGCAAACCGTGTTCGGCGTCGATGAGTTTTTGCGTCAGCCCAGAGGCGGCTCGATCCAGTCGGCGGTATCGATGGTCGAACAGGGTTTCTCGCCTGCTCTCGGCGAGCGCTTTCAGTTCCCTGCGTAATGTGCGGGCGCGGGTGCCCAAACTGGGGGAGGGTGTGCCGAACTGTTCGCCCATCAGCGTTCTGGTTTCGGTTTCCCCCAGAGTCAGCAGTAGCGTATGGATCAGGTCGCCGTTGCTGAGGTGCGCCTGATTGATCTGGACCGTGGGTTGGCCGGGGGCGCTGTGTTCCCAGAGGGTTTGTGCTTTGTTGTCGACCAGGCGCAGCCCTTTTTTGGCCGGCCAGTAATGGTTGTCACGCAGCAGTTCCAGTTGTGTGATGGGGTCGGCTTTCAGGTAGTCGGTCGGTTGTTCGCTGCCGATCAGCTCAATGAAGGTCTGGATGTCCTGATCGATCTTGAAACGCAGCAGCGTGTCGGCGAGCAGCGCAGGCATCTGACTGGAGTTCACATGCATCTTGCGCAAGGCATTCTCGTGGCAGCCGCTGATCTGGAGCATTCGTTCACGCACCGAGGGTGCGAACCGTTCCATGTCAGGGCCCAGGCGGCGCAGCACCGTGGCTTGATCCCAGCTCAACGGCTGGTCGATTTCGGTCTGCCAGGCTCCGGCGCCATTGTGTTTGAGTACGGGTTTATAGGCTTGCGGACGGCTCGGGTGATCGATGCGGTGCTCACCGGTCACGGAGTCTTGGCTGACGGCGTAGGGTTTGTTGTCCAGTGACAACAGGGTTTTGCCGTCGTGGCGGTACAGCCCGAGTTCATCGGGTCTGGCAGTCTGAGGGAGTGGGCCGTGCTGTTCATAGGTGCTCAGATCCGGCTTCCAGTAGCGGCTTTCACCCCGAGGCGTTTTGACAGAGTGGAAGCGGTCGATGAACTGAACGATTTCACGCGGCAACACGGCGCGAAATTCGCCTGCTGCCACGACGCCGCCGGCAGCAAAAGTGCCCAGTTGCACGGCCGACTCAAGCACGCCCATCAAATGCTCGAAGGCTTCGGTCGTCTGACCTTCTGCCCAGTCGACGATGCTTTCGAAGGTTTCGTCGAGTAACTGGTACGCCATATAAGCCAGCATCAGTTCACCGAGGAAGGGCACGAACGGCATGGCGACAAAGGCTGCGATGTTTAGCAGTGCCGAGGCGATTTCCGTAAAGGAGTCCCATAACGCCCAGCGAGCTTTCTGATCGACCGTCGCCGTGGATACTGCGATGACTCGGGCATCGTTGAGGATCTTGTCGAGTTTGCGTTGGTAGAGATGAACCCACAGATCGCCTTTGATCGGCGTCGCCGTCATTTGCAGGTCGGCGCGCTGGTTTGGTTTTTCTCTCCAGGTGGGGCGTGGGTCGCCAGGCTGAACCGGTTGCCAGGTAATGGAGACAAGTCGGTCGTTTAACTGAGCGAAGAAGTGCCCGCGATCCTCATGATCGATAAAGCGGCTAAAGAACTGTTGATAGTCATGACGGCGCAAACGTTGGGTCAGTTCCTGGGCGAAGGCGCCGGAGGAGGCATATTCCTTGATCGGATGTTCGGGATCGTCGGGGATATAGGCCACCACTCGGGCCACTTCACGCGCACGTTCCAGGTCCGGAAAAAACACCACGATGCCGGTCAGGCGTGCGTTCATGATAGTCAGTTCATGACAGCCCCATGCCTGTCCGCGCAGACGTAAATGTTGCAGGCCGTCGAGTAAGCCAAGGATCAGGCCATGGACATCGCCGCCAAGCTTGTTTTGCAGGTAGGCCATTTGCAGGGCGGTGTTGAGGGCCGTTTTCTGGCTGTCGCGGACGCTGGATTGCAGGGGCGCCGCGACCACGGGATTGCTGATGCCCAGGTTTTCTTCGAGGTGGGTTTTGTAGTGTTCGCCAATATCCAGCTCCCGGCACAGTTGGGTGAATGCCGTGATGGGCATTTTTTGCAGAACGTGCGGCAGCTCATTGAATTGCCCCGCAGAGGACGGTGCGCTGATGTAGGTCGAGGCGGGCTCAAAGGCGTCGTCCTCGGTCTCGCTGCTTTCGAAGTTGTGCAGCGCGGCATCCAGCAGCGACACCGTCCAGATGCGCGCCGCGCCCGACTTCAGCCGCAGCCACGGGATATGGGCGGGAATATAAAGACGCAAAAAGGTCTGGTGGACGTCCAGCTCCAGACCGAAGCGCTTCTTGAGCGCTGCAACCAGCAACGGTTCGGCAAAGGCGCTGGCATTTTTCACCTTGGCCAGGGACTGATCGACGCGGTTCTGCGCTTGCCAGTGCAAGGCATTGAGTGTGCGTAATTCGGCATGCTGGCTGCGGGACGCGTTGTTGAGTCCGGCCGGCAGTCGGGGTTTGGCCTTGCTCAAGGCTTCGCGCTTTTGCGCGGTCGCCTGCGTCAGCCAGCGGGGGATGACGTTTATCAGAGGCTGGTAATGGCTGTCCCTGTTGAAGGGTGACATCGGATCGAGATGGACAGCGTCCGGATTTTCGTTGGTAAGGCTCATGAAGGTTGCCGTTGGCGTTAAGAAGACCTCAGAAAACACCATGAGCGCCAGCGACGTGCGGTACATATGTACCGCCACCGTAAAATCCGGATGAGTAAGATCCTCGCAACCTGCCGCAAACCCCGCAGGCAGTTTAAACTGCGCCTTTGCGACGCTATTTGTCGCATTGCCGTAAACCCGGGCAAAACCTGTGTTCGCGCTATAAGAAGTTGTCGCTTGGCGGCAAGGCCCGGCTGAAAACTGTCCTTACAATCCCCCCATCGCTCGCCAGTTTCAGGCGAGCGTTCCTCTTCAGGAGACTCCGATGTCCGTTGAGCACGCTGCGGTAGAACGCGCCGATTTCGACCAGGTAATGGTTCCCAACTACGCGCCAGCCGCTTTCATTCCTGTGCGTGGCGCCGGTTCCCGTGTTTGGGACCAGTCTGGCCGCGAGCTGATCGACTTCGCCGGCGGGATTGCCGTTAACGTATTGGGCCATGCGCATCCGGCGCTGGTCGCTGCATTGACCGAGCAGGCGAACAAGCTGTGGCACGTGTCCAACGTGTTCACCAACGAGCCGGCCTTGCGTCTGGCCCATAAGCTGGTCGACGCCACGTTTGCCGAGCGTGTGTTCTTCTGCAACTCTGGCGCCGAAGCCAACGAGGCCGCTTTCAAGCTGGCCCGTCGTGTGGCCCATGACCGTTTCGGTACCGAGAAGTATGAAATCGTTGCCGCGCTCAACAGCTTTCACGGCCGTACCCTGTTCACCGTGAACGTTGGTGGCCAGTCGAAGTACTCCGACGGCTTCGGTCCGAAGATCACTGGCATCACCCACGTGCCTTACAACGATCTGGCCGCGCTGAAAGCCGCTGTTTCCGACAAGACGTGCGCGGTGGTTCTGGAGCCGATCCAGGGCGAAGGCGGCGTATTGCCGGCCGAGCTGTCTTACCTGCAAGGTGCTCGTGAACTGTGCGACGCGCATAACGCGCTGCTGGTTTTCGACGAAGTCCAGACCGGCATGGGTCGCAGCGGCAAGCTGTTCGCCTATCAGCATTACGGCGTGACCCCGGACATCCTGACCAGCGCCAAGAGCCTGGGCGGTGGTTTCCCGATCGCAGCAATGCTGACCACCGAAGACCTGGCCAAACACCTGGTCGTCGGTACCCACGGCACCACGTATGGCGGTAACCCGCTGGCGTGCGCTGTTGCTGAAGCGGTGATCGATGTGATCAACACGCCAGAAGTGCTGAACGGCGTCAATGCCAAGCACGACAAGTTCAAGACCCGTCTTGAGCAGATCGGCGAGAAGTATGGCCTCTTCACTGAAGTCCGCGGTCTGGGCCTGCTGCTCGGTTGCGTACTGAGCGATGCCTGGAAAGGCAAGGCCAAGGACATCTTCAACGCCGCCGAGCGTGAAGGCCTGATGATTCTGCAAGCCGGCCCGGACGTGATTCGTTTCGCGCCAAGCCTGGTGGTTGAAGACGCCGATATCGATGCCGGCCTGGACCGTTTCGAACGCGCCGCGGCGAAGCTGACGCAAGCCTGATAGTCCCTTCGACGCCTGAACTGTTCAGGCGTCGAACCAATTTTTATGTGCCGGGCACCGTAAATGTGGGAGCGGGCTTGCCCGCGATGAGGGCCTGACAGCCGACTTCATTGTTATCTGACAGGACGCTATCGCGGGCAAGCCCGCTCCCACATGAGCCGGGCATTTTTCTAATGAATTTTTTCGAGAAAGGAGTGACACCATGCTGGTGATGCGCCCCGCGCAAATGGCTGATCTGGGCGAGGTACAGCGTCTGGCTGCGGACAGCCCGATTGGTGTCACTTCCTTGCCGGATGACGTTGAACGCCTGAGCGACAAGATCGCGGCAAGCGAAGCCTCGTTCGCCGCCGAAGTCAGCTTCAACGGTGAAGAGAGTTATTTCTTTGTCCTCGAAGACACGGCCACCGGCAAGCTGGTCGGCTGTTCGGCCATCGTTGCCTCGGCCGGTTATTCCGAGCCGTTCTACAGCTTTCGTAACGAAACGTTCGTGCACGCTTCCCGCGAACTGAAGATCCACAACAAAATCCACGTGCTCTCCCAGTGCCACGACCTGACCGGCAACAGCTTGCTGACCAGTTTCTACGTGAAGCCGGAGTTGGTGGGGTCGCCTTGGGCTGAGCTCAATTCCCGTGGTCGCCTGTTGTTCGTGGCCAGCCATCCGGAGCGCTTTGCTGATTCGGTAGTCACCGAGATCGTCGGTTACAGCGACGAAAATGGCGACTCGCCGTTCTGGGATGCCATCGGTCGCAACTTCTTCGACCTCAACTACGCCGAAGCCGAGCGTCTGTGTGGCCTGAAAAGCCGCACGTTCCTGGCCGAGCTGATGCCGCATTACCCAATCTACGTGCCGTTGCTGCCGGACTCCGCTCAAGAGGCGATGGGCCAGGTGCACCCACGGGCGCAGATCACTTTTGACATCCTGATGCGCGAAGGCTTCGAGACCGATCACTACATCGACATTTTCGACGGTGGCCCGACTCTGCACGCCCGCGTCTCGGGGATCCGTTCGATCGCCCAGAGCCGTGTAGTGCCGGTGAAGATCGGTGAGCCGGTCAAAGGTGCCGGTCGTCAATATCTGGTGGCCAACGCCCAGTTGCAGGATTACCGCGCCGTTTTGCTTGAGCTCGATTACGCGCCGGGCAAACCCGTAACCCTGGATCTTGAAGCGGCCGAAGCCTTGGGCGTCGGTGAAGGTGCCAGCGTGCGCCTGGTGGCGGTTTAACGCCTGCTGCTATGCCTATAAAGAATGAATGCTTAGTAAAGCAGCGAGTTTCACGGGTGGCGTCAGCGGCCCGTTTGAGGAGATAGCATGATCGTTCGTCCCGTACGCAGCAGCGATTTACCCGCTCTGATCGACCTGGCCCGCAGCACCGGCACCGGCCTGACCACCTTGCCGGCCAACGAAGAGCGTCTGGCCCATCGGGTCGGCTGGGCCGAGAAGACCTTCCGCGGCGAAGCCGGGCGGGGCGATGCGGACTACCTGTTCGTGCTCGAAGACGACAACGGCCGCGTGGTGGGCATTTCCGCCATTGCTGGCGCCGTCGGTCTGCGTGAGCCCTGGTACAACTTCCGGGTCGGCCTGACAGTCAGCGCCTCGCAAGAACTGAACATCTATCGCGAAATCCCGACGCTGTTCCTGGCCAACGACCTGACTGGCAACTCTGAGCTGTGCTCGCTGTTCCTGCACGCCGATTTCCGCACTGGCCTCAACGGTCGCATGCTGGCCAAGGCGCGGATGCTGTTCATCGCCGAGTTCCCGCAACTGTTCGGCAACAAGATCATCGCCGAAATGCGCGGTGTGTCCGATGACGCCGGGCGTTCGCCGTTCTGGGAAAGCCTGGGCCGGCACTTCTTCAAGATGGAGTTCAGCCAGGCCGATTACCTCACTGGCGTGGGCAACAAGGCGTTCATCGCCGAACTGATGCCGAAATTCCCGCTGTACACCTGCTTCCTGTCGCCAGACGCGCGCAACGTGATCGGCCAGGTTCACCCGGATACCGAGCCGGCCCTGTCGATGCTCAAGAGTGAAGGGTTCAGCTATCAAGGCTATGTCGATATTTTCGATGCCGGCCCTGCGGTGGAATGCGAAACCACCAAGATCCGTGCAGTGCGTGACAGCCAGGCGCTGGTGCTGGCCATCGGCACCCCGGGTGACGATGCCACGCCATTCCTGATTCATAACCGCAAGCGCGAAGACTGCCGGATCACTGCCGCACCAGCACGCTTCGCCGCCGGCACTTTGGTGGTCGATCCGCTGACCGCCAAACGTCTTCAACTCAACGCTGGCGATCAAGTGCGCGCCGTTCCGTTGTCTGCTGCTCGGGAGTCGAAATAATGAATTCGCTATACATCGCCGGTGAATGGCTGGCTGGCCAGGGTGAAAGCTTTCAATCGGTAAACCCGGTGACCCAGCAAGTGCTGTGGGCCGGCGAAGGTGCCACGGCCGGTCAGGTCGAGTCGGCCGTGCAAGCTGCACGTCAGGCGTTCCCGAGCTGGGCTCGCCATACCCTGGAAGAACGCATCAGCGTGCTGGAAGCCTTTGCCGCTGCGCTGAAGAATCACGCTGACGAGCTGGCTCGCACCATCGGCGAAGAAACCGGCAAACCCCTGTGGGAAGCGGCGACTGAAGTCACCAGCATGGTCAACAAGATTGCGATCTCGGTGCAGAGCTACCGCGAACGCACCGGCGAGAAGAGCGGCCCGCTGGGCGACGCCACGGCGGTGTTGCGTCACAAGCCACACGGTGTGGTGGCAGTGTTTGGTCCTTACAACTTCCCCGGCCACTTGCCGAACGGTCACATCGTACCGGCGCTGCTGGCCGGTAACAGTGTGCTGTTCAAGCCCAGCGAGCTGACCCCGAAAGTCGCTGAGCTGACGGTCAAGTGCTGGATCGAAGCCGGTCTGCCGGCTGGCGTGCTGAACCTGCTGCAAGGCGCTCGCGAAACCGGTATCGCCCTGGCGGCGAACCCGGGCATCGACGGTCTGTTCTTCACCGGTTCCAGCCGTACCGGCAATCACCTGCACCAGCAGTTTGCAGGTCGTCCGGACAAGATCCTCGCGCTGGAAATGGGTGGCAACAACCCGCTGGTGGTGGATCAGGTCGCGGACCTCGATGCCGCCGTTTACACCATCATTCAGTCGGCATTCATTTCTGCCGGTCAGCGGTGCACTTGTGCCCGTCGCTTGCTGGTGCCACAAGGCGCCTGGGGCGATACGCTGCTGGCGCGTCTGGTGGCGGTCAGTTCGACGATTGAAGTCGGGGCGTTCGATCAGCAACCGGCGCCGTTCATGGGCTCGGTGATTTCCCTCGGCGCTGCGAAAGCGCTGATGGATGCGCAAGAACATCTGCTGGCCAATGGCGCCGTGGCGCTGTTGGAAATGACTCAGCCTCAGGCTCAGTCTGCCTTGCTGACCCCCGGTATTCTGGACGTGACAGCGGTTGCTGATCGCCCGGACGAAGAGCTGTTCGGTCCGCTGCTGCAAGTGATCCGCTACGCTGATTTTGAAGCGGCGATCGCTGAAGCCAATGACACTGCTTATGGCCTGGCGGCTGGCTTGCTGTCGGATTCCGAAGCGCGTTATCAGCAGTTCTGGCTGGAAAGCCGCGCAGGTATCGTCAACTGGAACAAGCAGTTGACCGGTGCTGCGAGCAGCGCGCCATTCGGCGGTGTCGGCGCCTCGGGTAACCATCGCGCCAGCGCCTACTACGCCGCAGATTATTGCGCGTACCCGGTGGCCTCGCTGGAAACCCCGAGCCTGGTGTTGCCAGCGGCCCTGACGCCCGGCGTGAAAATGGCGTAACGCCCAATCGCGGGCAAGCCCGCTCCCACAAGGTCTGCGTGGAACACAAAATCTGTGAACACTGCTGAACCTGTGGGAGCGGGCTTGCCCGCGATGGCCGCGACACGGTCGCACTGAACAGTTAGTTACTGATGCCTAAAAAAACAGATTCTCGTGGAGCCTCGCTGATGAAATCCTATGAAGTCAATTTTGACGGTCTAGTGGGGCCGACCCATAACTACGGTGGCCTGTCCTACGGCAACGTTGCCTCCCAGAGCAACAGCCAGCAATCCTCGAACCCGAAGGAAGCCGCGCTGCAAGGCCTGGCGAAGATGAAAGCGCTGATGGAGATGGGCTTTCAGCAAGGCGTTTTGGCGCCACAAGAACGTCCGGACGTCGGCGCACTGCGCCGCTTGGGTTTCAGCGGCACCGACGCGCAAGTGATAGAGCGCGCTGCCAAGGAGGCAATGCCGCTGCTGGTTGCCAGTTGCTCGGCATCGAGCATGTGGGTGGCCAACGCCGCCACGGTCAGCCCGAGCGCCGATACCGCCGACGGCCGCGTGCATTTCACGGCTGCCAACCTGAACTGCAAATATCACCGCAGCATCGAGCACCCGACCACCAGTCGTGTGCTGGGCGCGATGTTCGCCGACCAGAAGCACTTTGCTCACCACGCCGCGTTGCCGGCCGTGGCGCAGTTCGGTGACGAAGGCGCGGCCAACCACACCCGTTTCTGCCGTGACTACGGTGAAGCCGGCGTCGAGTTTTTCGTGTTCGGTCGCAGCGCGTTCGACACCCGTTACCCGGCCCCGCAGAAGTACCCGGCGCGCCAGACGCTCGAAGCCTCCCAAGCCGTCGCGCGTCTGCACGGTCTGCGTGATGACGGCGTGGTTTATGCCCAGCAGAACCCTTCGGTGATCGATCAGGGCGTGTTCCATAACGACGTGATCGCCGTGGGTAATGGCGAAGTGCTGTTCTATCACGAGGACGCCTTCCTCGACACTGACCAGATGCTCGCTGAGCTGCAAGGCAAACTCGCCAAAGTCGGTGGGAAATTTCAGTCGATCTGTGTACCGCGTTCCGCGGTCACCGTTGAAGACGCCGTTCGTTCCTACCTGTTCAACAGCCAACTGCTGTCGCGTCCTGACGGCTCCATGCTCTTGATCGTGCCGGAAGAATGCCGTGGCAACGAGCGTGTCTGGCAGTACCTGCAAGGCCTGACCAGCTCTGGCGGCCTGATCCGCGAAGTAAAAGTTTTCGATCTCAAGCAGAGCATGCAGAACGGCGGTGGCCCGGCTTGCCTGCGGTTACGCGTCGCACTTAACGAAACCGAACTGGCGGCCGTCAACCAAGGGGTTATCATGACGGCACCGTTGTACGGCACATTGACCGAATGGGTCGACAAGCACTACCGCGACCGCATGACCGAAAACGATCTGGCGGACCCGCAATTGCTGCTTGAGTGCCGGACGGCACTGGATGAACTGACGCAAATCCTTAAACTGGGCGCGGTTTATCCATTCCAGATCAATTGAAAGTCGGCGCATGAATTGAATGCGCCGCGCTATCTCCAGACGAGAGCGTAAAACATGAGCGATACCCTGCAGCTGATCCTTGAAGACACCGACGGCACGCAACTGGAAACTTCCTGCACCCGTGTCGCGGTCATGTGGCAAGGCAAAGAGCTGTGGATCCAGCAGGACGGCCGCGGCCAGTTGCTGATCGGCGTGGACGTCGAAGAAGGTGACGCTGAATACGCCAACCTGCTGCTGCGCCCATTGGCGACTAATCTGGTAAGTCTGCAACTGGAGATGGAACCGGCCGACGTCGGTGATGATGAGGACCACGTACACGGCCCGGATTGCAATCACGACCACTAAGGAAACCGCTCTATGCTCGCCCTCGGCAAACTGCTTGAACTGACCCTCGCCGGCCGCGAACCGGCGGAGAAGACTCAACTGACTGTCGAAGGCGTGCGGATGCGCTGGTTGAGCGAAGGTGCGCTGGAAGTCCGGCCACCTGAAGCCCGCGACAATGGCCTGGACCTGCTGCTCTCAGCCGGCATCCATGGCAACGAAACAGCGCCGATCGAGCTGCTCGATCGCCTGTTGCATGACATCGCCCGCGGTGACTTGAAGCCGCGCGCACGTATTCTGTTCCTGTTCGGCAATCCCGAGGCCATCCGTCGCGGTGAGCGTTTCATCGAGCAGGACGTCAATCGGCTGTTCAACGGTCGGCACGAACAAACCAGCGGTTCCGAGGCGTTGCGCGCTTGTGAGCTGGAGCGGCTGGCGGCGACTTTCTTCAGCCTGCCGGATCGCAATCGCCTGCACTACGACCTGCACACGGCGATCCGTGGCTCGAAAATCGAGCAGTTCGCCCTGTACCCCTGGAAGGAAGGCCGTCAGCATTCACGCCAGGAGCTGGCTCGCCTGCGCGCCGCCGGTATGGAGGCGGTGCTGTTGCAGAACAAGCCTTCCATCGTCTTCAGCTCCTACACCTACGACAAGCTCGATGCCGAGTCCTTCACCCTGGAACTGGGCAAGGCCCGGCCGTTCGGGCAGAACGATGGGGTCAACGTCAGCCTTCTTGAGACCCGCCTGAAGCAGATCATCGAAGGCACCGAGCCGCCAATGACCGACGAAGGGCTGGATGGCTTGCAGTTGTTCAGCGTCGCGCGGGAAGTCATCAAGCACAGCGATAACTTCCGCCTGAACCTGCCGGCGGATATCGAAAACTTTTCGGAGTTGAAGGTGGGTTATGTGCTGGCTGAGGATATCGCCAATACCCGCTGGGTCATCGAAGAGAAGGGCGCCCGGATCATCTTCCCGAACCCCAAGGTCAAGAACGGCCTGCGCGCCGGCATCCTGATCGTGCCGACCACCGACGAAAACCTCGCCTGACTTCCGCGCAATGATCGTTCCCACGCTCCGCGTGGGAATGCAGCCCGGGATGCTCCGCGTCCCTGCCGAAGCGGACGCAGAGCGTCCATTTAGGCATTCCCACGCAGAGCGTGGGAACGATCATACGACTAGACCGCTACTGCGCGGGGTTCGCTACGACGCAACGCACGCATCTTGTGCAGCGTATCCGCACAAGTCTTCGCCGCTTCCTGACCTTTATGCACGAAATGCTCGAAGAAGAACTTCTGATGCTCTTCGCCAGCATGGAAGTGGTGCGGGGTCAAAACCACCGAGAACACCGGTACTTCAGTTTCCAACTGAACCTGCATCAGGCCGCTGATCACCGACTGGGCGACGAATTCGTGGCGATAGATGCCGCCATCGACTACCAGGCCCGCGGCGACGATGCCGGCATAACGGCCGGACTTGGCCAGCAACTTGGCGTGAAGCGGAATTTCAAAGGCGCCGCCGACTTCGAAGAAATCGATGTCCGACTCTTGATAACCCTGAGCAATCATTTCGGTGACGAAGCCTTTACGGCTCTGATCAACGATTTCCTTGTGCCAGCAGGCCTGGATGAACGCGACGCGCTCGCCCTGATGGTTTTTGCTTTTGCTATCGATTGCGGTGGGTTGCATGTTCTGACTCCTGTTTGTGTGAAAAACAGGGCGTTATGAATCGAATGGGATTTAAGGGTACGCACGCTCGCATCAGCGGCAGGCGGCCCTTTGGCGTTAATCCCGTTCTCTCTTCATCCGGACTATGACCGTCGGCCCCGGAATCACACCGGGTCTGCTGACCTTGCCGCCATCACAGCCATTGCTGTACCTGACGCCAAGCGCTCGCGGGCTATGCGCATTGCGCGCAATTACCGCCGGTGGGGAATTACACCCCGCCCTGAGAACGTTTTGCCGCCAGATTGTTTGGCGGCGAAGCGTTTTTAACACATATTCCCAGGGCGTGCATGGCCAATACCGGTCAATCAAAATGCAGAACCTGTGGGAGCGGGCTTGCTCGCGAAAGCGGTTTAACATTCAACGCAAATGTTGACTGTCAGTCCGCCTTCGCGAGCAAGCCCGCTCCCACATGGATTGTGCTTTCTCGAGAAGTAACGTGCCTTTTCCTCGTTCAAGGCTTGATTATTCGCCGACATGACCGCAGTAATTCCAATCCAAAAGGGATTTTCCCTGCTTACCGAGGCCAGATTCATGAGTGTTATCGATCTTCGCAGCGACACCGTCACCCAACCGACCGCAGGGATGCTCGACGCGATGGCCAATGCGGCCACCGGTGACGACGTTTATGGCGAAGATCCGACGGTCAACCGACTGGAAGCCGAGCTTGCAAATCAGTTGGGTTTTGCCGAGGCCTTGTTTGTCCCGACGGGCACCATGAGCAACTTGCTGGGCCTGATGGCCCACTGCGATCGCGGTGACGAATACATTGTCGGTCAACAGGCCCACACCTATAAGTACGAAGGTGGTGGCGCGGCAGTGCTCGGTTCGATCCAGCCGCAGCCGCTGGAAGTGCAGGCCGATGGTTCGCTGGACCTGGCGCAGGTCGCCGCCGCGATCAAACCGGATGACTTCCACTTCGCCCGCACCCGTTTGCTGGCGCTGGAAAACACCATGCAGGGCAAGGTTCTGCCGCTGGAGTATTTGGCCCGGGCTCGCCGTTTCACTCGTGAAAACGGCCTGGCGCTGCATCTGGATGGCGCGCGGCTCTACAATGCGGCGGTCAAGCTGGATGTCGATGCCCGGGAGATCACTCAGCATTTCGATTCGGTCTCGGTCTGCCTGTCCAAAGGCCTGGGCGCGCCGATCGGTTCGGTGCTGTGCGGCTCGGCCGAGTTGATCGCCAAGGCGCGACGTCTGCGCAAGATGGTCGGCGGCGGCATGCGTCAGGCCGGGATTCTCGCCGCGGCAGGGCTTTATGCGCTGGATAACAATATTCAGCGCTTGGCTGATGACCATGCCAACGCACAAATGCTGGCCGAAGGCCTGCGAACGGCAGGCTATGAGGTCGAGCCGGTGCAGACCAACATGGTTTATGTACAGATGGGCGACAAGGCCGAAGCGATCAAGGCCTTTGCCGCGACACGCGGGATCAAGCTCAGCGCTGCCGGTCGTCTGCGAATGGTCACGCACATGGACGTCAGTCGTGCGCAAATCGAGCAAGTCGTCGCCACATTTGCCGACTTTTCTCACAACTGACCGTGTTAGCCGTCCAATTGACTGTTTGTAACGTACAAACACGCTGTACCTAGCCACTAACGCCGATATAATGCGGCCCTTTGCCGTCGCTTCGTCTGTTGACGTTTCGCACAGGCCTTTGGCCGCAGCCTCCGTGGAAGAACCTAATGAAAAGCGCAGAAATCCGTGAAGCCTTCCTTCGCTTCTTCGAAGAGCAAGGCCACACCCGTGTAGCCTCCAGCTCTTTGATTCCGGGCAACGACCCAACCCTGCTGTTCACTAACGCGGGGATGAACCAGTTCAAGGACTGCTTTCTGGGCCAGGAAAAGCGCGCGTACACCCGCGCCGTCAGCAGCCAGAAATGCGTGCGGGCCGGCGGCAAGCACAACGACCTGGAAAACGTCGGTTATACCGCCCGTCACCACACCTTCTTCGAAATGCTGGGTAACTTCAGCTTCGGTGATTATTTCAAGCGTGACGCCATCACCTACGCCTGGAACTTCCTGACCTCCGAGAAGTGGCTGAACCTGCCCAAAGAAAAGCTCTGGGTCACTGTCTACGCCAGCGATGACGAGGCGTACGACATCTGGACCAAAGACATCGGCGTTCCGGCCGAGCGCATGGTTCGCATCGGCGATAACAAGGGCGCGCCGTACGCTTCCGACAACTTCTGGACCATGGGCGATACCGGCCCGTGCGGTCCTTGCACCGAGATTTTCTATGATCACGGCGCCGACATCTGGGGTGGCCCACCGGGCTCGCCGGAAGAAGACGGCGACCGTTACATCGAGATCTGGAACAACGTGTTCATGCAGTTCAACCGCACCGCCGATGGCGTGTTGCACCCGTTGCCGGCGCCGTCGGTGGACACCGGCATGGGCCTTGAGCGGATCAGTGCCGTGCTGCAGCACGTTCACTCGAATTATGAAATCGACCTGTTCCAGAGCCTGCTGACCGCATCGGCCAAAGCCATCGGTTGCACCAACGACGCTCAGGCTTCGCTGAAAGTCGTGGCTGACCACATCCGTTCGTGCGGCTTCCTGATTGCCGATGGCGTGCTGCCGTCCAACGAAGGTCGCGGTTATGTGCTGCGCCGGATCATTCGTCGTGCTTGCCGCCACGGCAACAAGCTGGGCGCCAAGGGCAGTTTCTTTTACCAGATCGTTGCGGCCCTGGTCGCTGAGATGGGCGAAGCGTTCCCTGAGCTGAAATCCCAGCAGGCGCACATCGAGCGCGTCCTGAAAGCCGAAGAAGAGCAATTCGCCAAGACCCTGGAGCAAGGCCTTAAGATTCTCGAGCAGGATCTGGCCGAACTCAAAGGCGACGTGGTGCCGGGCGACGTGGTGTTCAAGCTTTACGACACTTACGGCTTCCCGATGGACCTGACCGGCGACATCGCTCGCGAGCGCAGCCTGACCATCGACGAAGCAGGCTTCGAGCGCGAAATGGAAGCCCAGCGCGTCCGTGCTCGCTCCGCCAGCTCCTTCGGCATGGACTACAACAGCCTGGTCAAGGTTGATGTGGCCACCGAGTTCACCGGTTACACCGCGCACAGCGGCTCCGCCAAAATCGTTGCTCTCTATAAAGACGGGCAATCGGTTGACGTACTGAGCGAAGGCGAAGAGGGCGTGGTCGTTCTCAATCAGACGCCGTTCTATGCCGAATCCGGTGGTCAGATTGGTGATTGCGGCTTCCTCCAGGCTGGCGCTGCGCGTTTCGACGTGCGCGACACCACCAAGACCGGCGGTGCGTTCCTGCACCACGGCGTGCTGGATTCGGGCAGTCTGATCGTAGGTGCTCCGGTCGAGACTCATGTCGATGCCGAAGTGCGTCACGCGACTTCGCTGAACCACTCGGCCACTCACTTGCTGCACGCGGCATTGCGCCAGGTGCTGGGCGAGCACGTTCAGCAGAAAGGCTCGTTGGTCGACAGTCAGCGTCTACGCTTTGACTTCAGCCACTTCGAAGCGATCAAGCCTGAGCAATTGAAGGCGCTGGAAGACATCGTCAACGCCGAGATTCGCAAGAACTCCGAGGTTGAAACCGAAGAAACCGATATCGAAACCGCCAAGCAAAAAGGCGCCATGGCGCTGTTCGGCGAGAAGTACGGCGACAGCGTACGCGTGCTGAGCATGGGCGATTTCTCCGTCGAGCTGTGCGGCGGTATTCACGCCAACCGTACCGGCGACATCGGCCTGCTGAAAATCATCAGCGAAGGCGGTGTGGCCTCCGGTGTTCGTCGTATCGAGGCAGTGACCGGCGCAGCAGCGCTGGCCTACTTGAACGCGGCTGAAGAGCAACTCAAGGAAGCGGCCAACCTGGTCAAGGGCAGCCGCGATAACCTGATCGACAAGCTGTCGGCTGTGCTGGAGCGCAACCGTCTGCTGGAGAAGCAACTCGAGCAGTTGCAGGCCAAGGCGGCCAGCGCGGCGGGCGACGATCTGTCGGCTTCTGCCCTGGACGTCAAAGGCGTGAAAGTGCTGGCCGTGCGTCTGGACGGTCAGGACGGCAAGGCGCTGCTGGCGCTGGTCGATCAATTGAAAAACAAACTCGGCCGCGCAGTGATCCTGCTCGGCAGTGTCCATGAGGAAAAGGTCGTCCTGGTTGCAGGCGTGACCAAAGACCTGACTGGCCAACTCAAAGCCGGTGATTTGATGAAACAGGCTGCTGCGGCAGTGGGCGGGAAGGGCGGCGGTCGTCCAGACATGGCGCAGGGCGGTGGTACTGACGCTGGCGCACTGGATGCCGCATTGGCCCTGACTGTTCCATTTGTAGAGCAGGGTTTATAAGGCAGTGTGCCTGGCCCGCGGTCTAGTGGCGGGCCAGAACGCTGTTTGAGTGATTATTGGGCGCCCTTCATGGGCAGAGGCGGCTTTGAAATGGCTTTGATCGTACAGAAATTTGGAGGCACCTCGGTCGGCACTGTCGAGAGAATCGAGCAGGTCGCCGACAAGGTTAAGAAATTCCGCGATGCGGGCGATGACCTGGTGGTTGTGCTGTCTGCAATGAGCGGCGAAACCAACCGTCTGATCGATCTGGCCAAGCAAATCAGTGGCGACGGCCAGCCGGTTCCTCGCGAACTGGATGTGATCGTTTCCACCGGTGAGCAGGTGACGATTGCACTGTTGGCCATGGCGCTGATCAAGCGTGGCGTGCCAGCGGTATCGTACACCGGCAACCAGGTACGGATTCTGACGGATAGCGCGCACAATAAAGCGCGTATCTTGCAGATTGATGACCAGAAGATTCGCGGTGACTTGAAGGCCGGTCGTGTGGTGGTTGTCGCCGGTTTCCAGGGCGTCGACGAGCACGGCAATATCACCACCCTCGGTCGTGGCGGTTCCGACACCACCGGTGTGGCGCTGGCGGCAGCCCTGAAGGCTGACGAATGCCAGATCTACACCGACGTCGATGGCGTCTACACCACCGACCCGCGTGTGGTCTCCGTGGCTCAGCGTCTGGACAAGATTACCTTCGAAGAGATGCTGGAAATGGCCAGCCTCGGTTCCAAGGTGTTGCAGATCCGTGCGGTGGAATTCGCCGGCAAGTACAACGTTCCGCTGCGCGTACTGCACAGCTTCAAGGAGGGTCCGGGCACCCTCATTACTATTGATGAAGAGGAAACCATGGAACAGCCGATCATTTCCGGCATCGCTTTCAACCGCGATGAAGCCAAGCTGACCATCCGTGGCGTGCCAGACACCCCGGGCGTAGCGTTCAAGATTCTCGGCCCGATCAGTGCCGCGAACATCGAAGTCGACATGATCGTGCAGAACGTTGCGCACGATAACACCACCGACTTCACCTTCACCGTGCACCGCAATGACTTCCAGGCTGCGCAAACCGTGCTGGAAAACACTGCTCGCGAGATCGGTGCCCGTGAAGTCATTGGCGACACCAAGATTGCCAAGGTCTCGATCGTCGGCGTCGGCATGCGCTCCCACGCAGGCGTGGCCAGCCGTATGTTCGAATCCCTGGCGAAAGAGAGCATCAACATCCAGATGATCTCGACGTCGGAAATCAAGGTGTCCGTGGTGATCGAAGAGAAGTACCTGGAACTGGCTGTGCGCGCTCTGCACACGGCTTTCGAACTGGATGCGCCGGTCCGACAGGGCGAGTAATGCGTTTCCCCAAGGGCGCGGTCTGACCGCGCCCTTCGTTTTTTTGAATGGCGCGTACCAAAACTGTTCTTTTGCTCGCGCTAGTCAATACTCAGGCATGTAGGGCTGCGATCGTTCTGGTTGTAGGTCGAATGCCTTTTTTTTGCAGACTGTTGTCCCTGAAATGAATTGCGTGAGGAGAAAGGTATGCTGATTCTGACTCGTCGGTGCGCAGAAAGCCTGATTATTGGTGATGGCGAAATCACTGTGACCGTGCTCGGCGTTAAAGGAAATCAAGTGCGTATCGGTGTTAACGCCCCGAAAGAGGTTGCTGTGCACCGTGAAGAAATTTACCTGCGTATAAAGAAAGAGAAGGACGAAGAACCAAGCCATTAATTTTTATCGTTTTTTATGTTTGCAAACGGGGAAAAGGTTGGTTAAGATACGCCCCGTGTTGCGGAGAGCTGGCCGAGTGGCCGAAGGCGCTCCCCTGCTAAGGGAGTACACCTCAAAAGGGTGTCGGGGGTTCGAATCCCCCGTTCTCCGCCATTATTTGCGTAGTACGTTGTAATCTGGCTTCTTCGGTAAGTTGTTGAAATTACTAGAAAAAGTGCTTTACAAATAGATTCAACGGCCTATAATGCGCGGCAACAAATGCACTCGTAGCTCAGCTGGATAGAGTACTCGGCTACGAACCGAGCGGTCACAGGTTCGAATCCTGTCGAGTGCACCATTTAAGAGTTGTTTGCAGTAATGTGAATAACTTGACTTCAACCAGTTGTGATCTGGTATAAAAACACAAATGCACTCGTAGCTCAGCTGGATAGAGTACTCGGCTACGAACCGAGCGGTCACAGGTTCGAATCCTGTCGAGTGCACCAAACACCAAAAAGCCCGCGTTTAACGCGGGCTTTTTGCCGTCTGCGATTTGGCTTTTTCTTTGGTACAACCTTTCTCGTCGAACTCGATGTGAGCACTGCGCCCTCGCTTGTTGTCGTAGCGATAGCTTGTGGCTGAATTGCGCGTGCTGATCTTGTCTGGTTTGCCGAGAGCACTTTCGACATCCTGCTGGCTCATGCCGGCAACGACCCGCTGATTGATGATCGCTATGCGGCGTTCCTTCGTGCTGAGCAGATTTCCACATTTGCCCTCGGACTGGCCAACGACCGTTGGCTCCCTCCTTTGAATTTTCGTACCTGATGTTTCGCGAAACTCGGCTTCTGGCATCAGGGGCGTCGCGCTACCTGGCAAAAACGTGCGTACGTCCTGAAGTGAGAGGCTTTCTCCGGCCGTACAGCTCAAGGTCGTGAAAGTGATGTGCCCATTGGCGGCTTCGCACCGGTGAACGGTCATAGCAAGCGCCTGGGGCGGCAGGCAGAGCAGGGCGGCAAGCAAATAATGAACATTGGATGGCATTCGACGTCCTCCATGACGGTCTCCATCAAGGGTAGTCATTACATTTTCGGGCGACAGTGTGTTTTCTTTTCAGGATAAGTCGTCGCAGTTTCATGGATCAGGATGGCGCTCAAGTTTGTCTCGCAAGCACTTGTTTCAGCCGCGATTTTTTAACGTTTAAAACCGTCAGGCGGTGTTATCATTGCGCCCGTCAGCCCCGCCGGGGCTTGTGGAATACCTCCATGGACTTACCCAGTAGTTACTCAGTACCCCGTTTCTACAATCATGAATTGACTGATTGATCCTTCCGGCGTGCCCCGCTGCTGGGAGTGGAGTTCGCCTATGTCTGAAGTTGAAGTAAAGAAAACGCAGGAAAGCTTGCAGGACCGCCTCGCTCAAGTCGTTGAGCTGCTGCAGCGCCAGCGGGTGGTCGAAGACCTGACTCATCGCCAGGAAGGTCCGCATCACGACCGGGTCGAGAACCTGGTTCACCGGCAAAACCTCGTCGAGTTGCAACGCAAGCTCGATGATCTGCACTCCGCCGACGTTGCCTACATCCTCGAAGCCTTGCCACTGGACGATCGCCTGACGGTCTGGCAATTGGTCAAGGCTGATCGCGACGGCGACATTCTGCTCGAAGTATCCGATTCGGTTCGTGAAACCCTGATCGCCGACATGGACGATCACGAGCTCCTGGCAGCGGCCAAGGACATGGATGCCGACGAACTCGCTGACCTGGCCTCCGAGCTGCCGCGAGACGTCGTCCACGAGCTGATGGAAACCCTCGACAACCAACAGCGTGAGCGCGTCCGCTCCGCGTTGTCCTATGACGAGGAGCAGGTCGGTGCGCTGATGGACTTCGAGATGGTGACCATCCGTGAGGATGTCAGTCTCGAAGTGGTTTTGCGTTACCTGCGTCGCCTCAAAGAGCTGCCGAGCCACACCGACAAACTGTTCGTGGTCGATTACGACGGTGTGCTCAAGGGCGTGTTGCCGATCAAGCGTCTGCTGGTCAACGACCCGGAAAAGCAAGTGTCGGAAGTCATGGCCAGCGACCCGGTGAGTTTTCATCCGGACGAAGACGCTTACGAGGCCGCTCAAGCATTCGAGCGTTACGACTTGATCTCGGCCCCGGTGGTCGACAAGAACGGCAAGCTGATCGGTCGTCTGACCATCGATGAAATGGTCGACCTGATTCGTGAAGAGAGCGAAAACGAAGTTCTCAACATGGCGGGTCTGCGCGAAGAAGAAGATATTTTCGCGTCAGTCTGGAAATCCCTGCGCAACCGTTGGGCCTGGCTGGCGGTGAACCTGATCACCGCGTTCATTGCATCCCGGGTGATCGGCCTGTTCGAAGGTTCGATCGAGAAACTGGTAGCACTTGCGGCATTGATGCCGATCGTCGCCGGTATCGGTGGCAACTCGGGTAACCAGACGATCACCATGATCGTTCGGGCCATGGCGCTGGACCAGGTCAGTACCGGCAATACGTCGCGACTGATGCGCAAGGAGTTGGCGGTCGGCCTGATCAATGGTCTGGTCTGGGGCGGCGTAATTGGTGTGGTGGCCTATCTGCTTTATGGCAGTTGGTCCCTGGGCGTGGTGATGACCGCCGCGATGACGCTTAACCTGTTGCTTGCGGCATTGATGGGGGTTTTGATTCCGATGACCCTGGCGCGGCTTGGGCGCGACCCGGCAATGGGTGCCAGTGTGATGATCACGGCCATGACTGACAGTGGCGGCTTTTTCATCTTCCTCGGGCTGGCGACGATTTTCCTGCTTTAACATCCTGTTTCAAAACAACCCGCCTGATTGGCCAATGGCCCAATCGGCGGGTTTTTTTAGCCAAATTTCAGGCAAAAAAAAGCCAGCAATTACGCTGGCTTGAGCTTTCGGGATGAATCAGGAAGCGTCTGCGGCCATTTCGGCGTCATGGGCGATCAGCGAAACCAGAGCGTTTTGCTGACGGTGGGAGAGTTGGCGGAAGCGTTGCAGCAGTTCGCGTTCGTGCAAAGACAGCTCGGGGCTGTCCAGGCGCATGCTCAATTCTTCACCCAACGCGCCTTCCTGAATAAGGCTCTGCTCAAGGCGCGCGATGATTTCGGAGTTCATGCTGCGATGATGATTGCGAGCCACCTCGGCAATGCGTTCACGCATTCCGTCTGGCAGACGTACGACGAACTTGTCAGCCGTACGGCTGGAATAAATTGCCTGTTTCAATGGGCGCATATATTTAACCGGTTAGTTCAGGGGAGCGGTTCTCGGGATAGGCCGCAGGATGTCAGATAGGACAAGCACTCCGGCCAAATGTTCAACCTGAATTGATAGAGGCGCGCATCATGCCTCAAATTAGCCAGATCATTGGCGTCAATTCTGTGACAAATATTGATCTGGGTAAAGGCTTAATGCCAGCACCTATTATCAGAAATGCGGACTGGTTTGAAAATAATCCATGAGTCCGTATCGCTGAACCGCGTCCTCTTGCCCGACAGGTGATGCCCGAAGACGTCTGAAGGTGCATGCTATGCGGATTCGATCCTTGTTCCTTACCTTATACAGGATAGTGGCAAATGGCCGATTTACTAGTATGGGCACGTGGCGAGGGTTGATTTCAGGATGGGTGGCAGGCTGATTTATTTAATGGGGCCTTCGGGATCCGGCAAGGATAGCCTCATCGAAGCCGCTCGCAAGCCGTTGCGCGCAGGCAATTGTGAAGTGGTGCGCCGCGTTATCACGCGCTCGGCGGAGTCCGTGGGTGAAGACGCCATCGAGGTTTCCCGCGAAGAGTTCGAACGACGCAGAGCCAAAGGGGATTTTGCATTGTCGTGGCAAGCCCATGGGCTGAGTTACGGTATTCCTGTGCGCATAGACCAATGGCTCGCGGAGGGTCGCCATGTGTTGATCAACGGTTCGCGCGGGCACCTGACAGAGGCGCAACTGCGTTATCCCACGCTATTGCCGGTGCTATTGACGGTCAAGGATGAAGCCCTGCGCGAGCGTCTGCTACGGCGGGGGCGAGAGAACCCGGCAGAAGTTGAAGCAAGATTGCGCCGTAATGGGTTGTTTATGGCTGATGATTCAATTAGTAATATTCAGATCCGCCGACTCGATAACTCCGGCGACCTTGCTGGCACCGTCGCCAATCTTCTGAAACTACTGAGCTTCAGCGCAAAACCGGATCGAACTTGATCTTGCGCCCGGCGATCAGCACCAGCACGAACAGTGCGCCGAACACGCCGCAAGCAATCAGGGGCAGGGTGATGATTGTGTCCTCGACCAATGACAGATGAAGGATGCCACTCAGTAAAGCGAGGATGAAAAATCCTGCGGCTGATTTGGACATGCTGTGCTCCTGATGGGGTGATTCAAAATACCAAGCGTTCAAAAGACTGTGTGCGCAGCTGAATAGTCTCCAGGCTTACCTCTTGGCTGACCAAACCGCGTTGATCGCTCATGACTGCCAACTGCGGTGTTTTTTGCAGTTGCAGGTAATGGGGGATGCGTTGAGCAATTGTCGCAACGTCGTTTTCGGGGAAGAAATGAAAACCCACCAGAACCGCCAAAGCGACCGCGTTTGCGACTATAAGAGCGCTGTTCATGGAGCTGACCTCCTGTGTTCTGAGAGAACAGTCGAAGCAGCCCGCATGCCAAAAGTTTAACGGCTATTAAATCCTTTAAAAACAACGAATTAAGATATTTCTGCAAAATTCCCACATTGCAATTTGCAATGATGGCATTTTGCGGTGATGCAATTTGCACGGTAAACAAAGCCACGCTACCGTGAGGCGTCTGCCTACACTTAAAAAGCCCTACGGACGACATGACAAAAGCGGGCCTGCCCGTTAACATGCACGCCGTCCATCGCTGCGCATTCCTTTGCGGGCGACTTGTGTCTCAGTAGCTCAATTGGATAGAGCATCCCCCTCCTAAGGGGAAGGTTGGCAGTTCGAACCTGCCCTGGGACACCATATTTTACGGGCCTCTCCAGCCATATCCCTGACAGTTAGATTTTTTCGTGACAGCAGGGTGGCAGCAGCAGGTAGAAAAAAGCCCCGCACAGGATGACCTGGCGGGGCTTTTTCGTGAACGTCCAAAGGGAGAAGGTCGTCATGGCAGAACCGAGTGAATTCGTCATAACCGCGATTACATCCTCCCTGGGTACCGCGGGGCTGATAGCAATTTTGGGTTGGCTCTTTAGGACGTGGCTTAGTGAGCGTCTCAAAGCTGGCCTCAAGCACCACTATGATCACCAGCTCGAGCAACTGAAGGCTGAATTGAAGGGGCAAGGTGAAGCTAACCTCACTCTTTTAAAGTCAGAAGTCGACCGTCAAGCTGAGCAGCTTCGAATAGCTGCATCCTCTTTCTCAGAGGTGCAAAAGGCGACGATCGTCCGCAAAATCGAAGCTGTCGACGCCCTCTGGATCGGAGTTCTTAGCGCGCGCAAGGCCTTTCCCCCGATAATTGTACTTACCGACGCCCTTACACGGTCGGAGATCATGAATCTTTACTCTGGTGAAATGAGGGGAGAGCTTCTCGGCTTAAAATTCGGGATGGTTACCGAATTTTTCGGAGATCTGGCTAAATATCGCCCGTTTTTGGGAGAGGTTGTGTGGGCTCATTTTGCTACCTATCACGCCCTCCTCAGCCGTATCGTTTACTTGTTTATTCAGGGAAAAACGGACCAGACGAAAATGGTTTGGTACGAAGATGAGACTATAAAGCGGCTGGTTCGGAGCGTATTCGGAGAGGGTAAGTCAGAGGATTTCGAGCACTTATCCAACAGCCGATTGACCTGGATGAATGGTCAATTCGATTCAATGCTACTGAATTCCATTGACCACCTGCTCAGTGGCAAGGCGTTCGGGGCAGAGTCTTTGGCTCACGCTCAGCATACGCTCGGCCTTTTATCTTCAAAGGCAACTTGAATCCCTAATACGCAATACCGTTGTAGTGGAGCAACTGGCGTGCCGCGCCGTCGCACGTATGCCTAGACCGGCACGGAGAAGCTCGGTAACTCGCTTGTGTAGGTCAGCATCAACTGGCCGCCCCAGGTACTTGCCGGCGGCCTTGGCTTTCTCGATACCCTGCGCTTGGCGCTCGCGTCGCTGCTCGTAATCCTTTCGAGCAATAGCGGCCATCATTTCCACCAACATCGAGTTAATCGCCCCCAGCATTCGCCCTGTGAACTCGTCGCCTTTGGTGTCCTGCATTCCCTGGTGGCTGGTCGGCAGATCAAGCGCGACGATGCGCAGGCCCTTGGAGTCGATGGCAGCCTTGAGCCTTTGCCAGTCCTCCACAGGGAGGCGGGATAGGCGGTCTATCGACTCCACCAGCAGCACGTCACCTTTGCGCGCATCTTTCAGCAGGCGCAGCAACTCCGGCCGGTCAGCGGTGGCACCGCTGGCGTTCTCCAGGTATGCGCTGGCGATGACCTTATTATGGTCGCTGGCGAACTGCTCAAGCGAGGCTCGGGCGCGGCCAGCGTCTTGCTCTTCGGTGGAGGCTCGGAGGTATGCGCGGATGAACATGATGGGTGCCTGTATCAGTTAGGGCGTTCTACTAATACTGTTGCACTTTGGGTGTTCCTTATCAAGCGGAAAGCCTGAAAAAGATAAAATAAGCCTGTATCTGGATAGGCATACCATGGAGAACACCCTATGCAGCAAGTATCAAGGCTGTGTGATGCTTCCGGCCTCTCGCTTGATAAAAAAATTACTATGCTACTGGCGGTCCAAACGCTAGGTTTTGTAAGGTTCTGGTGTGCGCTCAATAACAAGTTGGGTAATTGCACAGATTTGCCCACCCATTTGCATTCCACCTGACCAGTTATTTGCATCGGATTTGACCAGCAAGCCGCATGGCCATGACCGGCAGAGAACGGCCAGGTAGCTGCTCCTCAAACTTGGAGAGTTTCATTGGCACACTTCACGTTCGTCGTCGGCCAACGATATACAAAGGATGACATCTATAGAATCTGCCGCGTTCCGCCGGGCAAGCAGAAGGGCAACTGGAACACGGGCTATACCCAATGGAGCGGCGATTGGTTCATCTTCTGCAATATTGGCACAGCGGGCCGAACGGGTCATGACTATGCAAACCGCTTTGAAGAAGGTCTTCTCCATTGGTACGGGAAGACCGCGTCGCATGTGGGACAGGAATCCATTAAGAGTCTCCTGAGCCGTCAGGGGGGAGTTCATGTGTTCTATCGTACCGACGATAGGAGTCCCTTTAAATACGCTGGCGAGGCAGCCCCGGCTAGCTTTCAACGGACGACGCCCGTACAAATCACTTGGTCATTTCAAGTTGGGGCACCGCAGCACGGATTCACAGGTGCGGCTGCGGCTGAAACACAACCGCAAGCATCTCAAGCGTCAGGCGAATTGCAATTCCCAGAGGAGGTCGCGGGTGCCGCAACCTATGGAGAAGGCGCTGTAAAACAGGTTTCGGTAAACGCATACGAGCGGAGCGCTAAAGCAATTTCAGCGTGCAAAGCACATTACGGCACCGCGTGTGTCATATGCTGCTTCGATTTTGGCAAGGTGTACGGTGAGATTGGTCGCGGCTACATTCACGTCCACCACCTCGTGCAGCTTGCTGATATCGGCAAAGATTACAAGGTGGATCCGGTGAAGGATCTTCGCCCGGTGTGTCCAAACTGCCACTCAATGCTTCATCAGCGTCGACCACCGCTGTCTATCGATGAACTGAAGAAGATGATCGGTCGCAGCTAACCATTCTCTGCAGGCGCGGCGGCCCTATCTGGTCGCGGCCTGAAGGCAATGGTGTTTAGTCGGCAATAGCATCCATGGCACAGCCCTCGAATTGAATGGACGACGCTAGCTCCTTGTAGTGGGTAATGCTCACGGTCTCCTTCTGGCGGTTCTCTGCCAGTCGCGTGAGGCAGAAAGCGACCCACAACGGACGGTCAGCGATTACCGGCTTCATGAGCGAGTTACAGCTGGTTTGTCGACGGAAGGGATAGCAAACAGATACTCGGCAGCAAAGTCCACGAATACGCGGATCTTCGGTGAAAGATGGCGACTGGACGGCCACAACGCCCAGAACTGCCCTTGATCTTCGCTGTGCCCGTCGAGCACCGTTTCCAGGTGCCCCTGGGCGATAGCTTCGCGGGCCAGGAAGTCCGGGACAAATGCGATACCGTGCCCATCCACCACGGCCATCAGCATGGCTTCCATGTTGTTCAATGTCAGGGCGGTTGGCAGGCGTAACTGCGTGAACTGGGGGGCCGAAGACATACTCCAGTCCATTATTTTACCCGTCGTGACAAATCGGTAACGCAAGCACTCGTGACGCTCCAGGTCGCTGATAGTGACGGGCCGTCCCTTACGCTGCAAATAGTCAGGCGATGCGCACAGGACAAACTTAAAAGGCCCCAGCTTGCGGGCCATCAGCTTGGAGTCGGCCTGCCCGCCGCTGCGAATCACCACGTCAAAGCCTTCATCAATCACATCCACCAACTGGTCGTTGAAGTCCAGTTCCAGCTCAATCTCCGGATAGGCTTTGCGGAACCGCGCCATATGGGGCAAGAGAAAGCGATAACCGATGGTGGGCAAGCTGACGCGTAACTTTCCACGGGGTTCCTGTGTGGCATGGGAAAGCATCGCTCGGGCATCTTGAAGATCGTCGAGGATCTTGCGGCAGCGTTCATAGAACAACTGTCCCTCCGCAGTCAGGCTGACTTTGCGGGTGCTGCGGTGCAATAACCGCACATTCAGCGAAGCCTCAAGTTTGGCGACGTTTTTGCCTACGGCCGAGGCAGAAATCCCCAACGCCCTGGCGGCGCTGATGAAACTGAGCGCCTCGGCGGTTTTTACGAATGAGATCACCCCACTAAGACTGTCCACAACTCGATTACATCCTTTTAGTTCACTATAAGTGGAATAAGAGCCAGTTTATCTTCAATTGTATCCTAACTAGAGTGTACGAACGATCGCGCGCCTCGGCCTGGACAGCACGGATACTTCATAGATATGCAGGGAATCACCTAATGAACTCAGCTACCGAACCGCTGCCGGCCCATGGCCGGCACTCCATATTGGCTGCAATTTGCCTCGCCGCCTTGGTATTGCCCATGAGCTTTACCGGCGGGGCAGTGGCCACGCCGTTCATTGGTCAAACCTTTGATGCCCATCCCACGGAACTGGCCTGGATCACCAATGCCTTCATGCTTAGCTTCGGCAGCCTGCTGATGGCCGCCGGCACCCTCGCTGACCTCTACGGACGCAAGCGACTGTTCATGTGCGGCATGGCGTTGTTTGCACTGGTGTCGACCCTGTTGGCGGCGGTCCCCGATATTTTCTGGCTGGACCTGTTGCGTGGCGTGCAAGGCATTGCCGCGGCGGCAGCCCTGGCCAGCGGATCGGCGGCGTTGGCACAGGAGTTTGATGGGCATGCCAGAACTCGTACTTTCAGCCTTCTGGGCACCACTTTCGGGGTTGGCCTGGCCTTCGGTCCGTTGTTATCGGGGTTGCTGATCGAGTACTTGGGCTGGCGCGCAATTTTCCTTTTCACGGCCCTGCTCGCCATCCTTTCCTTGATATTTGCCCTGCCGAAAATGCGCGAAAGCCGCGACCCGCAAGCACAGCGACTGGATACGCCCGGCGTGCTGACGTTTTCCGGCCTGCTGATCATGTTTACCACGGCGGTGATCCTGACACCTGAGCAAGGCTGGGGCTCGCCGGTCATCCATGTACTGCTTGGAACGTCGGCGGTCTTTTTGCTGCTGTTTATCATTGTTTAGAATCGGGCAAAACATCCGATGCTGGAACTGGGGCTATTTTTGTTTCCACGCTTTGTCGGTGTACAGATCCTGCCGATCGGCACCTGCTATTGCTACATCGTCTTGATCGTATTGCTGCCGTTTAGGTTTATCGGCGTAGAAGGGGCCAGTGCCTTTGAAGCGGGGCTGATGATGTTGGCACTCTCTGCCCCGATGCTGATTGTCCCGATCATTGCCGCGTCGCTAACTCGCTGGTTGTCGGCGGGCGTACTCTGCGCAATCGGCTTCGTGATCGCAGCGGCCGGGCTCTACTGGCTGAGTACGATCCCGGTCGGCACGCACGCGCAGATCATCGCGGCCATGCTGCTGACCGGTATCGGTACAGGCCTGCCCTGGGGCTTGATGGATGGTTTGTCGATCAGCGTGATCCCCAAGGAACGGGCGGGGATGGCCGCCGGTATTTTCAACACGACGCGGGTGGCCAGCGAGGGTGTCGCCCTGGCGATCACTGTTGCGGTGCTGACGGCTCTGGTCGCACACCATCTGAGCATCAGTACCTTGGTCAAACTGTCCGCCGTTGACTATTCAACTATTGCTTGCGCTCTTTCCTGAGTACCGGCTGCACCTCGCTTCATCTCTGTGTTGCTCCGATGTATTCACCACTAATCGCAGCGCGAGAGGGGACAGTTGTGCGCGGTATTGCAGGTTCGTTGGGACATCAGACGAAAGGCTTACTGATCATTCAAATGAATGAGGCTGGGTATTTGCCGCGAACTACACTCAAACCGTCAAAATGCCATTAACTCTAGAGGGGTTTGCTCATGGCCACTGTAAATGGCAATGATAATGCCAATATCCTGACGGGTAGCGCCAGCAATGACACCCTCAATGGCCTGGGCGGTAACGACACACTCTACGGCAACGGTGGTGACGATACGCTGGACGGCGGCACTGGTAATGACCTGCTTGTTGGTGGACGCGGCAGCGATACTTATCGGTTCGGCCAGGGCTATGGCTTCGATGTGATCGACAATTCCGGTGGCGTCAACAACGACGTCGACACCCTCCTGCTGACCAACCTCAATGCCAACCAGATCCGCCTGACCCGCATCGGCAACGATCTGGTGCTCAGCGTTTTGGCAAGTGGCGAGACCCTCACCGTGAGCCAGAACTTTCTCGATGCGGATCACGCGATCGACCGAATCCAGTTCGCTGATGGCAGCCGTTGGAGTGCCAGCGTGGTGCTGGCCAATCTCTATTACCCGCCCGTCGTGCCGACCGATGGCGCCGACGTGATCAACGGTAATCCCACCGATGACAGTCTCCTCGGCCTGGGTGGAGACGATACGCTGTATGGCAACGGCGGTAATGACACGCTGGACGGCGGCAGCGACAACGACCGCATGGAAGGCGGCGTGGGCAATGACACTTATGTGGTTGATGCCGCCGGTGATGTGGTGGTGGAGGCCAACAACGCCGGCGATGATCTGGTCCAGGCCAGTATCAGCTACACCTTGGGTAACAACGTCGAGCGCCTGACTCTGACCGGCAGCGCCAACATCAATGGCGTCGGTAACTCGCTGGCCAACAGCCTGATCGGCAACGCCGGTAATAACCTGCTTGACGGCGGTGCTGGCACCGACAGCATGGCGGGCGGCAGCGGTGACGATACCTACATCGTCGATCAGAGTGGCGACAGCGTGTCCGAACTGGCAGGTGGCGGTAACGATACTGTCCGCGCTTCGCTGAACTACAGCCTGGGCGCCAACCTGGAAAATCTCGAACTCACCGGCAAAAGTAATCTCAATGGCACCGGCAATGCCCTGGCCAACCAGCTGACCGGCAACACCGGCAATAACCTCCTCGATGGTGGTACCGGTGATGACTTTCTCGCCGGCCGCCGCGGCAACGACACCTACCTCTATGGCACCAACTATGGCAACGACGTGATCGATAACAGCGGCGGTGCCAACGCCGACGTCGATACCGTGCAACTGGTGGGGCTCAACAGTAACAACGTGCGCTTCGTGCACACCGGCAATGACCTGCAGATGGTGGTGCTGGCGACCTCACAGACCCTGACCCTGAAAAACTTTTATCTGGGCACCGATTACGAGATCGACCAGCTTCGCTTCGGCAACAACGTGGTCTGGAACACCGCCGCCCTCAAGGCCGCGGCTACCAGCCCAGGCAACGTCGCGCCGACCTCCACCAACGACAGCCAGACCACCCTGGAGGACACGCTGGTCATCTTAGGCAGCGCCGACTTCGGCACCTACAGCGACCCGGAAAATACCCCGCTGGCCGCGGTGAAAATCACCAGCCTGCCGCTGCTCGGCAGCCTGCAGTACAACAACGGCAGTGCCTGGGTCGCGGTGGTTCAGGACCAGGTCATCAGTAAGGCCGACCTTGACGCCGGCAAACTGCAATTCGTCCCGGCCCTCAATGGTAATGGCAACGGCTACGTCAGCATCGGCTTCAAGGTCAGCGACGGCACGGCCTTCGCGGTCAATGCCAATATCCTGAGTGTCAATGTGACGCCGGTCAATGATGCGCCGACCGTATCGGGGCCGGTTAGTTTGCCGGACGGCGTGGAGGACAGCGCCTACACCTTCACTGCTGCCCAGTTGCTGGCCAACGCCAGCGACGTCGATATCGGCGACAGCCTGAGCGTGCAGAGTGTCAGCGTCAACCCGGCCGACGGCTCGATCACCGCCAACCCCGACGGTAGCTGGACCTTCACCCCGACGCTGGATCGCAACGGCCTGGTGAATTTTGCACTAGTGATTGCCGACAGCGCTGGCGCGACGGTTGCCACTTCGGCCAACCTCAGTCTCGCGCCGGTTGACGATGCACCCTCCGCAGTGGCCACGGTGACCGCGCTGAGCGATGACAGCGGCACCGCCGGCGACTTCATCACTAACTTCGAAACCCAGACCGTGAGCGGCACTTACACCGGCATACTGAACAGCGGCGAGACCATCCAGGTCTCCGCCGATGGTGGCACCACCTGGGTCAATGCGGCGGCCGATAGCGCCACCCATAGCTGGATCGCCAGCGACGTCACCCTCATCAGCAGCGGCACCGGCTTGCTGGTCCAGACCATCAATGCCGCCGGCAACAGCCAAGCCGGCACCGGCCACAGCTACTCCCTCGATACCAGCGCCGATGTCGGTAACGACCTGAGGGTCATGCTCGACGACAGCCTGATCAACAACGCCGAAAAGACCGCGGTTGCCTACACGGTTACTGGCCTCGACGCGGACGCCAGCGCCACAATCACCTTCAGCGACACGAGCAATCACCACGTGGTCGGCGTCAACGGCAGCGTCGACCTGTCGAGTCTGAGCGATGGCCCGATCAGCGTGTCGATCGTCGCCACCGATGTTGCGGGCAACAGCGCCAGCAACCTGACTAACAGCCTGACTAAAAGTCTGACGTTCGATGATATTCCACATGGTTCGTTGAGTACGCAGTACGCGGGTCTTGGCGTCACCGTGTCTGGCGCCATAAATATTAATGCTGCTGATTCCGTATGGCCTGCTAACTCAGGAACGAACATCTCCTATGCTCCATCGGGTTTGATGACCTTCACCTTCGATTTGGCCATTACCGGCAATATCCAAACGGTGTCGGCCTATGTTTCGGGTTCACAGGATACCGGCCTCTTTGCTTACAACGCCGCGGGCGCGCTAGTAGGGCAAGCGCTGTTGCCGCTTGGGGCTCCATCTAATACCCTGCTGACCGTGACCTCCGCTGGCAGCCCGATCACGCGGCTGGAGATCCACGACGGGGGCACAACCTTCGCAGTGGATGACCTTATCTTCAGGAGCGCCGGCAGCCTGACGCTCGACACCACCGCCGACACGGGCGGCGACCTGACGGTTACGCTGGCCGATTCCCTTATCAATAACGTCGAGAAAACGGCGGTCGCCTACACGGTTACCGGCCTCGATGCGGACGCCAGCGCCACCGTCAGTTTCAGCGATGGCAGCCAAAGCGTCGTCGGCGTCAACGGCAGCGCCGACCTGTCCAGTCTGAGCGATGGCCCGATCAACGTGTCGATCGTCGCCACCGATGTCGTCGGCAACAGCGCCAGCAACAGCGGCCCGACTACCACTCTGACGTTCGATGAGTATGCAAATGGTACTCCGTTGACGTCGCAGTACCAGGGTCTTGGCGTCATCTTGTCTGGCTGCACAACTCTTGATGCTATTTTTTCCCCATGGCCTGCTTCCTCAGGATCGAACCTCTCCTCAGCTCCAACGGGATTAATGACCTTCACCTTCGATTTGGCCATTACCGGCAATATCCAATCGGTGTCGGCCTATGTTTCGGGTTCAACGAGTATCGGCCTCTATGCTTACAACGCCTCAGGCGTGCTGGTAGGGCAAGCATCGACGCCTGGGGCAACAAATAATATGCTGATGAGCGTGACCTCCCCGGGCGACCCGATCGCGTTTCTGGCGATCCACGACGGGGGCTCGAACTTCGCGGTGGATGATCTTACCTTCACGAGCGCCGGCAGCCTGACACTCGACACCACCGCCGACATGAGCGGCGACCTGACGGTCACGCTGGCCGATTCCCTTATCAACAACGCCGAGAAAACGGCGGTCGCCTACACGGTTACCGGCCTCGACGCGGACGCCAGCGCCACCGTC
Source organism: Pseudomonas wuhanensis (assembly GCF_030687395.1). Taxonomy (GTDB): domain Bacteria; phylum Pseudomonadota; class Gammaproteobacteria; order Pseudomonadales; family Pseudomonadaceae; genus Aquipseudomonas; species Aquipseudomonas wuhanensis. The sequence goes on along the minus strand of NZ_CP117430.1, from coordinate 4,962,274 downwards.
AGTTTCAGCGATGGCAGCCAAAGCGTCGTCGGCGTCGACGGCAGCGCCGACCTGTCCAGCCTGAGCGATGGCCCGATCAATGTGTCGGTAACGGCCAGCGACACGGCCGGCAACACCGTCAATGGCACCGGCAGCACACTCACCCTCGATACTACCGCGCCGCTGGTGAGCGGCCCGGTGACCTTGGCCGCTGGCAGTGAAGACTCCGCCTATACCCAGACCGTCAGCGAGTCACTGGCCAATGTCAGCGGTGCGCAGCATGAGACGGCAGGCGCGCATCTTGTATTCAACCAGGATGACCACACGCTCTATTACGATGCCGAGGGCGCAGCCAATGGCAACGCCGTCGCGGTGTTGACCCTGACCGGAGTAGCGACTCTGACGGCGAACGATGTGCAGCTGTACGTCTAAGATGCCGGGGGTTGCAGGACAAACAAGTCCTCAACCCCCGATCAGCCGAGTAAAGAGGTTGATCAGTTGCGCCTGGCGGGGGGGCCGGTTTTGCGAAACAGTGCACGCAGCTGGGTCCGCACGGTGTTAGAGACGTTCAGGCGCGCGGCGCAGCCTTCCAGGGTCAGATGAGATACACCTCTTTGAACGCTGCTTTTTCCAGGCAGTTGCCAGACTTAAGCAGGAAAGGCGTACCCAAACGATGTTCAGTGAAAATGAATAGGACAAATTAACTGACAATTTCGGCATGGTTGTAGCGGACGATTTCTTCAACGACGGCGGAAGCTCGACAGATAAACCGTGAACGAGACGACCAAGTTTACTCACAGATTTTGGACACTGCGACTGACTCCTTTTGGCCGATTCTGTTGAAAAAGTCGGTCCGCCCAAACTGCCTGATCATTGACCGGTGAAAACGCCTTTTTTGCACGCTTCTACGTGAAATCTGAATCCGGAAGCCTCTGCTCAAAGTAAAGATTTCAATCTCAGACGCGCACTTTTCCGTTGAGCAAACCATGGCCGACTTTTTCAACAGAATCGGCCGTTTTCTGCCCGTCGCGAATGGCAGAAAACCCATAGCAGTCCTTCACGTCCGGCGGCAGTCGGCAGTCGGCTCGGCCAGACTAGCTCGGGCTAACCAGATGAGCCTAGAGGCCCTATCGGAAGCGTCGCCTCCCCCCAAATTCGCTTGAAGAACCCGCACGTCATTGCCATCCTTGATCCATCGTGTTTAAAGGAACTGGTAGATGAGTGAGGCGAAGGACGACCGGGTCGAGTTCAGCATGCCCACAAAAAAAGTGCTGGCCGGCAGAGCGGGGTACATCTGCTCGCACTATGACTGCCTGCGGAATACCAAGGCCCCAGGGCAGAGCAAGAAAAGGAAGGATGGCCTCATCGGCACAGGTGTGGCCGCTCACATTTATGCCGCTTCTGAGAATGGTCCTAGACCTCCAGTTGGCATGACTGAGGAGGAGATCAAAGACCAATCCAACGGCACCTGGATGTGTATTTACTGCAGCGACTTGATCGACAAGTTCCGCTGGGAATACCCTGCCCCGCGTATTCATGAGATGAAGCGTGTAAGGGAGTTTGCCCAGCATCTCACCGTTACCCAGTTTGATGCCGCCTATCTGGTTCGATGGATGGGCGTTCAGCGGTTTGATCAGATCGTTCGGGACCATCTTCCTGATTTGGTGGTAGCCTCGATTATCGAGAAGATCCGTGAGGTCGGAAAGCGCTTTATCGGCGACCTCTGTTTGGACGCTCATCCGATCGCGAAGCCCCCGTCCTCATTCTCCCGAAAGCCCCTTCCAATCGTGATTCAGCAAGTTGGGCGTTCTGATCAGACTGCCATTATCACCACGGCGATTGCCAGCGAATACCGATGGGCCACCGAGATTGCCACGCAGTTCAACCAGAGACTGTATGAGGCCGGCACCTACGACGTCAGGCTGATCGATTATGGCCAGGTCAGCATATCGGCACGCGTTCCTGAGACGGGGGAGCTAGCGTTGGAGGCTGTTGATCTTAAGGCGACGATCATGTGCAAGTACAACCCGACATCATCTCAGGGCGATGTCTTCCTCCGGGCGAGCACGGTAGGGGGCGTAAAGTGGTTGATGGAGATCAACGGCCGACCTGACGCTTTCACCATCGCCAGCGAAATGAAGCTTGGTACCTACTACTGGCCGGAGAGCACCCGGCAACCGCCCACTCTGTTCCGTGAGCGCGAAGCATTCGAGAGCTACGCGACTCTCATCGACAGAATTGCGGCGGGATGGGACATCGTTGGGCGGATAGGTCTACGTAGTACTGAGGAGCGCATCAAGGATAATCTCCACCCAGGAGTCTTCGGGATCAGCCTGGTGCACAGCCAAGATCGGCTGCAGGAAGTGCAGAGAGCATGCAGGAAGGTACGACTCGCCTACGAGCTAGCAGACAAGTGGGGCGTTGAGGTTTACATCGGCAACCTGCTCGATCTACGCATTGATGCCGCTACGTTTCGGGAGGCAGTGGACCGCATCATGGAAGGAGGTCCCGGTCTGACTCACGCGATAGGAGACCAGCTTTGGCTTAGCGATGACCAACGCCGGTGCCTGGTCGTCGAGTACAACTGCGCCAGGATTGGGATCAGCGAACGATTCGTTTCGCAGCCGCTCACAGACGGAGGTGCATCCTTGATGTCGAGAGGCCATTTCGCATGAGCGGAGGCCTCAAACTTTAGCGGCCACAGCGGCTACTGATGGATAGACGGTTCTGGCCGATTGCTGCCTGTCGCGAATGGCTCAGAATGGCCGCTCTCTGTCGCTCGTCTCTTGTGCGCGCATTGGTCAACCGGATGCAAACGGTGGTCACCACGAATGCAAATGACTGGTCAGTAGTAATGCAATTTGGTGGTCATGTGCGATGCAATTACGCAACAAGCAGCTGATGTCGACGGGCGGCCCGCCGAGCGCAGTGACCACCACCAGCGACCCACTTCACACGGTGCTTTGGACATAAAACCTAATGTTTCCCAGATTACCCAACGAAGCATTGGGTCGTTCTCCAATGTCAAGTTGCATGCGTGAACCAAGAGGTTTCGAGGCTCGAAACTCCCGCTATGGTTTACACCCCATCAGCGTCCTCCAGCGTGATAGGGGTTATACGGCAGTCAGCTCTTGCCATTGCTTCACGCAAAAGACCTCAAGATCAAGCACATGATGAATGGCTCTACTACTGCTTACCTGCGGATGACAATGCTGGAGGCGTGCCTAATTACGAGGGATGGGGTTGAAATTGAACTTCTAGCCTTTGGACAAGAGCGAGAATTTTGCTGGTCAACGAAAGGACGCGGATGCGCGCCGCAACCTCTTCGATTTGCACGTGACCCAACAAGAGCCGGATCGCCAAAAAAGTACTGCACTACATGGTTTCGAATTGAACAGCGGGCTTTCACTTCCGTCTATCCATACTTGGTCTGTGGACGGCACAAGACATCTCTCCACATATGGCCAAGGTATTTCTCCACATATATCTCCTGGCCAACGCCATCCCGAGCGACCAACCAGAAAATGTTTCCCCTAAAAAATAGGCCAAAGACAAGATTTTTCTCTAGATATAGAGATTTTTTTAAGAAATTTATCTATTTAGTAGTTCTGCACACTTTGTACACGGACGGCACAAGACATCTCCCCACATATGGACAAGGAATTTCTCCACATATAGAGACTGGACGCCATGCCGTTCAGAGGCTCCATTGCGTCTAGAGGGCAGTGAGATAATTGCTAGAGAGCCAGGTGTGTTCCATCACTCAAAGCCCTTGCGCTGTAAGCGCTTGCTGAAGTCGCGTTACGTAACCTAGGCAGGCAGAAAACAGCGAAGTGCCGACATAGTCGTAAACTGACCGTGAGGGATCAGCCCATTTGCTATGCTGGCGTAATGATTAGCTCAGGGGCCCACCCATGCTTACTCTCCATTTGCCACCCGATCTTGAAGAACGCCTTCAAAAGCTCGCTAAAGCTACTGGCAGGTCCACAGCTTTTTACGTCACCCAAGCCATTGCGCTACATCTCGACGATATTGAAGATTTGAGTATCGCAGAGCGGCGTCTGCTTGATATTCGAGCCGGTAGCTCAGAGACAATACCTTTAGAGCAGGTGCTAACGCATAGGCGCGGGCGATAACGCACGCCTTCGGGCAGCTTTGCTGCAAGGGCGGTAATCGATAACTCAGCAGTCATTCGACAAGTGTTGTGATCAGGCGTAAGTTGAAGTCGTTGCGAAGAGCAGGTCTGAATTCCTAACGCCAGCTGAGTGGGGCTGGTATCGGCGTCAGAAGGTACCTCTAGCAACCCCCACAAACCCCGGCCTTGCCCGGGGTTTTGCGTTTCTGGCGTTACGCTTTGTCGCGCAGTTCGAAGTGGTAGCGGTGATGGCGCCCGTCTTTTTTCTCGCGGACCACAACGCCCACCGCAACGGCTTTGCTACCAATGCACATAGCGCCGATGAGCACCCGCGTCTGGTTGAGTTCGCCCTCTTGGGTATAGCTGTAACCATTGAGCTTGAGCAAGCCGGAATACTGGCCATTCGATCATCGAGCCAATAGGTCAAACTTCAGTCTCAATCAAATGACCGGAGGGTCAATCATGAGCGATGCTCAGCAAGCACAGGCAGATATCCTAGCGTTGTCCGTCGCTGTTTTGAAGGCGCGCGCCGCAGTCGTTGACGCGGGTGGGTATGATGAAACTATCGACCAGCTCCGATTCGCTTTTGACGATGCTGGGGGCGATATTCGCGCATTCAAAAAAGGGGTTCTGGACGATCTGGAAGTTAGGCGCAAGGTTGCTCAACAGGCGCGTAAAGTCGAAAGCGAGACTGCTCACCGTCTGCTTAATGATGAGGTTGCGATGGCTGAAAGGGTTAACTCCCGGGAGCTCGATGCCGAGGCGGAGCACCTCGAGCTTAAGTGCAGGGTGGCGAGTTCTGAGTACCAGCGCAAGTTCGCCGCTTTAATTAAAACCGGTTTGACCGAATCTCAGGTATTGGCCGCTATCGGACCGGAGCCAGATGTTAAGGCGCTGACTTTGCGAGCGCAGGAGTTGCGGCATAATGCTGAAGGTCGCCGTCAAGCCATTCGCGAGACAGCCCAAATGTTAGCCCGTATCGAAGCCTTGCCGCAGCGTATAGCTGCGGGGCACTCAGCTTAATGGCAATTCGGATTGATCCCCAAGCTGAGAGTACGTTGGCAGCTCAGTTGGGTAGGAGGCTTAAGCTTGCCAGGGCAGCGGCAGGAATGACTCTTGATGATGCTAGGAAAGCTTTAAGTCAGCGGAATCTTGGACAGGTCTGCCAACATGAAAAAGGCCGCCGCTTGCCTGGCACCCTTCAGATTCTGCGGTATGCCAGCCTGTATGGTGTGAGTGCAGATTTTCTGCTCGGATTGACGGGTGTGCCAACACGCCGACCGACGCCTGAGAATGTTCCCAGCGCGGCAATCGCTGGCGCTGTTCAGAGGGGCATGACCGAGTCACTTGAGTCGCTAACACACCTTACGGCGAACCGCGTTGGCGTATTGATGGTCGGCTTCGGTCAAGATAGGGTTGGGCTGCGCAAGGCACTCGAAATCGCTAGGCAAGCCAGCGAAACCCTTGCTCGCATTCGAGCGCGACATTCCCAGTTTGATGACCGGATCTGTGGTGGTGCAAAGCTGGTCACTTTGCTAGGTCAGCTCTCGACAGCCGCGGTTGAGTTTAGCGTCCGTGAAAGACGTGAACGTCTTGAGCTGGGGGATATCGAAACTGCTGTACTTAGGCCCACGCGATTCGGGTTTTGTGATTGACGAAAGCTAATGCTCAAGCGGAGTGCTCAGTGCTTTGGTAATAAAACCTAATGTTTCCCAGATTACTCAGTGAGGCTTCTGGGTCGTTTTCCAACGTCAAGTTACTTGCGCGAACCAAGAGGTTTCGAGGCACGAACCCCCGCTATGGTTGTAACCGTCCGGCCAAGTCACCTATGCCTATTTGAAGGACGTCCTCACGCGGCTGCCTACGCAGCGGGCGAGTGAAATCGATCAGTTGCTGCCACACAGGTGGCAAGGTTTCACCCTTCTTGCCCACAGCCGGCCTATTGCCTAACTCGTTTGCTCACATAGCAATTTTCTGCCACTCCGTTTGGCTAGAACCATGAGCGTTAGCCCGACGAGAACAGGCGGAATGCTCAACAGTTGGCCAACGTTTAGTGGCAGGGAATAGTCATAGCTGGCTTGGTGCATCTTGGTGAATTCAAGCAGGAATCTCGCCGAGAAAACTGCTGACAAAAACAACCCGCTCAGGAACCCCGGTTCCAGGGGGGCGCGGCGTTTCTGGTACAGCAAGAACATCAGCAAAAACATTACAAGATAGACGCATGCTTCATAGAGTTGTGTGGGGTGCCTAGGCAGCGTATCAATTCGGGAGAATACAATTGCCCACGGAATATCCGTCGGAACACCGGCGATCTCAGAATTGAAGAAATTGCCCACTCTGATCAGGCAGCCGCCCAAAAGAGCTACTATGGCAATCCTGTCCAGCAGCCAGAGATAGCCTATGTCGGAACGACGTCGGCAGAATAGATAGAGGCTAAGGGCGAGTCCAATAGCGCCGCCGTGGCTTGCTAGACCGCCTTTCCAGATGGCTAGGATTTCCGCAGGATTGCTGAAGTAAAACGCTGGATCGTAAAACAGCACGTGCCCAAGCCGGGCGCCGAGCACTGTACCCAAGCCGAGATAGATCAGCAGAGCGTCCAGGTCACCCTCAGGCTTACCTTCTCGTCTGAAGATAAACCTCATGATCGCCATACCGAAGCCAAACGCGGCTGCGAACAGGAGGCCGTACCAGTGGATATCGAGCACTCCGAACCGCATCAGTACAGGGTCGGTGTTCCATACAAAATACTGCTCCATCGCGCAATCTCTCCTTGGCTAGCAGACGCTTCCACTTGCAGTTATCCCGTTCCCTGTAAATCAATGCGCTACAGATGAAGCCTCGTGGGCCGCAAGCTCTGTCACAGAAATCAGTTCGCAACCATACCAGTTCATCGGCCATGGAGCACTTAGCCGCAGGGATCAGGGCAAATGGCATAGAGGTGATTGATAGCTGCCTGAGTCACACAATGTGAGTTGGGCGGACGCTTACCGCGAACCAAGAGGTTTCGAGACACGAAACCCCCGCTGTGGTTTACACCCAAAAGCAGGTGTTTTGGCTGAAAACCCCATCACGCATATAGTTCCTGGTCTTGTTTTTTACTAACATTGAGTCGTCAATTGCCCCCACGGGCCGCCTCTCCTGTAGAGCCCCGTGCGTAGCTCTTCCAGCGATGGGAGATGTCATCAACGGACCATGGAAGGGGCACCCAAATCTGAACGACTGGACGTAGATCTGATTTGCGTAGGCTGGTGTGGCGTCATCACACCGCCCCCAGCGCATCCCCTCCCAACCTCTATCCACGCTGGATTTGAAATCTGACTTGGCGGGCTCCCCGGTTTTGGGGACACCCGTGGGGCTGGAGCAGGCCCTCAAGATACTGGACGAGGAAATACCGCTGATGAGCATTGGTACATTTCAAGGAATGTATTAAGAAAACGCATCACCGCACCTTCGTCCTCTAGAAATAACATCAACTTTTCGTCCTCGAAGTCATCATCCTCCAGACAATCGCAAGCGTGATCCAGAATAAGTTGCCATTGCACATCTTGGTCATAAGTAATGCCAAACGTCACAGCAAGCCAAGCATACTCATCAGGCTCGCCCCCAAAGCCATCCTCCCCCCAGACACGATCCGTCTCCAGTAGAACTGCACTGATTAACGTTTTCCTGCTCATAGTTAGCTCCTGGGATTACCTGACAAAACTGTTAATGGTTGAGCTGGCGTCATGTTGCATGAGGTACAGCTCCTTTTGCTGGGAAGCCGCCACCTTCGCGATCAAACGAATGGAGGCGGACTGTATGCAGGTTGGTCAAGCGGGGCAAAAAAAAACCGGCAGGCGCGAACGCCACCCACAAACAGCCGCCATAACTCGAAACGACAGGCACAAAAAAAGCGCCTGCGTTCTTATGGGGCGCTTGTGCGCCTTTTGCTTTATCGAGTGACCAAAGGGACGATCAGGGGATGATTTTCAACGAGCGCGATCAGCAGAGCATTTGCCTGGACGCAGCCTTGATCCGCTGCGTTGCGCAGGCGTCCCCAGGCGGCTTTGACTTCGGCGCGGGTTGGTTTGGCCTGGTGGCCGCGGAGCTTGGTAGGGGTCGACATGATTTGTCCTCTATGAGCTGTAAAAGCCGTTCAAGGCTCACATTAGGCCTGATCTGAGTGTATATCCAGTGCTTTTAGGGTGCACCTAAGGTGCTACACGTAACCGGATTAAATGGGACTGAAATAGTTGGTTTGCAGCAGGTCGAGGAGGGCGTTTTTGTTGCAGTAAGTCGGAGTGAGGCAAAGTGATACGAATAGCTTCTATAGGGCGGCGCACTACCCTGCAACAGGGTGGTGGTGGTGGTGGGGTGGTGGTGGTGGTGGTGGTGGTGGTGGTGGTGGTGGGAGTTGGCTGGATGTCAGAATTTCCGACAACAACCTGGCCTCCCATTTCGGTAGGGCAGGTGTCGCGACACGTTTGACGAGTTATGAAAACGTGTCGCGGAGCTGACCGAGGCAAAGTGAGAAAATCCCACTTTGGTCCGGATGGCTCAAATGTGAGCCTGGATCACAATTGAATCACGCCTGCTCCAGCCTGCTGTCAGGTACGTGGCCGGCCCGAGGTTGAAAGCTCCGTGATTCCGTCCCTGATGAACTCCAGGTTTTCATCCAGCGTGGCAAGCGCGCAGCGCACGTTGTCGGCGATGTCGGCCGATCCGCGCTGCTCTACCCAATTGGAAAGCTCCTCCACTGCGGCACGCAGGGCGATCTGGTTTTGATTCTGTGCGTTGAGTAAGCCGGCGATCAGAGTGTTGTTCATTGCATCCCTCCATGTGAACTCGAAGAGTAGCAGGGACGGTTTGCGACGAAAGCGTCGACGTTATTCAGTCCATTATTTGGGCATGCAGAGATCCTGGGCTAGCGTCATGAGTGCAGGGCAAATGGTTGGCCTGCCGATGAACTTCTTGCTCAAAGGAACGACGATGGAACGCTATGGGAATCTGGGAGGTGACTCAAATGTGGCCGCATTTGAGATAGGGAACGGGTCTATCACAGTTGAATTCAATGACCGGTCGCAGTACCTGTACACAAATCAAAGTGCAGGACCTGGATCTATCTCGGAAATGCATCGATTGGCGAGAGCCGGTAGAGGGCTAAATAGCTACATTTCGCGCGTAGTTAGGAAAGGCTACGCAAGGAAGATCCGCTAAGAAGTGGAGTGCGCGACACGTTTTGCGAATTTTGAAAACGTGTCGCGGAAAAGGTGCCGAGGCAATGTGAGGAAATCCCACCTCGAGTTGGATGGGCCAAAGGTGAGCCACGATCACAATTGCGCTACGCCTGCTTCAACCTGCTGTTAGGCGTGTGAGCTGCCCGGCGTGGATAGCTTTGCGATGCCGAGCCTGATGAAGTCCAGATTATCGTCCAGGGTGGCAAGCGCGCCGCGCACATTGTCGGCGATATCTGCTGAGCCGCAGGCTTCGACCCAATTGGATAGTTCCTCTACAGCGGCGCCCAGGGCGATCTGGTTTTGATTTCGTGATCGAGCGCGGCCATGAGCTGGATCTGTCTAGGGTCTGTCAAGAATTCACTCATGCTCGCCTAGCGAATGCGGCCGCGCAACTTCAACATTTCTCAACAGGCAATTTGGTCCGACTCGGCCCATTTGGTCTGTCTCGACGCGCACTGTGTGGCTTCAACACACTGTGTAAAAAATGACGTGGCGTTTACTACGCGCTCGTCGGGCCGGGACGATAAGCCAGCGCATCTCAAATTTAATAATTGGCTGCGACATATCGCCACGCTGCCAATGGCGCCGCCCACCGCGAAAGGATCGCTTCAAGCGAGAGTCGATTTCGCAAGCTTACGATTTCGCAAGCTTTTTTATTTTGAAGGCGCTGGCGTATGATGCGCCATCATTGCGGCGTACCTTAATCGCTCACCAACCGAGATGGATTTCGATGAAATTTTCGGAACTGACACTACCGGCGGTGTCATATGTGTTGTAAAGTCGGCCCCGTCATCGCAGACCTGCGTTCGCGGAAAGCGGGTGTAAGGTGTGGTGAAATGAGAAGCATTCTTGAAGGATTTGGTTTCACGATCAAGGAAGGAAAGACGCCTGGGCACAAGGTTTTTTTTCACCACGATCTGAAGGAATTTACGTCCTCAAGCTACAATTGTGGACATGGAAAGGATTCGATCATCAAGACCCCTTACGTGGTCAAGGTGATAAGGGTTTTGAGTGACTTTCAGGACCTTCTCGACAAACTGGAGAGAAATAAATGATTAATGCAAGCAGCTACTCCATCGAAATTCGTAGAGGGAATTTTGAAGGCGAGGAGTGCTTCCAAGCGCGCGTTAAAGAAATTCCTTATCTGGAAGAATATGCCGATACCCATGAGGAGGCATATGCGCTGGTTATTGATAGTATTGAGCAAACAGCTTTAGAAATGGAAGCGTCGGGTAAAACAATGCCGCCGCCGATTTCCACCGTTGAAGATTATAGCGGCAGGATGACATTGCGTCTCCCAAAAACACTGCATCGTTATCTAACTCATGTCGCTGAAAGCGAAGATGTAAGTTTAAATTCGTTAGTAGTTTCAGTGCTGTCCGATTTTCACGGGTTTGATGTTGGTCAGGATGCGGGAAGCAGGGGTTACTATCAGAGCGTGGCGATGAGTTATGCGGTATCTAACGCGCATATTGAGCGTAAGACTGTGCGACAGTCTGCGCTGCGTGTTGTGGGCGGTAAGAGCTATTCGCCGGCAGAAGCAGCATGAGTACTGATGCGCTCAATAAGGCCATAGCTTCGCTGAAGCTAGTTGATATTTTTATAAAAGACTCTACATCTAGTCTCGGTAATGATTTTGACCCCAAGTTTGATGCTCGCAGTGAGCGTTTGAGTTTTCAGACTAAAAACTTTATCACGGCTTCTGCCGTTATAGAGGCTGAAGCCGAGGATGGTCCGTTCAGAATGTTTCGAGTTACTTCTGAACTGGGGGTTAGAATTATTTGCAAAGATGACGTAGATAAGAAAGATGACGATATTGAGGTTCTAGCGCTGGTCGAAGCTACGATGGAGGCTGATTACGATATCGTAGATTATGCTATTGCCGAGGATCAAGAAGCTCTCGATGCTTTCGCTCTTAAGAACGTCTCTTATCACGTGTGGCCTTATTGGCGAGAATACGTCACATCTCAGCTTCAACGCATGAATATGCCAAAGTTAGTGCTTCCCATGCGACTCAGAGCTAAAAACGATGAATAACCCTGCTGAGGCAGGGTTTTTTGTTTTTGGCTACGGTGGCTCGAGCGCAGGGTAAAGACGCGATTGGCGCTTGCTATCTGCGCGCAACGGCAGATGCCCGATAGTCGCAGCGACGGCTGTCCTTTCGCCGTTCGGGAGAAATAAAGAGAAAGTCGCTACAAACTTGATCTGCCAAAGAGCTCAAATCGTCTCAGTGAGACCAAATCGTTACACATCGCGATATTCCACTGTGGGAGCGAGATTTTGCAGGGTTTTTTCCTGGCCTCCAGAGATACACTCAAATCTGAGTACATTGGTGAGATGCACGCAATTCTGCTCGCATCTTGTCCAGGCGCCCGATGCGCTCAGATTTGAGCGCGTCTCTTTGGAGTGTTGATCACTGCAGGGTCGTAGCGAGGAAGCGCTCAACGTCATCGATCATCCCCTTTACATCTCCAGGGTTGAACTTCTCGACATCGCCATGAGCTGCGGCATTGCGGATGCCTGCTATCGCGGTGATGCGTTTTTGCTGGATTGAGTTGTAAACGTTCGCTTTCGCCAGGTCGGCGTTCATCTTGTCGAGCTTCCCATGATCGATACCATTATCGGTGCAAAGGTTGCGGATGGTGGTTTCCAGTACCACTCCGGCAATCACTGCGGCTGCGGAAGCATATCCTGCGGTCAGTAGCTCGCCGGCTTGTTCAAGCTCGCTTCCGAATACTTCCGCCTGAACTAAATTGCGTACGGTGTTGAGGTAGCCACCTTCATAATCTTCTTTGGCAGCGAGGAAGACGGCTTTAACGCGCTGAAGCGTTTCGAAATTATTCGAGTATGAGCGCGGCTTCTCTGCCTCTATAAACGTCATCATGTGGTGCGACTTTTCGCCGCAAACGTTGGATAGGAGGGATTTTGCCTTTACCCCCCAACTAAGCAATGAATTCGCATCGATGGAAGGGAATGACCCCATCATTTCGCTGTGTTTCATCGTCTTGGTGGCTTCAAGTGCCAATAGCTGAGATTCAAGCTCAGAGAACCGCTTTTCGAACAGCTTCGTCATTTCGAACTCCTTTTTCTATTTTTTGTGTACGTGTTCTGAGGTGCTGTCAGGCCAAAACGGGCCGCAATCCAAATGGGGCGGCCCGAGTACCACATTAGCCCCGAGCGTCACGACCTGGCTCGTCTTCTGCGACCCTGAAACGCCAGTAGCGATCTGGTTTCACCCAGACAACGTTATCGGGAGTGAGCTTCCGGAAAGCGGCTAATAAAGCCTTCCCGAGTACTTGGTTGCCGTCTGCATTTTCGATCAACAGATCCTCCCGGCCTGATTTGACAAGGAAGTCCACAACGTCGTCTTGATAGACGCACGAATCTCGTTCGATCTTAGCTAGCATCCATTTTGAAACCGAGTCAGCGTCCATCAGCTTTTCTCAGGCTTTACGAGCTCAAGAGATTCAGCGTTGAAGTAGCCCTTCTCGAGTTTTTTTCCAGCGAACCACTGACACTCAAAACCCGCTTGGAGGGCAGACCAGTGCCTCAGTGTCATCTCAGGCCCCCCCGACTTCAGCTTGACGATGTCACCACTCTTGAACTCATTTCCTTTGGCCATAGCGCTTACACCTCAGTTGGCAGGGGACATCCCTGTACCTGTCATATGGGGACTGGCCAATTGCTTTCAAGTGGCCAGTAGGTGCTGTCGAGACTCAGGTCAGCACTATGACTCGCCAACGCTTCAACCCCGGGCTGAACGATGCGAGCTATGTCGTCTTCCGCAAGTTCTGGCTGAAAGGAGGTGAGCAATGACTATCGATAATGCGTCCCTTCAGGTTGGAACGTTACTTGTGCACACCGGCGCACAACGCGCGCTGCTGGCCGAGCTAATAGTCGCGGAGCAACGTCACGCGAGTCGCACTTGAATGAGATGCGGTGGCGCAAAGAGTTGCCAGAATGGGTGAATACTGTGGGAGCGGGCAGCCACCCTGAGTACGACCTGTGGTGTGAGAGCAGGAAGGCATTGAATCAGGCGCTTTTCGGTTCAGACGACCCTGGTGCTGATCGGACTCGGCTAGAGGTTGAAGTCTAAGCAAGCAAACAGCGAAAGCTTCGTAATAACCAAGGCACTACCCCGCAACAGGGTGGTGCCTTTTTTTTGGTTTGAAACACTGCTCGACTTCTAGGGTGGCGGATCGGCGACTATCGGCCTTGACCCTTTTCAACCTGGTAGATCAAATCCTTCCTCACTTCCTCCGCGCATGGACGACACATACCGATCAGCGTCCAAGGGAGGAAGTCCACAACAAGAAAGGTGAAGCCTCCTATACGTTTACATTTCCCTGCGTGCCCATGGGTGCATCGTGCCTGCTGGTACGTCTTAGGTCCCATCTTATAAACCCTGGTGGTGGTAATTTATAAAGGGTGGGATTTTTTCCGTTTACATACCCCTCTGGAGGCCCCGGTTTCATTGAAAGGTACTGGGAAAAAATCCCAGTACTTCACCATTTCAGAAAAACAACCGGACGCAACCGGACAATGAAGGCGTGTTAACTGGGAAAAATTCCCAGTACTAGGCGGAAAAATTCCCACCGAAAAACTCGAAAATCAGATGAACTTGAAGCGCGGCGGGCCAGGGGATAATTCGAGCTCTTTTCCCAGGCAATCGTCTATTGCTGCCCAGGTGAGCGCGTAAAGCGCACAACGTGCCATTCCCTGTTCCCGCCCTCCCTTGCGGCTCTCCCGGGTTCGGACAATCAAGCCAGCATCGATAAGTTCGGAAAGGGCGGAAGCAAGCGTTTTGGCATCCATAGACTTTCCCTTGGCCATCATCGAGGCCGTGCAAGACAGATCGCCGTTATTGCGGCCGTTGTAATTCCTGGCCAGCTTGATCAGCACGGTTACTGCCTTGGGCGACAGATTGTCGAAGGCGTCGCTGATCAGCAGTCGATAAGGTAGGGCCAGCACTCGACCGCCCCCAAAGTCGACCTTGTAGGATTTCTTTCTGGCCATTCAGCGGCTCACAGGCAGGTGCGAGCGCTCGCCCCAAAAATGGGGAGAGCGCTGCATATCTGGTTTACGACGCTTCGCGCATCAAGATGTACTTTGCAACGCGATGCGGTGGGCGGCCCGGCTCAGTGGACTGATGCGTCCAGTAGGTGCGGATTTCATGTCCCTTTTTCCTGAGGCGGCGAATGGTGTTTGGTGGCTGGACGATATCCAGATCTTTTGCCGCTTCGATGGTCGAAACTGGACCGTTTCGCAGCGCCTCCATCATCTTGCGGTCTTGCTCAGTTGAAGAATGGCGTGTCATAGTTTGCCCCTCACGTTGGTGCTATCCAGTGTGTTTTCGCTAAGGCGGTGTTCGAGCACCGCCTTGGCAATTCTCCGCGCAGTCCTGCGCAATACTTCCCCTTTTTTCTTTTCGTGCTTCACCGTGCGCCGGCCTTAGCTGCACGTTCAATGAACACCTTCAGTTCGGACGCCAGTGCCAGGCGCCGACGACCAATTTTGAAAGTCTTGATTTCGCCTTGGGCGATGAGCTCGTAAGTAGCAGAGCGCGAAATGCCCAAAATGCGGGCAGATTCTTCGACGCTCACCGACAGCGGAGCCATTTGTTGTGGGGTTTGTTCCATGGTCGTCTCCCTAAATTCCGGCACCGAAGAGGATGCCAGATGTTGCTAGGTTACAACGCATAAATCTAACAGTGCAAGCAAATGCTATACAGTCTTGTACTTGCATGGATTGACAGTGGTTTGCGCGTCGAGCAAGCTGCACCTATCAGGTCGGCTGAGCCGACTACAGAACAGATGGAATGCTATGGCCACTAAGACGAGCAAGCGCACCGGCGAGACGAGCACAACAGTCAGTGTTGGGATCAGAATTGATCCGAAGATAAAGTTCGCTTTGGACATAATGGGGAGACTGCAAAAGCGCTCTTTGACAGCCGTAATTGAGTGGGCAATTGCGCAGGCGATAGCCCAGCAATCAGTCGACTTTGATGGCAGTAATCTGTCCACTGTTCTCGATAAAATCTGGTCTACTGACGAGTCTTCAAGGCTAGTGCAGTTGGCCATTCATATGCCTGAAGCCTTGACGTACGATGAGCTCAGGATTTGGGAAACCATCAAGGCAACTGAGCATTTTTGGGAGCAATACAGTAACGGATCGAGGTCAACAGAATCTCGGCTGCTTGCATCGCATGTACGCTCTTTCTGGCAAGAAATACTTGATCACGTTGAGAGGAACAAAGCATCCCCGACTATATTGCCTATGACCGATGACGATTTAGGGCTTGGCTTTCCTCCTAGATGAGCTCCACCGCTGCCGCCTTGGTACCCGGCGCTAAGTGGGCATACCTAAGCGTCATTTTAATATCGGCGTGCCCTAGCAGATCCCGTACCGTATTGAGCGGTACGCCCGCCATAACAAGGCGTGTCGCGAAGTCGTGACGCATATCGTGCCAGCGGAAGCCTTCAATCTTGGCTCGCTCAAGTAGGTTAAGCCACGCGCTCTTCACATCTTCCAGGCGGCCGCCGGCCTGGCTCGGAAAAACGTACCGAGACTTCGCAGCCTGCTTTTTCCAATCTTCCAGCACGCCGAACGTTTCCTTGTTCATTGGGATATGCCGCGTGTCGCTCGTTTTGGTGGTGGCGCCGTTGGCGGTGATCGTCTTCGTATGGAAGTTCACAGCTGACCATTTCAGGTCGAACAGTTCGCCACGCCTCATGCCGGTATTCAGCGACACAAGCACCATGGGCTTCAGGTGGTCAGTGAAGGGCAGTTGCAGCAAACTTTGCATCTGCTCTTTGCCGCGGTCTGCTCGCCACTTGTTTGCATTTTCGCGTTCGGCCCGCGCTTCGTCTTGGCGCGCATCCAGAGCTTCGCGCAGGCGCTTGGTCTCGTCGGCATCCAGATAGCGGACCAACCCCATGGAGTCGACCTTGAGGGCTTTGAGCTTGTTCATCGGATGGGCGCTGATGTACTCCCATTCAACGGCTCTACTGAATAGGCCGCTGATCGAGCCCATTTTGCGGTTTACCGTCGATGGCTTGTTGCCTGACTGCATCCATCCTGTGCGGATCTGGTCCAGGTCGCGGCCGGTGATCGCGTCGAGACGCTGAGACATGATCGCCTCGAAGTTGTTGTCGAGCGTGTGCAGGGTTTTCTCATGCCCTTTGTGGTGCGTCTTGAACCAGGGCATATAGGTGTCGTCGATGAACTGGCGCAAGGAGGGCAGGGCGGCACCTTTCCGCCCTTGGGCGACGGCCAGTGGCTCCCCGTGGGCGTGCGCATCGGCCAGGTACTGGGCGGCCTCGGTGCGCGCTTGATCGAGAGTCACAACCCCAACGCGGCCAAGGGTGGCATTCTTGTTGCGACCCCAGGTGACCATGTACGATTTATGCCCGCTCGGCAGCACGCGAATGAATAGGCCGGGCTGTACAGTGTCATGCACGCGGTAGGCTTTAGGCTCCGAGTGTAGGCCGTTGATGAGCTTTTGAGTGATCTTCGTTTTCAAGCAATCCAGCTCCGTGACAGCACCGTGGCAGCAAAAAGAACTATACGGGGCTGTTTTTACGGACGCAACCGGACGATAAGCCCAGTAATTGCTGGTCTGTCTCAAGCTTGGCGGTTTCTAAATTGACCCTCCTAAGGGGAAGGTTGGCAGTTCGAACCTGCCCTGGGACACCATATATTTGAAAGCCCCACGCAGAGTGATCTGGTGGGGCTTTTTTGTGGCCGTCTGCAGCGGTGGATTCAACTCCAACCCAACATCAAGCCGTCAGCGTATGGTCACCCTCCCCAAACCAGGTGCGCACCAGATCGGTACCGCTCGTGCCCGTGTTGGCAAGCACCGCCACATCGGCGAAGTTCGTACCATTGGCGGCACCATCGGCATCCACCTTCACGGTGATGTCGCTGCCGGACTGCGCCAGTTGAACGAAGTCGGACGCCTGGCTGATACCGCTAACGAAGTTGGCGCTGAGCAGTGCGGAGAGGTCGAGTGCGTCACCTTCGGCGAAGTTGTAGTCGAGGATAGTGTCCCCGCCTTCAGCCTCGTTGAGATAGGCGAACATATCGGCTCCCGCGCCACCGCTGAGCGTGTCCTCCCCGCCACGACCCGCCAGGATGTCGTTACCGTCGCCACCACTGAGTACGTCCGCCGCCATGCTGCCCACCAGTGTGCCGCTGGATGCGCCGTTGTAACTGACTTGGGTGCCGGTCTCGCCGCCGTCGGTGGCCTGGAAGTCCTCCACTGTGTAGTGCCCCAGCAAGTTCACCGCGGCCCGGTGCATGCCGTCGTCCACCGTCAGCAGGCCGCCGGTGCCCGAGGCGTTGGCGCTATATCTGAGCTGGGTGTTGGCGCCGAAGGCGAGATCGCCGAAGGTCAGCATGTCATCGCTCTCCAGACCGAGGATGCCGACCAAGGAACCCGCCGCTTCGGCCTGTGCGATCACCAGCGTGCCCGCGCCTTCGCCGTGGAAGGCGACGGACCCGTGTGCGGCGCCGGAAAAGGTCAGGGTCGCGTCGCCGTCGATAGTGGCGCTGCCGTTGCCCATCACGTCGGCCAGCAGGCGCATGTCGCCGCCGTTGGCCCACAAGTGGCCTGAGTTGTCGACCGCACTGGCCACTGTCATGCCGCCTTCACCCGTAGATTCCAGTACCCCGCTGTTGGTGATGGTGTGGGTGCCAGTGTCGAGCACAAGGCTGTTCAGTCCGCTGGCCAGGATCAGCCCCGCATTGACCAATACCATCTGCCCGGCGCCCAACTGGCCGGCGCCGGAAATGCGGTTGTCGACGTTGGTCAGCACGGTGTCGGCGCTGCCGCCGAAAATCACGTTTTGTGCGCTGTCGGATAGCAGTACCTGGCCGCCACCGGTCAATGTCGCGCCGCGGAACAGAATCTCAAGATTGGTCTCGCTGCCGGTGGAACCGAGTTCGAGGGTGCCGCTGTTATGAATGCTGCCACCGAACGGCATGATCGCGCCGTCGGCAATGGTGAGGGTGCCGGTATTGGTCATGACCGGGTCCACATCGAACTGGAAGTTCGATTCGCTTAAGTCCGCCGCGTCGACACCTTTCAGGGTGACCGACTGGCCGGAGCTTATGCTGACCAGCGCATTGCCGTTTTCGTCGTTAGTGATACTCAGATCAGCAAAGCTGGTGATGCCCGTGAAGCCGATCAAGTCGATCTTGTCCGCCGTGGCATCGAAACTGTAGATCTGATTGTTGCCGATCGGCTGGGCGAAGACGAAAGTGTCGGCACCGGACGAGCCGGTCAGGTTGTCGTCAGCGGACAAGGCGAAGATCGGCGAGCCGGGGGCATAGACTTCGATGTTGTTGAACACATAGGCGCTGCCGTCGCTGCCGTCACTATTGCTCCAGTACATATTGACATCAAGCACCAACGCTCCCGCGAAGTCGCTTGGGGTTGTCACCGTCAATGCGCCAGGATCGCTGGTCTGCACGGTCCAGGTGCCGTCGCCGTTGTCGGTTCCCGCATTGAATATCCATCCCGAGGGAACACCGCTGATTGACACGGTTATCGGGCCGCTGATATCGGCCGATGGAGTATTGAGGGCTAGATTGATGGGTTCGCCGGCAACGCCTGCCGGAAGGTTTGCACTGCTCCCGGCAGCACCAGCATTACCCGCCAGGTCGGTGTAGCTGTTCGCGGTAACGTCGACTTTCACGCTACCGCCCAGCGTTCTAGTCAGTGTCGCCGTGTAGGTATCGCCGTCTACCTGCGTGAAATTACTCCAGGTTCCCCGGGGCGTTGCCCCTGATGCACTCACCGTAACGTCCGAAAGGTTGAAACCGCTCACTGCCTCACTGAACTGGAATGTGACTGTCGACACTGAGCCGATTGAATTCCCTAAGGCCGTCCCCGTCACTGTCACTGTAGGTGCCACGGTATCAACTGGAGTATCAACTACGTTCTGCACGTTTACCGTAATTGTCTGGGTGTCGGTTCCGCCATTGCCGTCGGACACCAGAACGTCCACAACATAGGCATTGTCACCGTCAGCACCACCGACATCCTGGGCATTCTCGTAATTCGGCGCCGAATTGAACGTCAGCACCCCGCTCGAACTGATCGAGAACTTGCTGAAGTCCGTTCCGGCCGTGTTCAGGATCGAGTAGCTCAGGGTTTGCGCCGGAAGATCAGCATCGATAGCCATCACTGTCGTGACCGCCGTGGTGTTCTCTGCCACGCTGACCGAAGCCGTCGCACCTCCACCATTGGAGGTGATCACCGGGTTGTTGTCGTTGACGCCCGTCACGCTCACCGCGATCGCCTGGTCGTCAAACAGCGTGCCGTCCGATGCCCGCACGATCACGTCATAGACGTTGTTCGTTCCCGAATCAGTTGGGGACTCAAAGTTAGGTGCAGAGACAAAGGTCAGTGCGCCTGTGCCCGAAACGATCGAGAACTTCGCGGCATCCGCTCCGCCGACGATGCTGTAGCTCAGGGGTTGCGCCGGAAGATCGGCATCGCTCGCCGCCACTGTCGTGACCACCGTGCTGTTCTCCGCCACGCTGACCGAAGCCGTCACACCTCCACCGTTGGAGGTGATCGTCGGCGAGTCGTTGCTGCCGTTGATGGTCACCGTCACCGCAGTCGCGGTACCGTCGGTACTGAGTACCGTGAAGGTGTCGGTCAGGCTGTCGCCGACATTGAGTGTGTCGAAGGCCGAGTTGGCGGTATAGCTCCAATTACCTGCGACATCGATGGCGAAGGTTCCGTTGACGCCGGCGGTACCGGATTGGGCCTGGAAGGTTTCCGGGCTGTCGACGTCGCTGATGGTCAGGCTGCCGCCGGTGGTCAGCGGGGCATTGGTTTCGGTCAGCGTGACGCTGGCCGAGGACAACACCGCGGCATCGTTGCTGCCGAGGATATGCACGGTGACCGAAGTGAGGGTGCCGTCGGCACTGCTCACCGCGAAGGTATCGGTGTAGGTGGTGCCGGCAACGAACTCGTTGTGGGCGCTATCGGCGACATAGCTCCAGGCACCGTCGGTGCCGAGGGAAAACTGGCCGTAGCTGCCGGCGGTGTTGGACTGGGCGACGAAGGTCGCGGCGCTGTCGACATCGCTGATGGTCAGGCTGCCGTTGGTGGTCAGCGGGGCATCGTTTTCGGTCAGGTTGACGATGTCGGCGGACAATACCGCAGCATCGTTGCTCCCGAGGATATGCACAGTGACCGAGGTGAGGGTGCCATCGGCACTGCTCACCGCGAAGGTATCGGTGTAGGTGGTGCCAGCGGCGAACTCGTTGTGGGCGGAGTCGGCGACATAGCTCCAGGCACCATTGGTGCCAATGGAGAACTGGCCGTAGCCGCCGGCGGTGTTGGTTTGCGCCTGGAAGCTTTCCGGGCTGTCGATATCGCTGACAGTCAGGCTGCCGCCGGTGGTCAGCGGGGCATCGGTTTCGGTCAGCGTGACGTTGGCCGAGGACAACACGGCCGCGTCGTTAGTGCCGGTGACGGTGACGGTCACCAGCTGGGTGTCGACGCCGCCGAAGCCATCGCTGACCTGCACGCTGAACACTTCATCGTGACTTTCGCCAGCCCCCAGCGACTGCACCGCACTGGCGACGCCATCGGTCCCATTGGCCAAGGTGTAAGTCCATTTTCCGGTGTTGTCGACTGCGATTGAGCCGTAAGTGCCGGCATTCGACCCGGCGATGCTCCAGGTGGCCGTGGCAGCATGATCGATATCGGCCGAACTGAACTGGCCGCTGACGCTGAGCGTGGTGTCTTCCTGCACTGCACCGGCATCATTGCCCGTTGCGAAGCTGAGCACGGGTGCGTCGTTAGTACCACTGACGGTGACGGTCACCAACTGAGTGTCGACGCCGCCGAGGCCATCGCTGACCTGCACGCTGAACACTTCATCATGACTTTCGCCAACCTTCAGCGACTGCACCGCACTGGCGACGCCATCGGTGCCATTGGCCAGGGTGTAAGTCCACTGGCCGGTGCTATCCACCGCGATCGAACCATAGGTGCCGGTATTCGACCCGGCAATGGTCCAGGTGGCCGTGGCAGCGTGATCAATGTCAGCCGAACTGAACTGGCCGCTGACGCTGAGCGTGGTGTCTTCCTGCACCGCGCCGGCATCATTGCCCGTTGCGAAGCTGAGCACGGGCGCGTCGTTAGTGCCGGTGATAGTGATGGTGACAGTCTGCGTCGCCGAGGCAGCGTTAGCCGCGCCGCTATCGTCGGTCGCGACCACCGCGTACGAGAAGGTGATGGTTTCACCTGCACCGAGGAAGTCGAGGTTCTGATTGCTGCTGTAGTCCCAGCTGTTCTGGTCGACCGAGAAACCGGCCACCAGTGCTGAGGCCATGGTCGCATTGAGCACGCCGCCGCTCCAGGCGATGTCGCCGTTGGCGGTCTGCGACACGGTCACCGTGTCGGTACTGTCCAGATCGGCAAAGCTCAGGGCGCCGCTGTCGCTCAGGGTGGCCGTGCCGTTGCCTTCGTTCATCGCGCCGGTGGTGTCGGTAATCGTCAGCGTCGGCTGGTCGTTGGTGCCGGTAATTGTGATAGTCACGGTCTGTACCGCGCCGTCGCCAATCGCCACGTTATAGGTTTGGGTGACGCTCTGGCCTTCGCCGAGGAACTGCAGGGCGGCGTTGTTCACCGCGAAGTTCCACCCCAGCGAACCACTGCCCGTGTCGGTGCTGTCGCTCAATGGATCGGTGGTGAAGCTGCCCAAATAGCCAGAAGCGCCCGGCGTGACAGTGACGCTGTGAGTGTCGATCAGATCGACATCGGTGAAGGTGATGCTGCCGCTGGCCGCGTAGTCGCCGCTGTCTTCCTTGGCATCGCCGGCCTGCACGCCGCTGGTGATTTGCACCTGGTCATTGGTGCCGGTAATCGTGATGGTCACGGTCTGCACCGCGCCGTCACCGATCGCCACGTTATAGGTTTGAGTGACGCTCTGGCCTTCACCGAGAAACTGCAGCGCGGCATTGTCCACCGCGAAGTTCCACCCCAGCGAGCCGCTGCCCGTGCCGGTGCTGTCGCTCAATGGATCGGTGGTGAAGTTGCCCAAATAGCCAGAAGTGCCCGGCGTGACAGTGACGCTGTGAGTATCGATCAGGTCGGCGTCGGTGAAGGTGATGCTGCCGCTGGCTGCGTAGTCGCCGCTGTCTTCCCCGGCATCGCCGGCCTGCACGCCGCTGGTGATTTGCACCTGGTCATTGGTGCCGGTAATCGTGATGGTCACGGTCTGCACCGCGCCGTCACCGATCGCCATGTTATAGGTTTGGGTGACGCTCTGGCCTTCGCCGAGGAACTGCAGGGCGGCGTTGTTCACCGCGAAGTTCCACCCCAGCGAACCACTGCCCGTGCCGGTGCTGTCGCTCAGTGGATCGGTGGTGAAGTTGCCCAAATAGCCGGATGCACCCGGCGTGACGCTGACGCTATGGGTGTCGATCAGGTCGGCGTCGGTGAAGGTGATGCTACCGCTGGCCGCGTAATCGCTGCTGTCTTCCCCGGCATCGCCGGCCTGCACGCCGCTGGTGATTTGCACTTGGTCATTGGTGCCGGTAATCGTGATGGTCACAGTCTGCACCGCGCCGTCACCGATCGCCACGTTATAGGTTTGAGTGACACTTTGGCCCTCACCGAGGAACTGCAGCGCGGCGTTGTTCACCGCGAAGTTCCACCCCAGCGAACCGCTGCCCGTGCCGGTGCTGTCGCTCAATGGATCGGTGGTGAAGCTGCCCAAATAGCCAGAAGCGCCCGGCGTGACAGTGACGCTGTGAGTGTCGATCAGGTCGACGTCGGTGAAGGTGATGCTGCCGCTGGCTGCGTAGTCGCCGCTGTCTTCCCCTGCATCGCCGGCCTGCACGCCGCTGGTGATCTGCACCTGGTCGTTGGTGCCGGTGATGGTGATCGTCACGTTCTGCGTGGTCGATGAGCCATGCCCATCATTGATGGTGACCACATAGGTTTCGGTAGCAGTCTGACCCTGGGCCAGGGTCTGGGCTGCCGCATTGTTCAGGGTGTAAGTCCAGTCAACGGTGCCGTTAGCCGCGTTGGCCGCTTCAGTCACAGAGGCGAGGGCGAAGTTGCCCAGCGCTGTGGTATTGCCTCCCGCCGCCACGAATGAGGCGGTATGCGTGTCACTCAGATCGACATCGCTAAACGCAATCGTGCCTGTCGCGCTCAGCGAATCGGTCAGGCTCGGGGTCGCGGTCGCATCTTCGGTTACCGTGCCGGCCTGTGCGCCAAGGCTCATCGTCACACTGTCATTCGCACCTGCGAATTGCACCTGCGCAGTGGCCCAGCTGAGGGTGCCATTGCCGAGGCGAATCGCATACGTAAAGCTGTCCGTCAGGGACGCTCCGCCAGCAAGCGCCTGGAGTTGCGCCTTGAAAGCGGTCGACAACGTAGCGGCGTCGTAGCCGACTTTTCCATCCGAGGTAATCCAGATCTTTGCCCCGTTGAAACTGGTGTCGGTACTCGTCGCCTCAATTCTGCCCGTGTCCTGGACCAGCAGATCGGCCGGAGCATAAACCTTGGTGGCCGTAGAAAGACTGGTCGCGTCATCGAGTGACCACAGTGTCTTTGCGCTACCGCCGAGGTCATTGGACATGACGTCCAGGTACACGACTCCCAGCAGGTCTTCAGTGATGGCCGCGCTGCTCGTGCCAATGACACCTGTAGTGAAAATGTCGTCCTGAGCCTGCGGTGTATTGGAAAGCGAAGTAACGGTGCCGCCGCTGGTCGTTGTGGTGGTAGCCATGTCTTTCTCCGGAGAATGCTTTTTTATTGGAATCGCCAGGGACTGCTAACAGGACGAAGTCCCGTGCTTTTGCGCCGCTCCGGGAGTTCAGGAGTGGTGCGAGGCAGCTGCCAGACATCGTCGGCCGTCCGGGCCTGACGGAACAGGCGCTACCGGCAGAGGGGCGCTGCTATTGCGGGAGTGAAGATGTTCGCTGCACTTGAGGAGCGAATCACAGGACCGGTCGGGCGAACGTGGGCCCAAACCTGGGGCTGCGTTGCGCATGACGCGCAATAATCTGAGAGTACCCATAGGGAAGGGACTCCTGAAGTGAAGGCTGGGTGAGGCCGTGTTTTGGTACAGCACCGACTCAGGGATACGGCCTTTCCTGATATCAGTTTGATGTGTGTTTAGTTGTGGGGTCAGGCTTTGTAAAGGTGTAAAGCGAAGGTAACAGTACGAAGTGCCAATATTCCGACAGGCGGATGTTTTTGTGTCAATATTACGTCGATCTGTTTTTGGCGAATGGCCACAAGCACTCAACGCTGATAAGGCTGAAATCAGCTGAAACCCTTGCACGGCAAGGGCTGGCTGCGTCATGCCAGTGCCGGAGCATAACGTCAGCTGTTAAAAAGACCCCGCCAGAGCATTCCTCCAGCAGTTTTTTTTCAGACTCGAACCACCCGACGACCTACATGGAAAGTCTGTCATTGCTGTGCCTTACTGCTCACTCCATAAGGAGCCAAGCAATGCGACACAGAGGTGCGCAGTTCTGGTTATGGACCGACAATCGGTTACCTCTCCACATTCATGAAGAAGTGCTCAGCGACGGGATGCAGGTGGAAGTGCGGGCGCGGGTGAGCCATGAGGGGGTCACCCAAGTGTTCGTAGGTATTTACGATGACCATGGGATCATGCTGTGTGAAGAGTCTCACGACAGGGCTCGCGATGAACCTTACTGTGATGCGTTGAGGTGGGGGGCTCAGCGAGCAGGAGAAATTATGGCGGACACGCAGGGCTTCGTCGCACCGCATCGGGTGCAACTGACGCTAGGACCGGTCATCACCGATGAGTCGGTACTGGCGCTACGGCGGATGGAAATGAGCGAACGTGAGCGTTTCAAGCTCAGTTGCGAAGATGCGTGGTCGGAATACCTGGCCGCCAAAGCAGCCATGCTGAACCTCATGCGTGCGCAAAAGGTCGATCCCAAGATTTGGGCAGACCACAAGGAGCGATTGAAACAGGCGATTGACCGGCGCGTCTGCGTGCAACGCGCCTATTTTCGCTGAACTATTGAGAACCTGGTGTCTGGGGCTGGCGCAGGGCTTCGATGGTTGCGATCAGGTCATCGTAGGACACCGGTTTTCCAATGTGCTGGTTAAACCCCGATTGGCGGGCCTTCTGAATATCGCTGTTGGCGCCATAACCCGTCAGGGCAATGGCCGGCACATTCTTGACATTCGGCAACTGACGTAATGCTTGCATCAGTTCATGGCCATTCATGACCGGCATGCCCAAATCCGAAATGATCAGGTCGAAGTGGTTGCTTGCGGCTGCATCCAGAGCGTCCTTCGGACGATCAAAGGCAACGACTTCGGCGTCTTCCATTTCCAGCAGCATTTTCAGGGTTTCCAGTACCTCGGCAGAGTCGTCGACCAGCAGAATCGTCAAGCCGCTCAGTTTTCCTGATACCTCGTCGGTTGGCGTTGTGGTTTGGGTTTCACCTTCACGACTGGCCAGCGGCAAATAGACAGTGAAGGTACAGCCTTCCCCAACGCCCGGCGAACTCACCTCAACCGTGCCATGTTGTGCCTCGGTCAATTGACGCACCAGTGACAAGCCGATGCCCAGCCCCTCGCGCTGGTGATGGGTGTGCTGTGTTTCAGCCTGGCCAAACAGATCGAATACGTGTTCGAGGTTCTCGGCTGCGATGCCGGTGCCATTATCCTTGACGTCCAGCCGCGCCATGTTCCCGACCTGGCTGGCGATCAATTGCACGCGGCCATCGGGCGGGGTGAATTTCAGTGCGTTGTTCACCAGGTTCCAGATGATCTGCTCCAGGCGCGTCGGATCGGCATGGACCATCAACGGCTCCGAAGGTACTTGCAGCTCGACAGTGGTGCCGTGCTGATCGTTGAGGACAACGGTGTAAATATCGCGCAGCACACTGGCCAGATCCACGACAATCGGTTTGAGCTTGAGCTTGCCGGTGCGCACACGGGCGACGTCCAGCAGGTCGTCGATGATCCGTGCCTGGCTGCTGACGGCATCGCAGATGGTGCTCACGGCTTTGGCAGCCGGTGCCACCGACTTGGTCACCGGCAAGCGCCGCAGCAGTTCGGCGTTGAGCTGGATCAGGTTCAGAGGATGCTTGAGTTCGTGGGACATGACCGCGAAGAACTCATCCTTGAGGTAATTGGTGTTAAGCGTCTCGGCCAGTTGTTGGCTTTGCTCTTCATGCTGGCGTTTGTGACCGGTCAGGTCACGGGCGATTTTCACGTAGCCGCGAAGGTTGTCACCGCTGAGCAGGGTCACTTCGCCGCTGCAATAGAAGCGGCTGCCGTCCTTGCGCAGGTGCCAGCGTTCATCTTCGGAGCGGCCATGGGTGCGAGCCCCCAGCAGTTCGGTTTCAGGCACGCCGGAGGCGCGGTCTTCGGCGGAAAAAATGAAGTCGTAGTAAGCGCCTTCGGCCTCGGCCTTGCTGTAGCCGAAGATCAGTTCGGCGCCTTTGTTCCAGGTGGTGATCACGCCTTGTTCATCAAGGGTGATGATTGCGTAGTCGCGGGTGCTTTCCGCTACCAGGCGCATTCGTTCTTCGCCTCGGCGCAGTTCTTCTTCGGCCTCGTGACGTTTGGTTATGTCGATGAAGGTCAGTACGGTGCCGTCGATACGGTCTTCGCTGGAGCGGTAGGGCAGCAGGCGAGCGATATACCAGCGCTTGTCAGTGCTGCAGACTTCGCGTTCGATCATGTTCAATGATTCGAACACCTGTGCGGCATCACTCGCCAGGTCGTCGTAGTGCAGGCGATGCGTGATGTCGAGCAGGGAGCGGCCGGTATCCATCGGCAACATGCTGAAAATGTCAGTGGCGCGCGGGGTGAACCATTTGATTCGCATGCTGCGGTCGACAAACACCGTGGCAATGTCGGTGGAGGCGATCAGGTTAGTCAGGTAGTCGTTGATCTTGTCGGTTTCTTCAACTTTGGTCTTTAGCTCGTAGTTGACCGTCAGCAGCTCTTCGTTGATCGATTGCAGCTCTTCCTTGCTGGTTTCCAGCTCTTCGGTGGCCGAGCGCAGTTCTTCGTTGATCGCCTGCATTTCTTCGTTGGAAGCTTTCAGTTCTTCGCTGGAGATTTCCGATTGTTCTATGGTGTCCTGCAAGTGCAGCTTGGTGCGTTGCAGTTCACGCTCCAGGTTGGACAGCACCTGGCTTTCGGTTTGCAGCAGGGTCGTGGCCGTCGCTTGCGAAGGATCGACTTCAACTTCCTCGAAAATCACCAGGACGAACTCGCCGTCCGACTCTTCATCCTTGTAGGGCTGGGCTTCCAGGCTGACCTTGTAACGCCGCTCTTCGCGCTTGAACGGTACTTCGCGGGATTTCACCGCCAGACCACTTTGCTGGACCTGGAACAGCGTGGTGCGGATTTCCAGGCGCAGCTCCGGAAGGATCAGCGTCAGCAGGTTGCGTGACAGCTCACCGCCCACATGCCGCAGGAAACGCCCGGCACTTTCGCTCATGTGCAGGATGTCGGCGTTGGCATCGACGATCATGCTCGGCGGAGCCGCGCGTTCGAGGGCGCGCTGGTGGATGTCGGCGAAGGACAGTTTGCGCTGCACGGTGTGTTGCGGTGCCTGATGGGAAATATTGGAGCGCACGTAACCACCACGCGGCACAGTCGGCGTGCGTCGGCTGTTGGCAGTGCCGGTCTTGGCGCGGAAGATCCGGTTGCGTTTGTCCACCGGCGTGAACAGCTCATGGCAAGCGTCTGCGCTTTCGGAAGACCCCAGGAACAGGAAACCACCGGGCCGTAATGCAAAGTGGAACATCTGCAGGATTTCGCGCTGTACTTCGCGATCCAGGTAGATCAACAGGTTCCGGCACACGATCAGGTCGATTTGCGAAAAGGGCGGGTCGGACAGCAGGCTGTGTTTGGCGAACAGCACCTTTTCGCGGATTTCCTTGCGAATCCGATAGTGGTCGTCTTCCTTGATGAAATAGTGCCGCAGCCGCGTTGGCGGTACGTCCGTCACGATGGCTTGCGGGTACAGGCCGGCCCGGCCGAAGCTGATGGCGCGTTCGTCGATGTCGGTGGCGAAAACTTGCAGTGAGGCCTTGCTGGCTTCCTGTTGCAGCTGATCGTTGACCAGCATCGCCAGGCTATAGGCTTCTTCGCCGGTGGAACAACCAGCCGACCAGATGCGGATTTCTTCTTTTTCAGGCTGCGCCCCCACCGCGGCGCTGACCAGTTGCGGCACGATATCGCGCTCCAGCGCTTCGAAGGCTTCGCGATCACGGAAGAAGTTGGTCACGCCGATCAGCATGTCTGCCAGCAACGCCTTGGTTTCTTCGGGGTTGTTTTGCAGGTAGCGGTAATAAGCCCCCAGCTCTGGCTGGGCGGTGACTTGCATCCGGCGCTCGATCCGCCGCAATACTGTCGCGCGTTTATAGTGTTTGAAGTCATGGCCGGTGCCGGTACGCAACAGGATCAGGATGTCGTGCAGCGTTTGTTCGGCGAGCGCTGCATCACGTTCGGGCACCGAAGCGAAGGATTGAAGTTCCGGATCGTTGGCGGCAGGCAAGCTGATTTCCCGGGAGTTGTGCCACAGGTCCAGCAGCTTTTGCGGCATTTCTACGACGGGCAATACCAGATCGACCATGCCGGTCTCGATGGCCGCTCGAGGCATACCGTCGAACTCGGCGTCTTCCGGCACCTGTGCCAGGGTAATACCGCCCTGTTCCTTGATACGCGACAGGCCGACGGCGCCGTCGGAACCGCTGCCCGAGAGCACCAGGCAGAAGGCGCGCTCGCGGTGCACCTGCGCCAGGTCGCGGAAGAACAAATCGATCGAGGCGTGGCGCCCCAGTTGTGGGTCGTTTTCACTGACCTCAAGGTTATTGCCATTCATCGTCAGCCGCTGTGCCGGTGAGATGACGTACACCCGGTTTTTCTCGATCGGCACAGTTTCGGTGACCTGCAGAACCGGCATTCGGGTCGATTCCTGGATGATCTTGTCTGCGACGCTTTGGTGGTCGGGTGACAGATGAAGAATGATCACAAACGCCATGCCGTTGTCGTGAGGCATGTTCTCGAAAAAAAGTTTGATGGATTGCAGTCCGCCCGCCGACGCGCCGATACCCACGACCGGAAAGTCCAGGGTGCTGGGAGTCAGGGCCTTTCGCTCGGGAGCCATGGCCGAGTGCTTGGGGGTGGTGGTCATTTCTTGGCCTTTACCGGCGATTCAGAACGTAGTGAGTTCAAGCGGACAATAATTAGCGTGTTCAATGAATCAGGATAATCCCGTTTTTCAATAGTACCTTCAAATATTTAGCGCGCCCACGCGCAGCCGTATGATCTTTTGGCAGTAAAAAGTGCGATTGCGCTCCCGCTGCTTCAAGGGAACGCGACTAGTGGCCGATAACCCTGACGGTCGTTGTGATTTTCGTTGCTGGCGGCCGGCAATCACGGGCTTCTGCGAAATGACTTGATAGCCTATGGCCTCTCGCTATCATCTGCGCGCCAAAAACGCCGCCCGTGCAGTTGTCTTTGGGTTTTCTTCTTAAATTGCCTGGAAATCTTCGATGCTGTCGTATCACCAAAAAAGCTTTTTGATCGTCGATGATTTCTCGGATTTCCGCAGTTCCGTCAGGTCCATGCTGCGGGAGCTGGGCGTCAAGGACGTCGACACCGCTGATACCGGTGAGCAGGCGCTGCGCATGTGCTCGCAGAAGTCCTACGACTTCATCCTGCAGGATTTCCACCTGGGTGATGGCAAGAAAAACGGTCAGCAGGTGCTCGAAGACCTGATGATCGAGAAGCTGATCAGCCATGAAAGTGTGTTTGTCATGGTCACCGCCGAAACCAGCCAGGCCATGGTGCTTAGCGCACTGGAGCATGAGCCCGACGCTTACCTGACCAAACCGTTCAACCGCTCCGGCCTGGCTCAGCGCCTGGAGCGACTGGAACAGCGCAAGACCTTGCTCAAGCCGATCCTGCAAGCGCTTGACCGGGGCAAACCGGTTGAAGTGCTCAATGCCTGCATCGCCCTGTGCAAACAGGACATTCGATATTCGCCGCTGTGCCTGCGTTATCGCGCCGATGCGTTGCGCGACTTGAACCAGAACGAAGCGCTGGAGCGTCTTTACGACAGCATCATTGCGGATCGGCCTTTGCCCTGGGCGTTTGCCGGATTGGGCCAATTGCTGTTCAAGCGTGGGCAGGTCAGCCAGGCCAAGGGCATTTACGAAAAAGCCTTGAAAGTCTTCCCGATGATGCCGGCCCTCTACGACGGCATGGCCGATGTGCTGGTTGCCGAAGGGGACACCAAGGGGGCGCAGAGAGTCCTGGAAGAGGCTATTCGCCTGTCGCCGCTGGCGGTGCGTCGGCAAGCGTTGTTGGGCAAGCTGGCGATGGCCAACGAGGATTTCGATACTGCCTCCAAAGCTTATCGCCAGGCCGTGGCCCAAGGGGCGCAGTCGCGTTTCAAGGATGCGGAAAGCAACCTCGGCCTGGCCCATGCCTTGATCAGCAAAGGCAGTGAGAAGGGGCTGGACACCCGGACCCGCCTTGAAATCAACACAACGCTGAGTGCGGTGGCGAAGGAGAACCCTTCCGATCCAGGCCTGCAAATTCGTGCGCGCCTGATGAAAGCCACCAGCTTGCTGCTCAACGATGCCGAAACCGCCGAGAAGCTCACCGAGCAGGCGATGATGCGCCTCGATGGCATGGAGCAGTTCATGAGCGCCGAAGCGGCGCTGCTGGTGGCCAAGCAGCTGCAAATGCTGGGGCAGGCGAGTGCCGGTGCTTCGATGCTGAAAAACTGCGCGGAGATCTACGGCGATGATCCCACCGTGATGAAAGGCATCGCCAAGCTGACCGACGACCCGACGATTCTCAACTCCGGCAACGCGGCCGCCGACCTCAACCGTCAGGGCGTACGGGTGTACAAGACCGGCAACCTGGTGGAAGCCCGGGATGTATTCCGCAAAGCCCTGGCGCTGCAGCCGAAGAACATCAGTATTGCCCTGAACATGGCGCAATCGTTGCTGCATGGCACCGACACCAGCGTGCCGTCGGCCGAACTGGAAGAGTGTCGCGCTTGCCTGAAAACCGTCGGCCTGATGCCCGATACCGACGCGCGTTATCCGCGCTACCAGAAACTGAAAATCAAGGCGTTCGGCGAATGATCGACAGCGAACCGTCACTCGACTTCTCCACGGTGATTGCCTCCACCGTGCACGACATGAAGAACTCTCTGGCCATGCTGATGCAGGCGCACAGTCAATGGCTGGCGCGTTTGCCCGATCCCGAGCAGCACACCCCGGAGCAGGGCGTGATCGACTTCGAGTTCGCCCACCTCAATGGCATGCTGGTGCAGTTGCTGGGGTTGTACAAACTCGGCGTCAACCAGATGCCGTTGCAGCCCGCCTACCATGAGCTGGATGATTTCATTGAGGCGCAACTGGCGGCTCATCAAGAAGTGTTCGCCAGCCGCGGCATCATCGCGACGTACGAAGTGGACCCGTTGAGCCCGCTGGGTTTCTTCGACCGGGAGCTGATTGCCTCGGTGCTCGCCAACAGCATCAACAACGCCATTCGTTATGCCCGTCATGCCTTGTTGATCAGCGTCAGCGATGAGGCCGGGCAACTGGTGCTGACCATCAATGACGATGGCGAGGGTTACCCGCCCGAGATGATCGAGCGTCAGGCCGATTATGTACAGGGCATCAACCACAGCAGTGGCAGCACCGGCCTGGGCCTGTACTTTGCCGGGCGGATTGCCGCCTTGCATCAGCGCAATGGCGTGGGCGGCCGCACCGAAATCAGCAATGGCGGCCCATTGGGCGGCGGTGTGTTCAGCCTTTACCTTCCCTGAATATCTTTTTGTTTGACGCTGCTTGATATTCTGAACAGCTGGAGCCTATTTTGTACGGGTCGCCGTTCGCGGCTCGTACAACAACAAGGATTGCGTCATGACAACCGATGGCCATCGCTCACTCGCGCAGCGATTGACGGGCATTGATGAGATTGAATGTGTCACGCCGGACCTGAACGGCGTACCACGCGGCAAGGTGATGACCGCCGAAGGATTTCTTGAAGGGCGGCGTTTGCAGATGGCGCGAGGAGTGCTGCTGCAATGCATCATGGGTGGTTATCCGCCAGCGCGCTTTTATGGCAGCGATGATGGCGACCTGGCGCTGGTGCCTGATCCCGCGCAGATCCACCGCTTGCCCTGGAGCTCACAGCCTCGGGCGCTGGCCATTTGCGATGCGCACGAGCTGACTGGCGAGAGCTCGCCATTGTCGACCCGCGGCCAACTCAAGGCCGTGATCGCTCGATACGCCGCTCTCGGTCTGGCGCCGGTGGTGGCGACCGAGCTGGAGTTCTTCGTCTTCGCGCCCAACCCTGACCCGATGCAACCCTTCCAGCCGCCACTGGGTCTGGACGGTCGTCGCGAGGATGGCCATTCGGCGTTCAGCATCAGTTCCAACAACGGCTTGCGGCCGTTCTTCAATGAAGTCTACGAATGCATGGCGGCGCTGGGCTTGCCGCGCGATACCTTCATGCACGAGATGGGCGTCAGCCAGTTCGAGATCAACCTGCTGCACGGTGATCCGTTGCTGTTGGCCGACCAGACCTTATTGTTCAAGCATCTGCTCAAAGAAGTGGCGCTCAAGCATGGCCTGACCGTGGTCTGCATGGCCAAGCCGTTGGCCCACACGCCTGGAAGTTCGATGCATATTCACCAGAGCATCGTCGAGATCGGCTCCGGGCGTAACGTGTTCAGCGACAAGGCCGGCGAGCCGACCGAGACCTTCCGTCATTTTATCGGTGGTCAGCAGGCCGGCCTGGCGGATTTCACCGCGCTGTTTGCGCCGAACGTGAACTCCTATCAGCGCCTGTGCCATCCTTTCGCATCGCCGAATAATGCTTGCTGGTCCCACGACAATCGCGCGGCGGGGCTGCGCATTCCGGCCAGTTCACCGGTCGCTCGTCGGGTCGAAAACCGCTTGCCGGGGGCCGATGCCAATCCGTATCTGGCGATTGCCGCGAGCCTGGCCTCGGGGTTGTATGGCATCGAGCACAAACTGGAGCCGAGCGAGCCGATCCAGGGTGAGTTCGTTGTGCCGGACAATCTTTCGTTGCCGTGTACCTTGCATGCCGCTCTCGAACGTCTGAAACGTAGCCAGCTGGCGAAGGAACTGTTCGGCAAGGAATTCATCGAAGGCTACATCGCTTCGAAGACCATGGAGTTGACCAGCTTCTTTGATGAAATTACTCCCTGGGAACGGCGTGTTCTAGCAGCCCAGGCCTGACGATCCGTCGCCGTCGGGCTATCGTTTGTCGATAGCCCGATACTCACTGCAAGGAGCCGCTCGGAACGCCGATGCGCCAAATCTTGAAATCTTTTCGGGGGCTTTATTTTGCCTCGCTGATGATGTTGATCGGCTCGGGCCTGTTGAGTACTTACCTTGCCCTGCGCCTGGCGGCCGATAACGTCGACAGCCTGTGGGTCGGTGCGTTGATGGCAGCCAACTATTTCGGCCTGGTGCTGGGCGGCAAGATCGGCCACCGGCTGATTGCCCGGGTCGGGCATATTCGAGCCTATTCAGCCTGCGCCGGGATCGTCGGCGCGGCGGTGCTCGGCCACGGCCTGGTCGACTGGCTGCCCGCGTGGCTATTCCTGCGGGTGATCGTTGGCCTGGGCATGATGTGCCAGTACATGGTGATCGAAAGCTGGCTCAATGAGCAGGCAGAAGCCAAGCAACGTGGCGTGGTGTTCAGCGGCTACATGATCGCCTCGTACCTGGGGTTGGTGTTGGGGCAGCTGATTCTGGTCATGCACCCTGGCCTGGGCTTGGAACTGCTGATGCTGGTCGCACTGTGTTTCGCGTTGTGTCTGGTGCCAGTGGCCCTGACGCGGCGGATTCACCCGGCGCCGTTGCACCCGGCGCCGATGGAGCCACGGTTCTTCATCAAGCGCGTGCCGCAGTCACTGAGTACGGTGTTGGGGTCGGGTTTGATCGTCGGTTCGTTCTACGGTCTGGCGCCGCTGTATGCCTCGCAGCAAGGGTTGTCCACCGAACAGGTCGGTCTGTTCATGGGTAGCTGCATTTTTGCAGGCCTGGTGGTGCAATGGCCGTTGGGTTGGCTGTCGGACCGCTATGACCGGGCGCTGTTGATCCGCTGTTTCGCGTTTAGCCTGGCACTGGCTGCGTTACCGCTGGCGATCATGCAGCAGGTGCCACTGGAGGTGCTGTTCATCGCCGGGTTCCTCTGCTCGTTGGTGCAGTTCTGTCTGTACCCATTGGCGGTGGCGTTCTCCAACGACCACGTCGAGGGTGATCGCCGGGTGTCGCTGACGGCGATGCTGTTGGTGACCTACGGTGTCGGCGCGAGTATCGGGCCGCTGGTGGCCGGGGTGCTGATGAAGCTGTTCGGCAGTCAGATGCTCTATGCCTTCTTCAGCTTCTTCGCCTTGGTGCTGGTGTGGCGAATCCGCCCGAAAGCGGTCACCAACCTGCATCAGGTGGACGATGCTCCGCTGCATCACGTGGCCATGCCGGACAGCATGTCGAGTTCACCGCTGGTCGCTTGTCTTGACCCGCGAGTCGATGAGCAAGTGGTGCAGGATCAGATGCAGAATCCGGTCAATCCGGAGGCTGATTTCAATCCGGATGCCGAGCCGGAAACCGAAGCTGAAACAGATTCGGAATCAGAAGACCCTGATGCAGCTCGCGAGCAAAGCTTTACCGAAGCGCGGCCTTGATCAAGGCATAAAAAACGGGCAGTCACCGCAAGGGACTGCCCGTTTTTTATTGGCGGGGTCTATCAGAAATCGTCTTTATCGAAGCGCCGCGCTTCGCGCTGAAGTTGATAGACGAACCGCTCGACCTGCCGTTGCACCAGGCCGCTCATGTTATGAAAACGCACGCCGGCGAAGGTGGTGTTGATCTTTTCTTCGAAGTGCAGGTAACGCAGTTCGACCGGTGCCGTCATGCTGCCGAAGGGCAGGGCGGCGACAAAACGGTCGTAGACCTGGCCCAGTTGCAGCCTGGCAGTGATGTCGCCCTCGAAGCGCAACTTGCAGCCGGTGGCGGAGATGTCCAGTAGTTTGCCACAGACGGGCGACTTGAGTTTGTCACCCCCCAGTTCGACGTTAACCAGTTGTGCCAGCTTCAGCGCGGCGCGAAAAGCATTGCGGCGCTGGTGGTAAACCACCTCATCGGGCAGCGCGCCACGGTAGCAGCGGCCATCGCCGGATTCGTCGATGGTCAGCGGGCCATTGCTTTCCCAGGCGATGCGTACACCGTCGTGGAAACCTTCGACCTTGAACGGTTCGCCGGCCAGCAGAAAGCGCTCGCCGTCGCGCGGGATCATTTCGTCGAGGGCGATCATGTTGCTGTCACGGTCGATGTCCACCAGATAACTCTGGAAGCGCTGGCTGCGCTCGTGGAACGTGATGATCAGCGGGTCATGGCTGTCTTGCAGCTGACGCAGATTGCCGGAGATTTCCAGGGGCGTGGTGAGCACCTTGGGTGGCTGCGGAGCATCTTCCGCGCTTAAGGCATTGAACACGGGGCATCAATCTCCAGGCAAATATGACTACTGGCTAGCATTCTGCCAGCATGTTTCGCGTCTTGATAGGGCGTGCTCATTGAAAGGCTCAAGCCTGACTGAGCGGGCGTGGCTTGGCGAGCTTGGAGGTTGATCCGCGGGCATCGTAGAGCGCTGGCGGCTCGCCGCCGGTGAGGATTTTCAGCTGATTGGCCGTGGCGGCCTGCTGCACCAGAATCGACTGGCCATTGTTAACGTTGGCGGCCTGGCACTGGGCCAGGAGGTCGGTCAGCACGTCGCTCTGTGCCAGCAACTGATTGCCAATGCTCGAATGGCTGGCAAGTTGCTCCAGGCCTTGGCGATTGGTCGGCAGGTTGAGGCTGGCGAGGATTTCACTGCGCTTACGGCCATGCTGTTCGAGCAAAATGATCAATGCCTGTTTCTGCGCCAGAATCTCTTCAAGCAGTGGCATGTCGCGACCGTGCAGCGCGAGGGACTCGGTTTGCAGCAGCTCCAGCAGGTGTTGCGCCGGGGCAAAGTCGTCGATGATCAGTTGCAGTAAATTAGTGTCGTGCATGGCTGGCCTTGGGTTTTAAGCGTCCAAAAGCCTGGCGCGGGCCGTGGCCTAACGCTGGGCTTCGAAGTTGAGCAGTTTGCTGGCTACACGGTTGCTGTCGACTTTATAGCTGCCATCGGCAATCGCTGCTTTCAACTCGGCCACGCGGGCGTTGTCGACGGCAGGCTGATCGCGCAGCTTGTCAGTGACCTTTTGCAACTGTTGAGCCTCATTGCTGAGGTGTACCGATTCCCCGCTTTGGGTGGCACTGGCCTGTTCGGCCGGGGTATTCAGCGGCGCGGATTGACCGGCTTCGGCGGTTTCCTTGGCTGCGCTGGTACGTGTACTGCCCGTAAGTGACGAGGAGCTGTTTAAACGATTGAAATCGATGACCATGACAAAAAACCTCTGGGTATTTGGACGCTTGCCATGTTTTCGGCTCTCCCCCGGAAAACTTTAGGCCCATTTATCAATGAGCTTGCATGCGCCAGCACGTCCTGCATGCGGCACAGTTTAGGGAACAGGCGAGTGGCGCGCCATATCTTCACGAACAGAGATCCCTGCATGGCCGCTCACATAGAAACTTCCACCTGGCCCGGCGCGGTGACTTGCGCCTTGATGACCCGCTGGGAGTTAAGGTTTTTCACCCGAATCTGTTCGCTCATGCCGCCGTTGGACAGCGCTTCACCCGGCATACGTACACTGAGCGTACCACTGCGGGCGGTAATCACCACCTGATCACCCTTGCGAATGACTTCCGCCTGTTCGAGGTGCACCAGGGTAATGACCTGATCGGCGACCATTGGTCGGGTAAGTTTTTGCCCGATCGCCTGATCGACGGAGGTCAGAAAACCCTGATTTATCAGGCTGATATCGCGCTCGCGCAGGGTCACGTCCTGAGGCTCGATAATCCCTGTGCGTTTGAGGGGGCGGGTGGTGGTCACGATGTCGCGAAACAGCCGTACCTGGGCGGGTACGAAGACTGTCCAGGGGGAGGCGCCGTCGCAGCGAACCTTGACCGTGACCCGGCCCAAAGGCCTCGCGGGGCTCTCGAGGGTGGCTGTCAATTCCTTGTCGCACATAGGCATGCGCAGGCGCTGATCGAGCTGGTTGACCTCGATTTCGTAGCGTCCTTGCGTTTGACTGGTGGCCAGATAGTCTTCTACGGTGAATTCAAGAAAGCCCTGAGTGACGCCGATAAGCATGTCAGGCAAGGTAACCGCGTCAGCAAGGGCAGGGCTGCCAGCGTTGAACAGGCAAACGGCCGACATCGCACAGAGTAATCTGCGAGAGGTTGATGTCAGGTGTCGGAAAAATGTCGGTTCTGTGTTCATAAGAGTTAAAAAGCAAGCGCCGTGCCGTTTAGTGAAGAATGTGCGTCGCAACACACTTAGCGTTGGTGTAGGAGTCTGGGCATGGCTGGTGTAATGGATTCGGTGAACCAGCGCACGCAACTGGTAGGGCAGAATCGCCTTGAGCTGTTGTTGTTCCGTCTCGACGGCCAGCAGCTGTATGGGATCAACGTGTTCAAGGTTCGTGAGGTGCTGCAATGCCCCAAGCTGACCCTGATGCCCAAGTCCAGTCCTGTCGTGTGCGGTGTGGCGAATATTCGGGGGGCGACCATTCCGATTCTGGATCTGGCGATGGCGACCGGTTCCGGAGCGCTGAAAGATCAAAGCAATCCCTTCGTGATCATCACGGAGTACAACACCAAGACCCAGGGTTTCCTGGTTCGGTCGGTGGAGCGCATCGTCAACATGAACTGGGAGGAGATTCATCCGCCACCCAAGGGCACCGGGCGCGATCACTACCTGACGGCTGTGACTCGGGTCGACAATCAGTTAGTCGAAATCATCGACGTCGAGAAGGTGCTGGCGGAAGTGGCACCGACACCGGAGGCGATTTCGGTGGGCGTGGTGGATATCGAGACTCAGCACAAGGCGTTGTCCTTGCGCGTGCTGACGGTCGATGACTCATCGGTGGCGCGAAAGCAGGTGACCCGTTGCCTGCAAACGATCGGCGTCGAAGTGGTGGCGTTGAACGACGGCCGGCAAGCGCTGGATTACCTGCGCAAATTGGTCGACGAAGGC
This sequence comes from Pseudomonas wuhanensis, assembly GCF_030687395.1. GTDB lineage: Bacteria > Pseudomonadota > Gammaproteobacteria > Pseudomonadales > Pseudomonadaceae > Aquipseudomonas > Aquipseudomonas wuhanensis. Next base: position 4,923,777 of record NZ_CP117430.1, on the reverse strand, counting down.
AAGAAGCCGGAAGACGAGTTCCTGATGATGATCTCCGACATCGAGATGCCGGAGATGGACGGGTACACCCTGACGGCCGAGATCCGCAACGACCCGCGCATGCAAAAGCTGCATATCATCCTGCATACTTCGTTGTCGGGTGTGTTCAATCAGGCGATGGTCAAGAAGGTCGGTGCCGATGACTTCCTGGCCAAATTCCGTCCTGATGACCTGGCATCCCGGGTAGTCGACCGGATCAAAGCAGCAGATAACAGCTAGGGGCCTTCTGCCCCTGGCGGTCAACACGATTTAAGAGGCGGCATCTTTGTCTACGGGTAATTTGGATTTCGAACAGTTCCGGGTATTCCTGGAAAAAGCCTGTGGCATTTTGCTCGGTGAAAACAAGCAATACCTGGTCTCGAGCCGTCTCAACAAACTGATGGAACAGCAGGGCATCAAATCGCTGGGTGAGCTGGTTCAGCGCATCCAGACCCAGCCGCGCAGCGGTTTGCGCGAGATGGTGGTGGATGCAATGACCACCAACGAAACCTTGTGGTTTCGTGACACCTATCCGTTTGAAGTCTTGAAGAACAAGGTCTTGCCCGAAGCGATCAAGGCGGCCCCCGGCCAGCGCCTGCGGATCTGGTCGGCAGCGTGTTCGTCGGGCCAGGAACCGTATTCGCTGTCGATGTCCATCGATGAGTTCGAGCGGGTCAACATGGGCCAGTTGAAGATGGGCGTGCAGATCGTTGCCACGGACCTGTCCGGCACCATGCTGACCAACTGCAAGACCGGCGAATACGACAGCCTGGCCATCGGCCGCGGTCTGTCGCCCGAGCGTCTTCAGCGTTACTTCGACCCCAAAGGGCCGGGGCGCTGGGCCATCAAGGCGCCGATCAAGAGTCGGGTGGAATTTCGCTCGTTCAACCTGCTGGACAGCTACGCGAGCCTGGGCAAGTTCGACATCGTGTTCTGCCGCAACGTGCTGATCTACTTCTCCGCCGAGGTGAAGAAAGACATCCTGTTGCGCATTCACAGCACGCTGAAGCCGGGTGGTTATCTGTTCCTTGGCGCGTCCGAAGCGCTGAACGGTTTGCCGGATCACTACCAGATGGTCCAGTGCAGCCCGGGGATCATTTACAAGGCGAAGTGATTCGTTGGCGGCATACAAAAAAACGGGAGTCCTCAGGGAGCTCCCGTTTTTTTTGCCTGTTGATTCCTCAGCCTCCACCACCATCCCTGTGGGCTTGCCCGCTCCCACAGGGTAAATGTTGTTCTTTCGATTGCGAGAAGCGGCAGAAAAGCGGCAGGCGGCGGAAATCGGTTGCCGCTTTTCTGTCATTGCCGCCTTGCCACTGCCGGCAAAGCCCCGGTTTACGGGCTTTTTTGAATTGGCACGCCGCTTGCTATATCCATCGTACGAAAAATCAGGTCACCCGAAGGTTTCCCGACATGAGCATCAGCTTCGATAAAGCGCTCGGTATCCACGAACAAGCCCTGGGGTTCCGCGCTCAGCGTGCCGAAGTCCTGGCCAACAACATCGCCAACGCCGACACCCCGAACTACAAGGCTCGGGACCTGGACTTCTCGAAAGTGCTCGCCGAGCAGAACGAGAAAACCAAAAACGGCAAGTTCGCCTTGAACATGACCAACAGCCGTCACATCGAAGCTGAAGGCCTGGGCAATGGCGACGAGTCGCTGATGTATCGCACGCCGATGCAACCGTCGATCGATCAGAACACCGTGGACGCCCAGCTGGAACAGTCGAACTACGCGGAAAACGCGGTCAACTTCCAGGCCAGCTTCACCCTGCTCAACAGTAAATTCAAAGGGCTGGTGTCAGCCCTGCGCGGAGAGTAATCCATGTCTCTATCCAGTGTTTTCAACATTGCCGGTAGCGGCATGAGTGCCCAGACCACTCGCTTGAACACCGTGGCCTCGAACATCGCCAACGCCGAGACCGTCTCGTCGAGCATCGACCAGACTTACCGTGCCCGTCACCCGGTGTTCGCCACCATGTTCCAGGGCGGCCAGAGCGGCGGCAGCGATTCGCTGTTCCAGAACCAGGACGCTGCCGGTCAAGGCGTGCAAGTGCTGGGCGTGGTCGAAGACCAGAGCAACCTTGACGCGCGCTACGAGCCGAACCATCCGGCCGCCGATGCCAAGGGCTACGTCTACTACCCGAACGTCAACGTCGTCGAAGAAATGGCCGACATGATTTCCGCGAGCCGTTCGTTCCAGACCAACGCCGAAATGATGAACACCGCCAAAACCATGATGCAGAAGGTCCTGACCCTCGGTCAGTGATAAGGGGCGAGTCATATGAGCGTTATCAGCGATGTTCTGGCCAACTCTTCGGTCACGACCACTACCACCAAAGACAGCCTGACCACGGCCGCTACCGGCGGCCAGAAGCTGGGCAAGGACGCGTTCCTGCAACTGTTGGTGACTCAGCTGAAAAACCAGAACCCGCTCGATCCTCAGGACAACAGCGAGTTCGTGGCACAGCTGGCGCAGTTCAGTAGCCTGGAAGGTATTACCACGCTGAACGATACGGTCAGCGGCCTTGCCAGCAGCTACAGCTCCTCGCAAGCCTTGCAGGCTTCTTCGCTGGTGGGCCGTTCAGTCATCGCGCAGACCGACAAAACCATGGTCGACACCTCCAAGAGCCTCAACGGTACCGTCGTGGTGCCAACCTCGGTTCCCGCCGCCACCGTCAAGATCACCAACGCGGAAGGCAAGACCATCCGTACGCTCGAGTTGGGCAGTCAAAGTGCCGGTAACGCCAGTTTCATCTGGGACGGCAAGGACGATGCGGGCGCGGTGGCACCGGCGGGTACTTACACCTTCGGCGCAACGACCACCATCGACGGCACGAACACCTCACTGATTACTTACCTGCCGGCAACGGTCAACAGCGTGACCATCAGCCAGACCGGCGGTGAGTTGATGCTGAACCTGGCAGGCATGGGCAGCGTTGCCCTGTCCAAAGTACAAACCATTGGTATATAGAGCCGACTAGCACGGCACAAAGGAGTGGAATATGTCTTTCAATATCGGCCTTAGCGGTCTCTATGCAGCCAACAAACAACTGGACGTGACCGGCAACAACATCGCCAACGTCGCGACCACCGGCTTCAAATCGTCCCGTGCAGAATTCGAAGACGTGTACTCGGCCACCAAGCTGGGTACGGGTAGCAAGACCGTTGGCAATGGCGTGCGCCTGGCCAACGTTTCCCAGCAGTTCGGCCAGGGCGATGTGAACAATACCGGCAACGTGCTGGACATGGGCATCCAGGGCAACGGTTTCTTCATCCTCAGCGACAACGGATCCCTGAGCTACACCCGTGCCGGTGCGTTCAAGACTGATGCCGAAAACTATGTGGTTGATAACAACGGCAATCGTCTGCAGGGTTATGGCGTCGACGCCAACGGCAAGATCATCAACGGTGTGTTGACTGACCTGAAGATCGATACTTCAGCCCTCAAGCCGAACGCGACCACCACGATCGATCAGACGATGAACCTGAATTCGGCTGAAGATTTGCCGACCGTGACGACGTTCAGCCCGACAGATACCAACAGCTACAACAAGACCATTTCTACCAAGGTCTATGACACCCAGGGTAATGAACACACCATGGATCAGTATTACGTCAAGACGGACGTAAACGAATGGAAGATTTATACCTATATGGATGGTCGGACTCCGAGCAACCCGGCTAGCACCACCCTGACACCTAGCGAGGCAGATATTACCTTCAATTCCGACGGTAGCATCGACACTATCACCGCAGGGGCAGGCTGGGCTCTAGGTGCAGACGGTACTACGTTGACCATGACCGACTGGATACCCGGCGTTATCACCGACGCCTCAACGACTCCTGTGACCTGGGGCGCGAATGGTTCCGATGCCGCTGCAAGCGGTATCGCGTTCAGCTTGGCGAAGACCACGTCTTACAACTCGGCGACCGCTCGTACTGCCCAATATCAGGACGGCTATGCCACCGGCCAGATCTCCAGCCTGACCATCGACGCCAGCGGCGTCATGACTGCCAACTTCAGCAATCAGCAAACCAAGGCCATCGGCCAAGTGGCGGTGGCCAGCTTCGCCAACGAGCAAGGCTTGCAGCCAATCGGCGGCACACGCTGGAAAGAAACCTTCTCCTCGGGTGTGGCGGGTGTCGATGCGCCGGAGACCGGTACGCTGGGTTCGATCGTGTCCAACTCCCTGGAAGAGTCCAACGTCAACCTGACCAACGAATTGGTCGAGCTGATCAAAGCCCAGAGCAACTACCAGGCAAACGCCAAGACCATCTCCACCCAGAGCACCATCATGCAGACCATCATTCAGATGACCTGATGCTGGTTGGCGCTGCAGAAAGAGGCCCCTCGTGAGAGTAATGCTGTTCACTTAAGCATTTGAGTCTCAGCTGGGCTTATCCGAAAATCCGATGCCAGATATCTGGCATCGGATTTTTTATGTCTGTTCAACAGGACCTGCTCGACCTCGGCGACCTTTTCAACTTCTGCGACCTGAGCACCTTCACCCAAAACATCCCCATAGAGTGGGTCGCGTCTGCGCTGGATCTTTCCAGTCAGGCCACCATTCGTCGACGTCGCCTGCCCGCTGACCAAGTGCTTTGGCTGGTGCTCGGCATGGCGCTGTTTCGTGATGAACCGGTTCACGAAGTGGCCAGACGTTTGAACATCTGCGCCCAAGGCCTGGCCTCTGACCACCTGTTGGCCCGTAGCGGTCTGACCGAAGCGCGTAAGCGGCTCGGCGCCGATCCCGTTGAGTGGCTGTTCCGCAAGACGGGAACCCAATGGGGCGCGGAGCGCTATGACGGTGACGCCTGGCATGAACTGCAGGTGTTCGCAGTGGACGGAGCACTCTTGCGCACCCCGGATACGCCCGAGCTTCGGGACCACTTCGGGTCGGGAAACACCCCGAGCGACCGCCAGACTCGTTTCCCATGCTGGCTGGTGGCGTTGATGAATGTACGTTCGCACGTGATCCTGGATGCGCAATTGAGCCCTTACCGACGCAGTGAAATGCGCTTGGCCGACGAGTTCCTGCAGCAGATCCCGATCACTCGGTGACGTGTTCGACAAAGGATTCTGGGGGGCCGAACTGCTGTCGAGCCTGAGCAGTGCTGGTCAACCGTCATTGGTTGATCCCGGCAAAAAAAGGAATGGTCTGCGAAGAAGTGACCCGCTACAGCCAGCACGATCGTTGGGTGCGCATGAAAGTCTCGCCGCAGGCCAGGAAGCGAAACCCGACCCTTCCAACGCATTGGGAGGCCCGCGAAGTCAGTTATGAAATTCAAGGCAAGCTAAAGACCGTCATGACGTCATTGCCGGCTAACGCCTACAACGCCAAGGCCGTGGCCAAGCTGTATCAGGAACGCTGGGAGATCGAATTGGGCTTCAGGGACATCAAGAGCTCGATGCAGCAGAACGCAGTGACCTTGCGTAGCAAAAAAGTCGACTTGGTCTATCAGGAGGTTTGGGGACTTTTGTTGGCTTATAACGTGATTCGTCGGGAAGCCAGCCAGGCGGCGGTGGCGTTTGGCCGAGCCCCCTCGGACATTCGTTTCAAACCGGCTTGCCAGTACATTGCCGTGCAACTGATAGTGATGGCAGCGGCCAACCCGATTTCAGCCACAGGCAGACGATTGGCAGAGTTAAGGGCAGGTATCGGAGGATTGTTTCTGGATCACCGTCCAAGACCTTCAAGGCCAAGGACGGTGAAAATATCAAAGACCCGGTTTCCAGTAGACCGTAAGGCTGCTCCGCTTAAGTGAACAGCATTACCCTCGTGAGAGGGGCTTTTTTTATGGGCGGGATTTGTCTCGGGTGACGAATTTTGCGTTGTCAGTGATGGCCTCTTCGCGGGCAAGCCCGGTCCCACAAGGTTTTGTGTCGTACGTAGGAATCGTGAACGACGAAACCTGTGGGAGCGGGCTTGCCCGCGATGGCGTCAGCACAGTCCCTACTTTCCTTGAGGCAAAAGAAAACCCCCGACCAATCCAGAGGACTGATCGGGGGTTATCGAGGTAAGCGCCTTTCAGCGCTCACCAGCTCAGCTTATTGGCAAGCTTCGCAATCCGGCTCGTCAATGGCGCAAGCCTTCGGCACTGGTGCCGGACCTGCTGGAGCTGCCAGGACCGAGTCGTCACCGTGGTTGCCGCCGCTGGAAACAGCGTTCAGCTTACCGGTGTTGATGGTCGACTTCTCGGTGCTGGTCGCGGCCAGGGCACGGAGGTAGTAGGTGGTTTTCAGGCCACGGTACCAAGCCATGCGGTAGGTCACGTCCAGCTTCTTGCCCGATGCGCCGGCGATGTACAGGTTCAGCGATTGAGCCTGGTCGATCCACTTCTGACGACGGCTGGCGGCGTCGACGATCCACTTGGTGTCCACTTCGAAGGCAGTCGCGTAGAGCTCTTTGAGTTCTTGCGGGATGCGCTCGATCTGTTGCACCGAACCGTCGTAGTACTTCAGGTCGTTGATCATGACCGAGTCCCACAGACCGCGAGCCTTGAGGTCGCGAACCAGGTACGGGTTGATCACGGTGAATTCGCCCGACAGGTTCGATTTCACGTAGAGGTTCTGATAAGTCGGTTCGATCGACTGCGATACGCCAGTGATGTTGGCGATGGTCGCGGTCGGTGCGATGGCCATGATGTTGGAGTTACGAATGCCTTTCTGTACACGGGCGCGAACCGGTGCCCAGTCCAGGGATTCGTTCAGGTCAACGTCGATGTACTTCTGGCCACGCTGCTCAATCAGGATCTGTTGCGAATCCAGCGGCAGGATGCCTTTGGACCACAGCGAACCCTGGAACGTCTCGTAGGCGCCGCGCTCGTCGGCCAGGTCGCAGGAAGCCTGGATCGCGTAGTAGCTGACCGCTTCCATCGACTTGTCGGCGAACTCGACGGCCGCGTCGGAACCGTAAGGAATGTGCTGCAGGTACAAGGCGTCCTGGAAGCCCATGATGCCCAGACCGACCGGACGGTGCTTGAAGTTGGAGTTCTTCGCTTGCGGCACCGAGTAGTAGTTGATGTCGATCACGTTATCGAGCATGCGAACGGCGGTGTTCACGGTGCGTTGCAGCTTGGCGGTGTCCAGCTTGCCGTTGGTGATGTGGTTCGGCAGGTTGATCGAGCCCAGGTTGCAAACGGCGATCTCGTCCTTGTTGGTGTTCAAGGTGATCTCGGTGCACAGGTTCGAGCTGTGAACCACGCCCACGTGCTGCTGCGGGCTGCGCAGGTTGCACGGGTCTTTGAAGGTCAGCCATGGGTGGCCGGTTTCAAACAGCATGGACAGCATTTTGCGCCACAGGTCTTTGGCCTGAATGGTCTTGAACAGCTTGATCTTGCCTGGGTACTGGGACAGGGCTTCGTAGTACTCGTAACGCTCTTCGAAGGCCTTGCCGGTCAGGTCGTGCAGATCCGGAACTTCGGATGGCGAGAACAGGGTCCACGGGCCGTCATCGAAGACGCGCTTCATGAACAGGTCAGGGATCCAGTTGGCGGTGTTCATGTCGTGGGTACGACGACGGTCATCACCGGTGTTCTTGCGCAGCTCGATGAACTCCTCGATGTCCATGTGCCAGGTTTCCAGGTAGGCACACACAGCGCCTTTGCGCTTGCCACCCTGGTTAACGGCGACGGCGGTGTCGTTCACTACTTTCAGGAACGGTACAACGCCCTGGGATTTGCCGTTGGTGCCCTTGATGTACGAGCCCAGCGCACGAACCGGTGTCCAGTCGTTGCCCAGGCCACCAGCGAATTTCGACAACATGGCGTTGTCGTGGATCGCGTGGTAGATGCCCGACAGGTCATCCGGCACGGTGGTCAGGTAGCAGCTCGACAGCTGTGGACGCAGGGTGCCGGCGTTGAACAGGGTCGGGGTCGAGGACATGTAGTCGAAGGACGACAACAGGTTGTAGAACTCGATCGCACGGTCTTCTTTGTTCTTCTCTTCGATTGCCAGGCCCATGGCCACGCGCATGAAGAAAATCTGCGGCAGTTCGAAGCGGATACCGTCCTTGTGGATGAAGTAACGGTCGTACAGGGTTTGCAGGCCCAGGTACGTGAACTGCTGATCGCGCTCGTGGTTGATCGCCTTGCCGAGTTTTTCCAGGTCGAAGGACGCCAGAACCGGGTTCAGCAATTCGAATTCGATACCTTTGGCGATGTACGCCGGCAGCGCCTTGGCGTACAGGTCGACCATTTCGTGGTGGGTCGCGCTCTCGGCGACGCCCAGGAAGTTCAGGCCTTCGGCGCGCAGGGTGTCCATCAGCAGGCGGGCGGTCACGAACGAGTAGTTCGGCTCACGCTCGACCAGCGTACGGGCGGTCATCACCAGGGCGGTGTTGACGTCGGTCAGGGCCACGCCGTCGTACAGGTTCTTCAGGGTTTCGCGCTGGATCAGGTCGCCGTCGACTTCTTCCAGGCCTTCGCACGCTTCGGTGACGATGGTGTTCAGGCGACCCATGTCCAGAGGTGCAAGGCTGCCATCGGCGCGGGTGATGCGGATCGACGGGTGAGCCTGTACCGCGTCCTCGGCAGGGGTGCGTACAGCGCGTTCCTTGGAACGGGCATCGCGGTAGATCACGTAGTCGCGCGCCACTTTCTGCTCGCCGGCACGCATCAGGGCCAGTTCGACCTGGTCCTGGATTTCTTCGATGTGGATGGTGCCGCCCGATGGCATGCGACGCTTGAAGGTCGCGGTGACCTGTTCGGTCAGGCGGGCAACAGTGTCGTGGATGCGCGACGAAGCGGCAGCGGTGCCGCCTTCAACTGCAAGAAACGCTTTGGTGATGGCGACGGTGATTTTGTCATCGGTGTAAGGAACGACAGTCCCGTTACGCTTGATCACGCGCAGCTGGCCAGGCGCGGTGGCGGACAGATCCGAATTCGAATCGGCGGCCTGCGGCAAGGTGCCCTGCGGGTTCTCGCGAGTTGTGTCGGTTTGCATGGGGGGTTGTCTCCACATTCTCTATGTTTGTTTGGGCACCATCACGGTGCCCACCGTTCTGTCCTGAAGCACTACAACCGGTGGGGGCCGGGCATACCAACTTCGGGACAGATCAGGAAGGGGGCTATTGGGCGCCGCTTCCATGCCGAAGTCTTTGGTGTCACGCCTGGGGCCTGAAACCGAATTCCGTTTTAGGTGGCAGTAAATGACTGCAACACCCGTACCGTTATCGCCGTTTCGGGCTTAAAAACAGTAGCCATCCGCACGCGCGGTTTGGTCTTTCGAAAATACGTTTGGTTCAACCGGAAAGAGGCAATAAAAGCGCTTGAAATCGGTGTCCGGTTTGTGTTTGGTTTTTGGCATAAAACCCTACATGTAGGGTTTTTTTAGCGCCGAGGTACAAGATAATGCGTTTTTGAGGGTGTTGCAACGTACTACCTGTGGATAAACCTGTGCGTAAATTGTGTGTGAAAGGTGGAACGAGCGTGTAGGCCGCGACCTAGCTGGAGCGGACCGTTTTTCACTGATTTTCAGCGATTGAAAACAGTCATTCGGATTTTTAAGGGCGCGAACCCTATCACAAAAAACCGTTGTGTCCGAACGCATTTACCCGCTTGTGTTCCAGACGTGCGCCGTTTATACAATCGGCCAATGCAGATGCATTCTTATCCTCCCCAATCATTACAAAAAGACGGGCGGATCCTTCCCTTTAAAGTGATGTTGGCAAGCAGAGGTCACCGTGGAGCAAGAAGTCTGGCAGGTATTGATTGTCGAGGACGACCAGCGTCTGGCCGAACTGACTCGCGACTATCTCGAAGCCAATGGCCTGCGCGTGTCGATCGAGGGCAACGGCGCTCTCGCCGCGGCACGCATCATCAAGGAGAAACCGGACCTGGTGATCCTCGACCTGATGCTCCCGGGCGAAGATGGCTTGAGTATTTGCCGCAAGGTTCGCGACAAGTATGACGGCCCGATCCTGATGCTCACCGCGCGCACCGATGACACCGATCAAATCCTCGGCCTCGATCTCGGCGCTGATGACTACGTCTGCAAACCGGTGCGCCCACGTCTGCTGCTGGCGCGCATCCAGGCTTTATTACGGCGTAGCGAAGCGCCTGAAGCAACCCCGGAAAAACAACGGCGTCTGCAGTTCGGCCCGTTGGTGGTGGACAATGCGTTGCGCGAGGCCTGGCTGCATGACAAAGGCATCGAGTTGACCAGTGCCGAGTTCGATTTGCTCTGGCTGCTGGTGGCCAACGCCGGGCGCATTCTGTCTCGAGAAGAAATTTTCACCGCGCTGCGCGGTATCGGTTATGACGGCCAGGATCGTTCCATCGATGTGCGCATCTCACGCATTCGCCCGAAGATCGGCGATGATCCGGAGCATCCGCGGCTGATCAAAACCATCCGCAGCAAAGGCTATCTGTTCGTTCCCGAAGCCTGCGCAGACTTGTCGCTGTGAACTCGATCTTCCTGCGCATTTATGGCGGCATGTGCGCGGCGCTGATTCTGGTGGCCGTGCTCGGCGTGCTGGCCTTGCACCTGCTTAACCAGGTGCGCAGCGAGCAGTACCGCGAGCGTCTGGCCCACGGCACGTTCTCGCTGATGGCCGATAACCTGCAACCGATGAACGAAACCGAGCGCCACCGGGCCTTGCTGGTATGGGAGCGCTTGCTCGGGATTCCGTTGGCGCTGAAGACATTCCCTCAGACCGGCCTCGACCTGACCCAGCGCACCCGCGTGCTGCGCGGTCAGGCCTTGGTGGAGCAGACCGGCCCGCATGCGGCAAAGGTTTACCGCTTGGTCAGCGACAAGGAACAACTGGTGCTCACGGGGGAAGTCCAGCAGATCAGCGAACAACTGGCGCGAGCGACCATTTATCTGCTGGCCGACGAACTGGTGCGCTACCCGGTGGCCGAGCAGCCCAAGCGTCTGGCGCAGTTAAAGGAAGAGAAGGGTTTCGGCTTCGATCTGCAATTGGTCACGATCGATCAGGCCGACATGGACGAAGACCAGAGCCGCCGCGTGTCCGAAGGCGACACGGTAATGGCGCTGGGCAAGGGCGGCGATTCGATCCGGGTGTTTGCCGGCATGGTCGGCACGCCGTGGGTGCTGGAAATCGGCCCGCTGTATCAGATGAATCCTTACCCGCCCGAGTGGCTGGTGTTGATCGCGGCCCTTGGCCTGAGCCTGATCGGTTTGATTGTCTATTTGTTGGTGCGTCAGCTGGAGCGCCGTTTGCGTGGGCTGGAAGCCGCCGCCACGCGCATTGCCAAGGGCAGCCTGGAAACCCGCGTACCGGCACGCGGCGCAGATTCGGTGGGCCGCCTGGCCTCGGCGTTCAATGGTATGGCCGAGCACTTGCAGCAATTGTTGGCGATTCAGCGAGAGCTGGTGCGCGCCGTGTCCCATGAACTGCGCACGCCAGTCGCGCGTTTGCGTTTTGGCCTGGAGATGATCGGCTCGGCCACCACGCCTGAGGCGCTGGAAAAATACCGCGAAGGGATGGACCACGACATCGAGGACCTCGATCGGCTGGTCGACGAGATGCTCACCTATGCGCGGCTGGAGCAAGGTTCGCCGGCGCTGAATTTTCAGCGGATCGATCTGGATGCGTTGGTCAATCAGGTGATCGAAGAATTGGCGCCACTGCGCGCCGAAGTCACGGTACAGCGCGGTTTGTGCCTGTCGGCCGCCGATTGCGACGACGCCTGGGTCGAGGCCGAACCGCGTTACTTGCACAGGGCGTTGCAGAACCTGGTGAGCAACGCCATGCGCCACGCCCATTCACGTGTGACGGTCAGTTATCAGGTGGGGCAGCAGCGCTGTCGGGTGGACGTCGAGGATGACGGGCCGGGCGTGCCGGAAACCGCGTGGGAAAAAATCTTCACCCCGTTCCTGCGCCTCGATGACAGCCGCACCCGCGCCTCGGGCGGGCATGGATTGGGGTTGTCGATCGTGCGGCGAATCATCCATTGGCATGACGGGCGAGCATTGATCGGCAAGAGCAAAAGCCTGGGTGGGGCCTGTTTCAGTTTGAGCTGGCCGAGGAATCAGGAGCGGCGGTGAGATTGTGGGTGTCCTTTAAGGCCCCATCGCGGGCAAGCCCGCTCCCACAGTGTCCGTGTCGTACACAAAATCTGCGAACACCACTGAACCTGTGGGAGCGGGCTTGCCCGCGATGAGCATAGGTATCTACACATCTCTAAAGTCTTCGGCTGGCCACCCAGCCGATGGCCTCTTTAGCAAAACCCGCCAGTTCCTGGGGCGTGTATTGTTCCAATGTCTCGCACATGGCCAAAAGCATGTATAAACCGGCCAGCAGCGCGGAAGCCGTCACCGGCTGCGAGCGCTTCATCTGTCGACCAGACAGACGGACCAAAAAATCCCGTGTTTGCTCAGCGAACTCCCCCTTAGCCCGCATCAGACGCCAACTGACAGCACATGCCTGACTGGCGATCAACAGCCGTTTGAACACCGCTTCACCGCTCTCTTGCCTGCCAGTTTTCCAGCTGATGCCCACCCCTTTAAGCAGTTTGAAGTAGGACTCGATACGCCAGCGCCAGTAATACCAGAGCGCCAATCGTTCATCTGCGACCTCTTGCTCAAGGTTGCTCAGCAAATACCATTCGGCCAGCAGGTGACCATCGGCTCCCAGTATTCGGCTCACGACGAGCCGGGCCGGCAACGGCTCACCAGACTTGCGCAGCGTCTTGCGGTCGGCCCGGTCGGCCCTGTCTTGGTGAAAGGCTGGGCTTGGCGAGTCAGCACGACGGCGGTTTCTCCCACCCATTGAATGGCCGGTTTTCCTTTGTAGTCCACCTTGCGAGTTTTGCGGTAGGTCATCTCGCGAGCAATTTGACTCAGGGCCCTCGATTGACCTGCATGACTGGCCGTGGAACCGGCCTTGACTCGCACCAGCCATTGCCGACCCTCGGCCTGCCATTGCCTCAGGTGAGCGACCGAATCAGCCTCTCGATCCACGATATGGACAAGCGGCTTGGCAAAATTCTGCTGTTCCAGCCAAGTGATACGTTGTGTCAGTTCATGCAGATGCTTCTCAGGGACCAGCACTTCTTCGGCTCGCGTGCTGAGCACGCCGTCCTTGGTCGCCAGATTTTGAGCGGGAGTACAGATCGGTGCACCGTCACGGTCGGTGACTAGCAGGCTGCTTTGCAGCTCGTAACCGATGTCGCCCCGGTGGGTCATTTGCAGGCGATCAGCCTTGCTGTGGTGGTGCATGTAATTGAGCCGAGACCAATCGTGCATGACCAGCGCGTAATCATCACAGTCATCCCGACAACCCTCGTGGGCCAGCGCCAGCAGCGGTTTAACCAGGTCAACGGGCCGAACCCGGTCATTGCTCAAAAATCGCCAAAGGGCTTGCGTCTGTGCAAAAGCCTTGTCGCTTCGCGGCAAGGCTTTCATCCCGGCGGCCAGCGCCGGTAGTCCATTACTGTGTCCCATGACTAACTCGTCGTATCGTTTTGTCAGTCGGGCATCTAGCCCGGTCATTTGATATCCATGCCGTCCCTTTATAGACCAGGATCGGGAGATGTGTAGATACCTATGCCGCGATGAGGCCATTCCAAACGCTGAAAGTCTTCAAGCCTTGATACTGACCAGGCTCAACAGCTGCCCATCCATCACTGTAAATTGCGCATCCAGCTCTGTGCCGTTACGCCATTCACTGGACAGGTCAGTCAGCAACCGCAGCCGCACTTCGCCACCCTCGCTCCACTCCAGCACTTCGGCGTGTTCAAAGTAAAAGCGTTGCTGAACGATCGGGTAGAGCGCCTTGAACAGGCTTTCCTTCACCGAAAACGTCAGCGTCACCAGCATCGCCAACTGATCGCGAGCCCCGGTGGCCATGCGCTGCAACTCTGGCCCGGTGAGAATTTCCCCGGCCAGGCGTTCGGCGCGTTCCGCATCGAGCAGGTTTTCCAGGTCCATCCCCAAGCCGCGCCAGTGGGCCTTGTTCGCGACAATCGCCGCGGCCCGGCCAGTGCTGTGAGTGATCGAGCCGGCGATATGCGCCGGCCACACCGGTGCGCGGTCTTCGCCGATGGCCGGGATGAAACTCAGCCCTTCCAGTTGGTGCAGCGCCGCCCGGGCGCAGACTCGCCCGGCGAGAAACTCGGCCTGGCGCTTGGCCACCGAACGCTGGATGCTCGCGGGCGGCTCGATGGCGCTGCGCTGGAAATCATCGCTGGCCAGTTGCCTGGTATCGAAGTGGGTACCCAACAAGACCGTATCGGGCAGCACAAACGGCAGCGGCCAATGGGCGTCGAGTGGGGTGCAGCAGGCGGGTAGGGCGGGGACGGGATTCATGACGGGCATTTTGCCGGGTTGCCTTGAGGCTGGGTAGTCCCAAGGTGATCGTTCCCACGCTCCGCGTGGGAACGCATCCAGTGACGCTCTGCGTCACACCGTCGAAGGGACGCGGAGCGTCCCGGGCTGCATTCCCACGGGGAACGTGGGAACGATCATTGTGTCAGCTAAATATCTTCTTCAAAAACGCCTGCATATCCGCCCAAGACTTTTCATCGGCGGTCTTGCTGTAACCAATGTCCGACCCGCCATGGTCGCCATGGCTCAGACGATCCGCTTCGGGATTGCTGAACCCATGCTTGGCGCCTTCGAGGGTGACAAACTTGTAGTCGGCCTTGGCCTTGTCCATTTCCGCCTTGAACGCCGTCACGTTTTCCGCCGTGACCATGCTGTCCAGAGCCCCATGCTCCACCAGGACTTTCGCCTTCACACTGCCAGGCGTCGCTGGCGTATTGGTCACCAGCGCACCGTGGAAACTCACCACGCCTGCCAGCGGTACGCCTTGACGCGCTGCATCCAGCACCACCTTGCCGCCGAAGCAATAGCCGATGGCGGCCAGTTTGTTCGGATCGGTCTGTGGTTTTTTCTTCAGCAAGTCGAGCCCGGCCTGAAACCGCGCGCTGGCTGCTGCGCTGTCCTTCAACGCAGCTTGCATGAAGGCCATGGCGTCCTTGGCGTGTTCGGTGTTCTTGCCGTCGCCAAACATGTCGATCGCCAGCGCGCTGTAGCCCAGACCGGCCAGATCACGGGCGCGACGCTTGGCGTAGTCGTTGAGGCCCCACCACTCATGCACCACCACCACGCCTGGGCGCGGGCCTTTAATGTCGTCGTCGTAGGCGTAATAGCCGATCAGCTTGGTGCCGTCGGCACTTTGATAGGGGATTTCCTGGGTCTGGATGGCGGCCTGGCTGGCCCCACTCAGAGCCAGTAATACGAGGGCGAGGAACACACGCATGATCAAGCCTCCTTATTAAGAGTTGTCAGAACAGCGTAGTTGATTTGATTCAGCTCAGGTTCAGAGTGCGTTCAGGGGCAGTACAGGGAGGGGGCAGTAACCTTGCCCCGTACCCAAAAAGCACATAGCGCATGAGGAAACTCCCCAATGACTACTTTTAAAAAACTGCTTCTGGCTTTCACCGTGATGGGCGCCAGTGTGGCGGCCCACGCCGACACCACCAATTTCGCCGGCCTGACCTTTGGCCAAACCAGCGACAAAGTTAAAAAATCCAGCGCCCTGAACGACAACCTCAACCACCCGAACGCCGACGGTGTGATCGGCAAGGACAACACCTGGGGCGCGCGTCTGGGCCAGCAAGACAGCAAGGGCCGCTACTACGCCACTTATGACAACGTGTCGGGCTCGCACAATGGCATTAAACTGCGTCAGGAAAACCTGCTGGGCAGCTACGATCTGTTCTATCCGGTGGGGGGCAGCACCAAATTGTTCGGCGGTGCCACCGCCGGTTTGACCAAACTGACCCAGGATTCGCCAGGCTTCAGCCGCGACAGCGACATCGGTTACGCCATTGGCGGCCAGGTCGGTGTGTTGCAGCAAGTTTCGCAAAACACCTCGGTCGAGCTGGGTTACCGTTACCTGCGCAGCAACGCCAGCACCGAGATGAGCGAGCGCGGTGGCAGCAAACAGGGTTCGCTGGACTTGACCAGCAGCGCCCAGACCTACCTGTCCGCCAACTACGCTTTCTAAAAAGCGTTTCGCTGCCAGTCGGTTAAGCCGCGGAACCTGTGGGAGCGGGCTTGCCCGCGATAGCGATCTGTCTGACACATGAATGGTGAATGTGCTGCCGTCATCGCGGGCAAGCCCGCTCCCACAGGTTTCGCGGCTTAACTGATGACTGGCGTCGCCCTGTCAACCATTTGAGTTGCGAAACTGTGCCTTTGGAGATGTTGATTTGCCCAGGAGAGCGTTATGAAATTGCTGGTCGTCGAAGATGAAGCGCTGTTGCGCCATCACCTGCAAACCCGCCTGACGGATAGCGGTCATGTGGTCGAGTCCGTGGCCAATGCCGAGGAGGCGTTGTACCAGGCCGAGCAGTTCAACCATGACCTGGCGGTGATCGACCTTGGTCTGCCAGGCATGGGCGGGCTCGACCTGATTCGTCAGCTGCGTTCCCAGGGCAAAACCTTTCCGATCCTGATCCTCACCGCGCGCGGCAACTGGCAGGACAAGGTCGAAGGCCTCGCCGCCGGCGCTGACGATTACGTGGTCAAGCCGTTCCAGTTCGAAGAACTCGACGCCCGGCTCAATGCCTTGCTGCGACGCTCCAGCGGTTTCACCCAGTCGACCATCGTCGCCGGCCCCTTGTTGCTGGACCTCAATCGCAAACAGGCGTCCCTCGATGAACAACCGCTGGCGTTGACCGCCTACGAATACCGGATCCTCGAGTACCTGATGCGGCATCACCAGCAAGTGGTGGCCAAGGACCGCTTGATGGAGCAGCTCTACCCGGATGACGACGAGCGCGATCCGAATGTGATCGAAGTGCTGGTCGGCCGCTTGCGCCGCAAACTCGAAGGTCCATCCGGCTTCAAACCGATCGATACCGTGCGTGGCCTCGGCTACCTGTTTAACGAGCGTTGCACTTGATTCGTTCCCTTCGTGTCCGATTGATGCTCGCCGCCACGCTCCTGGCGGTGTTGTTCATGCTGGCGTTGCTGCCGGCGATGCAGGGCGCGTTCAGCCTGGCGTTGCAGGATTCCATCGAGCAGCGCCTGGCGTCGGACGTCACCACGCTGATCTCCGCTGCCCGGGTGGATAACAACCGCTTGCAGATGCCGACGCAGCTGCCCGATGAGCGCTTCAACCTCACCGACAGCCGTTTGCTCGGCTATATCTATGACCGCGAAGGTCATCTGGTCTGGCGCTCGAAGGCCACCCAGGAAGAAAAAATCAACTACAAGCCGCGTTACGACGGGCGCGGTAACGAGTTCGCGAGGATCAGCGAAGCCAACGGGGAAGAGTTCTTCGTCTATGACGTCGAGGTCAAACTGCTGGGCGGCAAAAGTGCAGCGTTCAGCATCGTCGCGCTGCAACCGGTGCGCGAATACGAAATCACCCTCGAAGGCCTGCGGGAAAATCTCTATCTGGGTTTTGGCGCAGCCTTGCTGGTGTTGCTCGCCTTGCTGTGGATCGGCCTGACCTGGGGTTTGCAGGCATTGCGTCGGCTGAGCCAGGAGCTCGACCAGATCGAAAGCGGCACCCGGGAAAGCCTCAGCGAACAACACCCGCGTGAATTGCTGCGCCTGACCGGCTCCCTCAACCGCTTGTTGCACAGCGAACGTGAGCAGCGCAGCCGTTATCGTGACTCCCTCGACGACCTGGCCCACAGCCTGAAAACCCCGCTGACGGTGTTACAAGGGGTCAGCGAAGACATGGCGCAAAAGCCGCAAGAGCGCGAGCAGGCCTGGGTGCTGCAAACCCAGATCGAACGCATGAGCCAGCAGATCGGCTATCAGTTACAACGCGCCAGCCTGCGCAAAAGTGGTCTGGTGCGCCATCAGGTGCGCCTGCGCCCGGTGTTGCAAAGCCTCTGCGACACCCTGGACAAGGTCTACCGCGACAAACGCGTGCGGGTCGCCTTCGACCTGCCGGAGCAGTGCTACGTGCCGATCGAGCAAGGCGCCTTGCTGGAAATGATGGGCAACCTGCTGGAAAACGCCTATCGCCTGTGCCTGAGCGAAGTGCGTATCAGCGTGCGCGAAACCCTCAGCGGGACTGAGCTCTGCGTCGAAGATGACGGGCCGGGCGTGCCACCGGATCAGCGTGCGCGGATTCTGCAGCGGGGCGAGCGGCTGGATCGCCAGCATCCGGGGCAGGGGATCGGGTTGGCGGTGGTCAAGGACATCATCGAAAGCTACAGCGCCAAGCTGACACTGGGGGATTCGCCGATGGGCGGGGCGGCGTTCCGGATTCATTTTTCGGTGGTTTGATCCCTGTCACCGATCGTTCCCACGCTCTGCGTGGGAACGATCATCCACCACAAGATCCACAGTCAGACCGCTAAACAGGCACTGTTTAAACGACACTTCCAGATACTCTCCCAGGCTACACATCCTTGCGCCGCTGCCTACGACTACGCCAGAATCCGCCGGCTTGTGCGCCTTGAGGTCGGGCTCTATCGTTTGCCTGTCGCTGACGAATCAGCGATCGGGTTTAGCGATCCGATCCCCTACACAGACGCAAAAGCGCCCAAATTTTGATTGCAGTTTTTATTGCCTGCAATTCGCGTAATGGTGGCTGTGCGTGGGAGACCTTCGAGTCTACCCGGGGTTTCTGTGACCCGGATCGCTAACCTGCGTACAGCCGCCACCTTCACTTGTTTAGCGATAGGTCGTGGCGGCTCAACCAACCACGGGGCTTCACATGTTCAAGATCACGCCCAACCCACCGGAAACCGATCCGGCATCCCCCTACGAATCCCTCGATTCGAAAAAACTCAACGAAGCCGCCGACCGCGCCCTCGATTACTACCTCAAACCGGTCATTCCCAAAGACACCAAGCGCAAACCCAGCACCATTTACCATGTCGGCGCCGAGGTCGATAACGAAACCCTGCTGGTCAACGCCTGCGAATCCCTGGCCTCAGCGAGCATGATGCTCAGTGAGTTCGCCGGATTGATGGACATGCCACATCGCAACATGATGTTGGGGATTCAGCAGGTGGTCATGCTTGGTGAGTTGGCCGTCAATCGGGTGCTGGATAACTTCGATCCACAAGGCTAGCGAAGAACCTGTAACCGATCGTTCCCACGCTCTGCGTGGGAATGCCTCAACGGACGCTCCGCGTTCGGCTCTGGAAGGGACGCGGAGCGTCCCGGGCTGCATTCCCACGCAGAGCGAGGGAACGATCAGTTCTCCTGCGCCCGATAGGCCCCCGGCGTCAACCCGGTCCACTTCTTGAACGCCCGATGAAACGCCGAAGGCTCGGAAAACCCCAGCTGCTCGGCAATCTGTTGCAACGACAAATCCGCCCGTCCCAAGTGATAAATCGCAATGTCCCGCCGCAACTGGTCCTTCAATTCCTGAAAGCTCGTGCCTTCTTCGCGCAAATGCCGACGCAAGGTTTGCGGGCTGATGTGCAGGTGCGCGGCCACGGCTTCCAGATCCGGCCAGCGCGCGCTGTCGCGGCTGAGCAGGCGCCGCAACTGGCTGCTCAGGCTGTCGCCTTCATCGGGGCGCGATAGCAGGTCGGCGGGGGAGCGCTCGAGAAAGTGCTTGAGGGTTCGTTCGTCCTGCAACAGCGGCATATTCAGGTAGCGACTGTGAAATAACAGACTGCTTTGCGCCGTCGTGCTCGTTACGGTGGAAAAGCTCAGTGGGCAGGAAAACAGCAAGTCGTATTCGGCCCCGTGTTCGGGCCTCGGATAGCTGAACGTCGCCTGCTCCAGACGAATGCGCTGGCCGATCAGCCAGCTGCCGAACCGATGCCAGATCACCAACAGGCTTTCGCTGAGGAAATGGTCCGGGTCCCACAGCGGCGAATCGTCCAGGCTCAGGCGAACCATGTCGCCTTCACGGCTCAACGTCAGGCGCGGCGCGCCGGGAAACAGGCTGTAAAACAATAAGCCGCGATTGAGCGCTTTCTCCAGCGTGCGGCAGTGGATCACCGCGTGGCACATCATCGCGAAGCTGCCGGGTTTGCTCGGTGCCTGCCCAAAGCCCAGGTATTCGTCGTCCAGGGCCAGCCACAGCCCCTGGATCAATCGGGCGAATTGCTCGGGTGCGATTCGGGCGCGCGGCTCCTCGAGCAACTCGGGGCTGATCCCCAGTTGCTGCAACAGACTCGAATAGTCGTAGCCACGCCGACGCGCGCCACCGAGGGCGGCGCGGGCGAAATGGCTGGCGATGGTGCGTTCGCGCATAGGGGGCAGGTCCGTCCACTGAGCAATGGATGGTAGCGGTGCCCGTCGAGAATGAACAAGGCGGATATCCGCCAAATTGCAGGACGAGGTTTGGCTGGTGGGCGGAAATCCGCCACATCGTTGTGACTGGTTAGCGTCCCAAAAAAACCTGTAACCCTTGATGTCACAAGGCTTGCAGGTTTTTTTTCGAAGGTGGCACGAGGCTTGCGATACAAGCCGCAGAGGTCTGCCAGCGTGCAGCTCGACAAAACAAATCCCTCCAGTGCAGGAGGGTTCGCAAATGAGGTGTCAGGGACAACAGACGGATGTTGTTACTGAGGCACTCTTGAGGAACTTTGCAATGACGACTCGTCAGCCACTGTATAAATCCCTGTACTTCCAGGTGATCGTTGCCATCGCTATCGGCATCCTGCTCGGTCACTTCTATCCGCAGACCGGTGTGGCCCTCAAGCCGCTGGGTGACGGGTTCATCAAACTGATCAAAATGGTCATCGCACCGATCATCTTCTGTACCGTCGTCAGCGGCATCGCCGGCATGCAGAACATGAAATCGGTCGGCAAGACCGGCGGCTATGCGCTGCTGTACTTCGAAATTGTCTCCACCCTTGCCTTGCTGATCGGCTTGGTCGTGGTCAACGTCGTGCAACCGGGCGTCGGCATGCACATTGACGTATCGACCCTGGACACCAGCAAAATCGCTGGCTTCATCTCGGCCGGTAAAGACCAGAGCATCATTGCCTTTGTCCTCAACGTGATCCCGAACACCATCGTCGGCGCCTTCGCCAACGGCGACATCCTGCAAGTGCTGATGTTCTCGGTGATCTTCGGTTTCGCCCTGCATCGCCTGGGTGCCTACGGCAAGCCGGTGCTGGACTTCATCGATCGCTTTGCTCACGTGATGTTCAACATCATCAACATGATCATGAAGCTCGCTCCAGTCGGCGCATTCGGTGCGATGGCCTTCACCATCGGTGCCTACGGTGTCGGTTCGCTGGTGCAACTGGGTCAGTTGATGATCTGCTTCTACATCACCTGCATCGTGTTTGTGCTCGTTGTACTGGGCGCCATCTGCCGCGCGCACGGTTTCAGCGTCGTCAAACTGATTCGCTACATCCGTGAAGAACTGCTGATCGTGCTGGGCACTTCCTCTTCGGAGTCCGCGCTGCCACGCATGCTGATCAAGATGGAACGCCTGGGTGCGCAGAAATCCGTTGTGGGTCTGGTGATCCCGACTGGCTACTCGTTCAACCTCGACGGTACGTCGATCTACCTGACCATGGCGGCTGTGTTCATCGCTCAGGCGACCGATACCCCGATGGACCTGACTCACCAGATCACCTTGCTGCTGGTGCTGCTGTTGTCCTCCAAAGGTGCGGCGGGTGTGACCGGTAGTGGTTTCATCGTGCTGGCAGCCACTCTGTCGGCCGTGGGTACTCTGCCGGTGGCCGGCCTGGCGCTGATCCTCGGTATCGACCGCTTCATGTCTGAAGCCCGTGCGCTGACCAACCTTGTTGGTAACGCCGTGGCCACCCTCGTGGTTGCCAAGTGGGTGAAAGAGCTGGACGAAGACAAGCTGCAAGTCGAGCTGGCTTCAGGCGGTCGCGGTATCTCCGACGAGCGTGAAGTAGACGACCTGGGTGTGGCTGAAGGCCCAACCCCGGTCAACGTCAAGTAAGTACTCTGGCTGCATGAAAAACCCGCTTCGGCGGGTTTTTTCATGCCTGCGATTTGAGCGCAACGGTCACCGCCGCTGACACATAAGGTGATTGCTGCAATGTCCTCGGCTGCCTAGGCTTGGGGGATTGCACTGGAGAACACTTATGCTCGGTCCACTGGCATCACTCAAGGTTCTGGATTTCTCGACACTGCTGCCGGGGCCGTTCGCCTCGTTGCTGCTGGCAGACATGGGCGCCGAGGTGCTGCGCATCGAATCGCCGACCCGCATGGACCTGCTGCGAATATTGCCGCCGCATGATCAAGGCGTGTCGGCCAGCCACGCGTACCTCAACCGCAACAAGCGCAGCCTGGCCCTGGACCTCAAGCAGCCCGAGGCGCTGGAGGTGATCAAGCAGTTGCTGCAGGGCTACGACATTGTGCTTGAGCAGTTTCGTCCCGGCGTGATGGACCGGCTCGGTTTGGGGTATGACGCCTTGAAGGCGATCAACCCGAAGCTGATTTATGTGTCGATCACCGGTTATGGCCAGACCGGCCCCTACAAGGATCGCGCCGGCCACGACATCAACTACCTGGCGTTGGCGGGGCTGGCGAGCTACACCGGCCGTGCCGACGGCGGTCCGTTGCCGTTGGGCATGCAGGTGGCGGATGTCGCGGGTGGCTCGCTGCACGGGGTGATCGGCCTGCTGGCGGCGGTGATCGCGCGGCAGCAGACCGGGCAGGGGCAGCATCTGGATGTGAGCATGACCGACTGCGCCTTCAGCTTGAATGCCATGGCCGGTGCCGGGTACCTGGCCTGTGGCGTGGAGCCGGGCAGGGAAGCGCAGATGCTCAATGGTGGCAGCTTCTACGATTACTACCGCTCGCGCGATGGGCGCTGGTTGTCGGTGGGCAGTCTGGAGCCGGTGTTCATGCAACAACTCTGCACGGCGCTGGGCCGGCCGGAATTGGCGGCCCAAGGGTTGGCGCCCGAACCGGCCCGGCAACAGGCACTCAAGGAAGCGTTGAAAGTTGAATTCGAAAAATACGACTTTGCCGAGTTGTGTGAGCTGTTTGCCGGGGTCGATGCGTGCGTCGAGCCGGTGTTGAGCCTGGGTGAAGCGGTGCGGCATCCGCAGTTGAAGGCGCGGGAATTGGTGACTGAGGTGCCGAGGGGCGATGGTTCGACTCAGGCGCAGATGGCCTGCCCGTTGAAGTTTTCGAATGGGTTGCCCGAGCCGCGGCATATCGGGGCGGGGCTGGGTGAACATACCGATCAGGTGTTGGGGGAGTTGGGGTTTAGTGTTGAGCGGATTGAAGAGCTGCGTATGGCGAAAGTAGTGAGTTGATTGATCGTTCCCATGCTCCGCGTGGGAATGCCGCCATGGACGCTCCGCGTCCACTGTGACGCAGAGCGTCACGGGATGCATTCCCACGCGGAGCGTGGGAATGATCATGGGGTTATTCGACCCGCATCTCCCCACTAAACACCAATGTGCTGCGACAGCGCCGGCACAAATACCGCCGCCCCTGCCTCACTAAACCATGACGCTGCGCCGAAAACGGGAAATCGCTGTCGGCGCACGGGCATTTGTAGATGTAGCGCGTCACGCTGCGGCGTTTGACGTCGTAGGTATGGCAGCGATTGGGCGGCAGTTCGTAAACACCGCGCATGATCAATTGCCACTCTTCGCCGTGAGGCTGAATGCGGTCGCCGAACAGTTGATGGGCGATCAGGTGCGCGACTTCATGCGCCACGGTCTGTTTGAGAAAGTCTTCGGTGTTTTCCCGGTACAACTGCGGATTGAAGCGCAGCAGGTTCTCGTGCAGATGTGCGACACCGGCTTTTTGCCCGCGCAGCTTGAGACTCACCACAGGGCGTTTGAAAGGTCGTTTGAAAAAGGATTCGGCTTGTTGGAAACAGTCTTCGACGCGGGTATTGAGTTGCTCGGGCATGCTTGATGGATCTCCAGAGACGTCGAGTATGCCGCAACCCTCGGGAGTTGCGAATCGCCGAGGCGCCGAATGGTCGTACCTCCTGCTCTTACTTAGAGAGTAGAAGGCCGCCTTGCGGCGGCCTGTGTTGGCAGATCTTGTTTTTGGTGGGTGTGTTGCTAATTGGTATAGACCGGCCCCACGCCAAGTCCCCAGACAATCACCGTGAACGCCATGATAGCCACCAGCACCACCAGTCCTACGGCGAGCACCGAGCTTGAAAACAGAAATCCCTCGTCCGACGGAATATTCATGAACGTTGGCAGGCCCACATACAGCAGGTACACCGTGTAGCAGATGGCCGCGGTGCCGACGATCATTCCCAGCCACATGTGCGGGTACAGCGCCGCCAGACCGCCGATGAACAGCGGAGTCGCGGTGTACGTGGCAAACGCGACACAGCGTGCCAGGCTCGGGTTGGCGTCATAGGTGCGGGCCATCCAGTGGATGAACGCGCCCATCACCGCGACACCGCCCAGCATTGCCAGGTACGACATGATGGTCATCCACAGCGCGCTTTCCATGGTCAGCATTACCGGCGCCCGGTTACCAATGACCCAGCCGACCTGCGTGGTGCCGATAAACGCCGACACGGCAGGGATCGCCGCCAGAATCAGGGTATGCGTGAGGTACATGTGGCTGATGCTTTCCTCCTGGTCGCCACGGATTTCTTTCCATTCCTGGTCAGGGTGGGTGAAGAGCCCCACTACGTGATGGATCATGCCAGTCACTCCTCTTGTTGTTGCCATCGCCCCCCAGCGGAGCGCTTACGGGCCAAAGTGGCCAGGTAAGTACAGGTCTGAATATGTGTGCGACCTTATGCCGCAGTATAGAAAGGAGTTACCGGTAATAGTGCGAAGGGCTTAGAGCAAATCGCGCTGTAAAAAATCCTGTTAATCGCCGCCGGGTCTGTGCCGAATGAAACCTGTGGCGAGGGAGCTTGCTCCCGCTGGGGCGCGAAGCGGCCCCAAGACATCCACCCTGTTGTGTCAGGCAAACCGTAGCGGCAGATTTTGCGACTGCTTCGCAGCCGAGCGGGAGCAAGCTCCCTCGCCACAGGGGTATGCTCAAGTCATAGGTTTTTGCGTAAAATGCCGGCCTTTCGTCACACCTCACGGATTTCGCGTCATGGGCACTCTTACGGTCAACCAGAACAAACTGCAAAAGCGCCTTCGCCGCCAGGCGGGTGAGGCTGTCGCCGATTTCAACATGATTGAAGACGGCGACAAGGTCATGGTCTGCCTGTCCGGTGGCAAGGACAGCTACACCCTGCTCGACGTGCTGATGCATTTGCAGAAGGTCGCCCCGATCAAGTTCGAGATCGTGGCCGTGAACATGGACCAGAAGCAGCCAGGTTTTCCCGAGCACGTGCTGCCGGCTTACCTCAAAGAACTGGGCATCGAGTACCACATCGTCGAGAAAGACACCTATTCGGTGGTCAAGGAGCTGATCCCGGAAGGCAAGACCACCTGTTCGCTGTGCTCGCGCCTGCGTCGCGGCACGCTCTACACCTTTGCCGATGAAATCGGCGCGACCAAAATGGCCCTTGGTCACCATCGCGACGACATCGTCGAGACGTTCTTCCTGAACAT
Source organism: Pseudomonas wuhanensis (assembly GCF_030687395.1). GTDB lineage: Bacteria > Pseudomonadota > Gammaproteobacteria > Pseudomonadales > Pseudomonadaceae > Aquipseudomonas > Aquipseudomonas wuhanensis. Next base: position 4,898,362 of record NZ_CP117430.1, on the reverse strand, counting down.
GTTCTTCAACGGCTCGCTCAAGGCCATGCCGCCGAAGCTGCGCGCCGACGACGGTCGCAACGTGGTGATCCGCCCGCTGGCCTACTGCAACGAAAAAGACATCCAGGCTTACTCGGACTTCAAGCAATTCCCGATCATCCCGTGCAACCTCTGTGGCTCCCAGGAAAACCTCCAACGCCAGGTGGTTAAAGAGATGCTGCAGGACTGGGAACGCAAGACCCCTGGCCGGACCGAAAGCATTTTCCGCAGTTTGCAGAACGTGATCCCGTCGCAACTGGCCGACCGCAATCTGTTTGACTTCACCAATCTGCGCATCGATGAAACCGCCGCATCGCGGTTCGTCAACGTAGTAAACCTCTGAGCGATATGTGGGAGCGGGCTTGCTCGCGAATGCGTAGTGTCAGCCAACATTCATGTTGAATGGCACACCGCTTTCGCGAGCAAGCCCGCTCCCACAGGTTTTATCGCTCGCAGGCGCCGTTTTCATTTCAATCCTCAGGAGAGGGCATGCGCGACTACAAGTGGCTGAACGAATACTGCTTGAACCGCTTCGGTTCGGCGGCTGAACTGGAAGCCCATCTGCCCGTTCCCAAGACCCCGGCGCAATTGCGCAAGATCAGCGACGACCGCTACCTCTCGACCATGGCGTTGCGGGTGTTCCGCGCCGGGCTCAAGCACAGCCTGGTGGACGCCAAGTGGCCGGCGTTCGAAGAGGTGTTCTTCAAGTTCGACCCGGAAAAAGTCGTGCTGATGAGCGCCGAGCATCTGGAGCGTTTGATGCAGGACGCACGGATCATCCGCCACCTGGGCAAACTCAAGAGCGTACCGCGCAATGCGCAGTTCATTCTGGACGTGGCCCATGAGAAGGGCAGCTTTGGCGCGTTGATCGCCGAATGGCCGGTGACCGACATCGTCGGGTTGTGGACCTACCTGAAAAAACACGGGCATCAGTTGGGCGGGTTATCGGCACCGCGATTCTTGCGGATGGTGGGCAAGGACACCTTCGTGCCGAGCTACGACGTGGTAGCAGCGCTGAGTGCGCAGAAGATCGTCGATAAGGTGCCGACTAGTCTGAGGGACATGGCCACGGTGCAGAATGCGTTCAACCAGTGGCATGAAGAGAGCGGTGGACGGCCGATGAGCCAGATTTCGATGATGCTGGCTTACACCGTGAATCATTGAGACCGAGTCGATTTCATCGCGGGCAAGCCCGCTCCCACAGGGTTTTGAGTTGATCACACCATTGTGTTTCAACACAGATCCTGTGGGAGCTGGCTTGCCTGCGATGGCGGTGTGTCAAGCGACGCTGGTCTCGCCTTCACCCGCCAACTTGCGATTCAACTGAAACCGCCACCGCACATACAACATTGCCGAGCAGAACACCGCCAGGCTGGCGCCCATCTCCAGTAAACCAAACAGTTGCCGGTTCGGGTCATAGGCGGCCAATGCGCCTTTCATGAAATACAGGTTCACCACAAAACACATCCACGAATGCCCACGGGCGCTGCCGATGATCATCCCCGGCGCCAGCAACAGCAGCGGCACCAGTTCGATCAGCAGAATCACCCATGGCCGCGCGCCATGCAGATCGGCGAATACCAGGTAGTAGACGCAGAGCAGTCCCACCAGGCCGAAAAAGCACAGCAGGCTGATGACGCGCATCGCCCTTACTCGCGGTTCGAGCCATTCGATGGAGGGCAGAATCTTCGGCTTTTTGGCCATGTCAGCTCACCAACTTTTGCGCAGTCTTCGCCAACCGCAGGCCCAAGGCCCGGCACAGCGCAACTTCGTGTTCATTCAAACCGCTTTTGCCATCGGCACCGGCGTGATGGCTGGCGCCGTAAGGCGTGCCGCCACCGCGGGTTTCCAGCAGCGCCGACTCGCTGTAAGGCAGGCCGGTGATCAGCATGCCGTGGTGCAGCAACGGCAACATCATCGACAGCAACGTGGTTTCCTGGCCGCCGTGCAGGCTCGCGGTCGAGGTGAAGACCCCGGCCGGTTTGCCCACCAGCGCGCCGGTCAGCCACAGGTTGCTGGTGCCATCGAGAAAGTACTTCAACGGTGCGGCCATGTTGCCGAACCGGGTCGGGCTGCCGAGGGCCAGGCCGGCGCAGTTCTTCAAGTCGTCGAGGCTGGCGTACAGCGCGCCTTCATCGGGAATGTCCGGCGACACCGCTTCGCATTCAGTGGAGATCGCCGGCACGGTGCGCAGGCGCGCTTCCAGGCCGGCCTGCTCGACGCCACGGGCAATCTGCCGGGCCATTTCATTGGTCGAGCCGCTGCGGCTGTAATACAGCACCAAAATGTACGGCGCACTCACGGCAGCAACTCCAGCACATTTTCCGGTGGACGGCCGATGATGGCTTTGTCGCCGACTTCGAGAATCGGCCGCTCCATGAGTTTCGGGTTCGCAGCGATGGCGGCGATCAATTGTGCCTCGCTCAAATTGCTATCGGCCAAGTTGAGGGTTTTGTACTCGTCCTCGCCGGTGCGCAGCAATTGCCGGGCACTGATGCCGAGCTTGCTCAGCAGGCTCTGGATTTGCGCGGCGTCCAGCGGGGTTTCCAGGTAGCGGACCACGGTTGGGGTCAGGCCACGGGCTTCGATGAGTTCGAGCGCACCGCGGGATTTCGAGCAGCGCGGGTTGTGATAAAGCGTCAGATCGGTCATGTGCGGGTCGCTTCTTGCGTAAAGTGACGGCTATTCTAACTGTGCGGCGCGTAATCCAGAACCTTGGGAGGCGATGGGTCGCAGGTGCATTCTATTTTTGACAAGGATTGAGACATGACAAGGCGACTGGCAGCGGCATTGGCGATCATGGGGGCGTTATTACTGGGAGGCTGCGGCAATGACTATGGTACCGACCAAAATGGCCACAAAGTCGCCGCCGAGCGTCTGGACAAACAATGGCTGGTGCTCAATTACTGGGCTGAGTGGTGCGGCCCGTGCCGGACAGAGATTCCTGAATTGAACGTGCTGGCCGAGCAGCTCAAGGGCAAGAAGATCGGGGTGTTCGGGGTCAACTTCGACAATGTGCAGGGCGAAGAGCTGAAAAGCGCCAGTGAAAAACTAGGGATCAAGTTCACCGTGCTGGCCCAGGATCCGGCCGACCTTTTCGAGTTGCCGCGCAGTGAAGCGCTGCCCGTGACTTACATCATTGATAATAAGGGCAAGGTGCGGGAACAGTTGATGGGCGAGCAAACGGCGGCGGGGGTGATGGCGAAGCTTGAGGCGTTGCAGGCGGTCAACTGACCGAGCGCCGACCTGTGGCGAGGGAGCTTTGTGGCGAGGGGGCTTGCTCCCGCTCGGCTGCGCAGCAGTCGCAAAACCTGTGCAGGCGCAATGTCTGATGAACCGAGGCTTCAGGGTTTAGGGCTGCTTCGCAGCCCAACGGGAGCAAGCTCCCTCGCCACAGTTGTTCAGTTGGCTACAACCGGGGTGATCAACCCTCTTCAAGCCACCAACGCAACGGTTTGCCTTGCGCCGGCCAGAAGCGCATCTGGTCGATTGGTGATACATCCCAGCGCTGCACGTTCTCCAGCGCCTGCAGGAAGCGTTTCTCCTGCTCCATCAACGCCGGCGCACACATTTTGCGGGTGCTGCCGATCTTGCCGAAGCTCAGCTTGTCGCCTTCCAGGGTATACGGCGCGAACCAGTGGTTGCAGCCGCCATTGCCATAGGCCCGACCGTCTTCATCGAGGGTGATGGTCAGATGGCTGTAGTCCATCAGCGGACGCTCGCCGATCCATTCCAGAATGTAGCTGCGATTTTGTTGCAATTGCACCGGTTCGGCGGCGCAGCCCAACAGGCTGGCGCCAGCCATGGCGGTCAGAGCAAGGCGTTTCATTACGCAGGCTCCTGGCACTTCTTGCACAGGTGCTTGTCACCGACTGTGGCCCAGCCCAGCTCGGCAATGCGCGCAGTGGCCGCCGGTTTTTCCGCCTTGTTGCCCAGCTTGGCGTCGACCGCGAACTCAAAGCTCAGCTCTTTGGCGCAGCTGTCGCAGTTGACTTTCCAGGTGTGGATTGCCAGTTCGCCGAACACCGGACCACTGGCCACCGCGACCCATTGGCCCGGCGGGTTGATCAGATGGCGAACCGTTTCGACGGTCAGGCGCATGGACAAGTCCTTGCTGCCTTTAAGGGTCACTATCAGCACGTCGTTATTACGAATCGAGCCACCGTTGCCGGTGACTTGATAACGCCCCGGCACGAGGGCGCGGCATTCGGTGAGGGTGTGTTGCGGGTTCATCAGGCTGTAGCGAAAATCGTGTTCGACCATGGGTCCTCCAAATATGCGCGATATGCTAGCACGGGCATGAACGCAGCATGGCGCGGGCATGTAACCTTCGATCTGGTTCAAATGACCTGCCGAGTCATGGCACACTGCCGCTTTTGCATCTCTAAGGAACAGAAATGGCGTTGATCGAATGTTTTGAGTGCAAGCAACGCATCAGCTCTACGGCGCCTGCTTGCATTCATTGCGGTGCACCTGCGGTGGCAGAAGCCGCTACATCCACGGCAACGCAGGCGCCTCTTTCTTTCGGGCGTTTACCGACCAATGAGAGCGTGCCCAGAGTGACCCCGGCCGCTTTCGGGCGCAAACGTAAAACCGAAGTCGAGGCAGAGATCCCGGCACCGGCACCCGGCGGGCCGCGTCCGGTGGAGCAATGGCTGAAACTGATGATTTTCTTTCTGCCGCCGTTTTTTGTCTGGTTCCTGCTGCGTCGCGGGCATTCGCTGGGGCAGCGCTTGCTGGGCTTCGGCTGGCTGGCCCTGATGATCCTTTTGTCCAAGGCCTGAGCCGATCAGCTCTCGACCTGATTCTGTGGCGAACCGGCCGCCCAGGCCGCGATGTTCTGCAGGGTGGTCGCGGCAATCGCGCCCAGGGCTTCGCGGGTGAGGAAGGCCTGGTGCGCGGTGATGATGACATTCGGAAAGGTCAGCAGGCGCGCCAGCACATCGTCCTGCAGCGGCAGGTCGGACCGATCCTCGAAAAACAGCTGCGCCTCCTCTTCATACACGTCCAGCCCCAGATAGCCCAATTGGCCGTCCTTCAACGCGTCGATCAGCGCCGGCGTGTCCACCAGGCCGCCGCGCCCGGTGTTGATCAGCATCGCGCCGGGCTGCATACGCGCCAGCGCTTCGCTGTTGATCAAGTGTTTGCTTTGTTCATTGAGCGGGCAATGCAGGCTGATGATCTGCGACTCGGCCAGCAGTTGCGGCAGGCTGAGGTAGCGCGCGCCGAGCGCTTCGACCTGCGGGTTCGGGTAAGGATCACAGGCCAGCAACCGGCAGCCGAAGCCGTTCATGATTTTCGCGAAGGTCGCGCCGATCTGCCCGGTGCCGACTACGCCGACGGTCTTGCCCACGAGGTCGAAACCGGTCAGCCCGTGCAGGCTGAAATCCCCCTCACGAGTACGGTTGTAGGCACGGTACAGTCGGCGGTTAAGCGCCAGGATCAGCGCCACCGCATGTTCGGCCACCGCGTGAGGCGAGTAGGCCGGAACCCGCACAATCGAAAGTCCCAGGCGCTTGGCCACCGCCAGGTCGACATGGTTGTAACCGGCCGAGCGCAGAGCGATCAGGCGTGTGCCGCCCGCGGCCAGACGTTCGAGTACCGGAGCACTGAGGTCATCATTGATGAAGGCACAGACCACTTCGTGATGCTCCGCCAGCGCCACGGTGTCGAGGCTCAGGCGCGCCGGCTGGAAATGCAACTCGATGCCGGCGGGCAGGTCTGCGCTCATGAAACTGTCGCGGTCGTAGGTCTGGCTGCTGAAAAGAATCGTGCGCATGTTGTCCTCCTGGCTGTGTAGCAAGCCTTCGGCAGCTGCTACAGACCTTGAGCTTAGCCTGCAAGGCGCCCGGCGTTATTGCGCTGCATCAGGCATCGATACGCGCATGGGCCGCCAGGCGATTGATGGCTCGTTCGAGTTCTTCCAGGGCACCGGAGGCTTTGGGGTCTTGTTGCTTGAGCAGGGTTTCGCTGCGCTGGCAGGCGGAGCGCAACTGCGGGACGCCGCAATAACGGGTGGCCCCATGCAGGCGATGGACTCGCTCGATCAGGGCATTCTGGTCATTGGCTTCACGAGCGACGCGGATGGCCTCGCGGTCAGCCTCCAGGGAGGCCAGCAGCATTGCCAGCATGTCCGCCGCCAGATCAGCTTTGCCGGCCGCCAGGCGCAGGCCTTCGTCGTGGTCGAGCACCTGCAATTCATTACCGTGATTGCTTTCGCTGGAGCGCTCCGGCCCCAGATTGCGCAACGCCAGGCCGGTCCATTTCAACACCACCTGCGCCAGTTGCCGTTCGCTGATGGGTTTGGTCAGGTAGTCATCCATGCCGCTTTGCAGCAACGCGCGTTTTTCGTTGGCCATCGCGTGGGCGGTGAGGGCGACGATCGGCAGTGGCGTGCAATGCCGCTCGCTTTCCCACTGACGAATGGCTTCGGTGCTTTGGCGGCCATCCATGCCGGGCATCTGCACGTCCATCAGCACCAGGTCGAAGGTCTCGTTCTGCACCGCCTTGACCGCGGCGTAACCGCTTTCCACCGCGAGCACTTTGGCGCCCATGTCTTCGAGCAGGGTTTGCACCAGCAGCAGATTGGCCGGGTTGTCATCGACGCAAAGGACTTTCGGCGCGCGACTGGAAAGCGGCTCGCCGGGGTCGCTGCGCTGCTGGCGCGGGTTGACCATATCGGACAGGGCCCGGCGCAGTTTGCGCGTGCAGGCCGGTTTGGACTGCAGCTGGCTGTGGGGGTTGGGCACCGAGAGGTGGAACAGCGTCAGTTCGGTGGTCGGGCACAGCACCAACACTCTGCAGCCCAGGTGTTCGAGATCCCAGACATGTTGGTTGAGACGCTCCGGCGGCATGTCATTGCTGGTGATGCCGAGCACTGCCAGACCGATGGCCTGATCGGTCTGATGGGCGCCGGTCACGCCATTGGCCAGGCTTTCCAGGGTGTTGAACGGCGTGACCATCAGACCGCAGTCTTCCAGTTGATGCTGCAATGCCTGACGGGCCAGCTCATGGTTTTCCAGAACCGCCACCCGATGACCGAGCAAGGGTGGGCCGGGCAGGTCTTCGGCATCGTCGCGGGTTTTGGGCAGGCTCAGGCTGATCCAGAATTCCGAGCCTTCACCCGGTGTGCTGTCGACGCCGATCTCGCCGCCCATCTGTTCGATCAGGCGTTTGGAAATCACCAGCCCCAGGCCGGTGCCGCCAGGTTGCCGGGACAGCGAGTTATCGGCCTGGCTGAAGGCCTGGAACAAGGCGCGCACGTCCTGATTCGACAGACCGATGCCGGTGTCCTGAATGCTGATGCGCAGTTGCACGCTGTCTTCATGCTCTTCTTCGAGCATGGCTCGGGCGACGATGGTGCCTTCGCGGGTGAACTTGATCGCGTTGCTCACAAGGTTGGTGAGGATCTGCTTGAGTCGCAGCGGATCGCCCACCAGCGACAGTGGTGTATCGCGATAAACCAGGCTCACCAGCTCAAGCTCTTTGGCGTGGGCGGCCGGGGCGAGGATGGTCAAGGTGTCTTGCAGCAGGTCGCGCAGGTTGAACGGAATATGGTCGAGCACCAGTTTGCCGGCCTCGATTTTCGAGAAGTCGAGAATCTCGTTGATGATCCCCAGCAAGCTGTCGGCGGACTTTTCGATGGTGCCCAGGTAATCGAGCTGGCGCGGGGTCAGCTCGCTTTTTTGCAGCAAATGCGTGAAGCCGAGAATGCCGTTGAGCGGCGTGCGGATTTCATGGCTCATGTTGGCCAGGAATTCGGATTTGATCCGGCTCGCCTCAAGGGCTTCCTTGCGTGCCAGGTCCAGCTCGATGTTCTGGATTTCAATGGTTTCCAGGTTCTGACGCACGTCTTCGGTGGCCTGGTCGACGCTGTTTTGCAATTCTTCCTGAGCGTTCTGCAGGGTTCCGGCCATGCGGTTGATACCGGACGCCAGTTCATCCAGCTCCTGGCTGCCGAGGGGCGGCAGGCGGGTTTCCAGGTGCCCGTCCTTGAGCTGCGCCACGGCTTGTTTGATCTGGCTCAGCGGCCGGTTGATGGTCCGGCCCATGCGCAACGCCAATAACGCCGCACCGGCCAGCCCCCCTCCGATCAGCAGCAGGCTGGCGAACAGGCTACGGTAACCGCGCAGCAACATGCCGCTGTGGGACAGTTCGAGTTCGACCCAGCCCAACAGACGGTCGGATTCATCCGGGATCAGGTCGCCGGCCAGGTTGCGGTGCTTGCCGAACACCGGCAGCAGGTAACGCGTGGCGTCATTGCCACTGCGGCGCAGCAACTGTGAACCGTTGCCCAAAGGGGCCTGATTGAGCATGGTCGGGCCGGCATGGGCCAGCGGCGTGCGGTCGGGGGCGAGGAAGGTCACCGCGCGCACGTCGGTTTGTTCCAGGGACTGGGTGGCGATGCGCTCCAACAGGTCGTTGTCTTTATGACCCATCGCCGGTGCCACCAGCGGCGCCAGCTGCTCGGCAATCATTTCGCCGCGCTGCATGAGTTGGGCTTGCAGGTCCGATTGCTGCATCCAGGTGAAATAGCCGCCCAGAACCAGCGCCATCAAGGTGGTCGGCAACAGGGTCAGCAACAGCACGCGGCCTTTAATTCCCAGTTTCTTGAGCACGCATCTCTCCCGCATCCAGCTGTTTATTGACCTGCACATGCGTCCGGCACGTGCCACCTGCGCAGTGTAGCGATTTGCATGCGGGCAATCTTCGTAAAATTGATGTCGTCATTCGTCGGCCAGTTCCATGCTTTGGTGGCCAGGGACAAACCTTGGGGTGCCCCTGGCCAGGCAATCCCTTAAACACGGCCGAGTTGCTTTATTGGCTGATGACGCCATTGCGGGCTTGCCCGCGAAGAGGCCCCTCACATCCACGATAAAAACCGCCCTTATTCCCATAAACCATAAGCCCCTTACTTTGCGTGATATGGCCTGCGCACGTTTGCCGGTATGATAGGCGCCCCCGCAGTCTGGATTGCGAATACGCCATGACCTTGCAGTACCCAACCATCGCCGATTGCGTCGGCAACACTCCGCTGGTCCGTTTGCAGCGCCTGCCTGGCGCCACCAGCAACACCCTTTTGCTCAAGCTCGAAGGGAATAACCCGGCGGGTTCGGTCAAGGACCGTCCGGCGCTGTCGATGATCACCCGCGCCGAATTGCGCGGGCAGATCCACGCCGGCGATACGCTGATCGAAGCGACCTCGGGCAACACCGGGATCGCCCTGGCCATGGCTGCCGCGATCAAGGGTTACAAGATGATCCTGATCATGCCGGACAACTCCAGCGCCGAACGCAAAGCCGCGATGACGGCCTATGGCGCCGAGCTGATTCTGGTCAGCCAGGAAGAAGGCATGGAAGGCGCGCGCGACCTCGCCCAGCGAATGGAAGCCGAGGGCCGGGGCAAAGTATTGGACCAGTTTGCCAACTTCGACAATCCCGAGGCGCACTACACCACCACCGGCCCGGAAATCTGGCGTCAGACCCAGGGCACCATCACGCATTTCGTCAGCTCGATGGGCACCACCGGCACCATCATGGGTGTTTCGCGCTACCTCAAGGAACAGAACGACAACGTGCAGATCATCGGCCTGCAACCGATGGAAGGCTCGGCGATTCCGGGCATCCGTCGCTGGCCGCAGGAATATCTGCCGAAGATCTACCAGGTCGATCGCGTGGACCGGATCGTCGACATGGCGCAAAGCGAAGCCGAAGACGTGACCCGTCGTCTGGCCCGCGAAGAAGGCATCTTCTGTGGTGTGTCTTCTGGCGGTGCCGTGGCGGCGATGCTGCGTCTGTCCAAGGAAGTTGAAAACGCGGTGATCGTCGCGATCATCTGCGACCGTGGCGACCGTTACTTGTCGACCGGCATTTTCGACGCGCCCAACTGATGGCCAAGCACGAGAGAGGCCTGCGCTTCCAGCCCACGGGCGGCAGCAAGGCCCCGCAAGTCCCGACCGGCAAAAAGCAGCGCTTGACCATCGAGCGCCTGGCCAATGACGGTCGCGGTATCGCGTTTTTCGAAGGTCGCACCTGGTTCGTCATCGGCGCATTGGCCGGTGAAGATGTCGAGGTGCGGGTCTTGGGTGCCCACGGAAAAGTGGTCGAGGCGCGCACCGAGCGCGTGTTCCAGTCCAGTGAATTGCGCCGCCCGGCACCGTGCGCTCATGCCGCTCGTTGTGGCGGTTGCAGCGTGCAGCATCTGCCCCACAACGAACAGCTCGCCCTGAAACAGCGCATGCTCGCCGAGCAATTGTCGCGGGTTGCCGGTGTCGAACCTGATGAGTGGGCAGCGCCGTTGAGCGGTCCGGAATTCGGCTACCGTCGTCGCGCCCGAGTGGCGGTGCGTTGGGACATGAAAGCGAAAAAACTCGAGGTCGGCTTCCGCGCTGCCGGCAGTCAGGACATCGTCGCCATCAACGAATGCCCGGTGCTGGTACAGCCCTTGCAACCGATCATGACCCGCTTGCCGGAGATGCTGCGGCGCTTGAGCAAACCTCAGGCACTGGGGCATGTGGAGTTGTTCAGTGGTTCGTCATTGGCGGTATTGCTGCGGCACATGGCGCCGTTGTCCGAAGCCGACATGACCATCCTCAAGGAATTCTGCGCGTTCCATGAAGCCCAGTTGTGGCTGCATGGGGAGGGCGAGCCCCAACCGGTCGAGGCCGATCAGTCGCTGGGCTATCGCCTTGAACAGTGGGACTTGAACCTGGCGTATCGGCCGGGGGATTTCATCCAGGTCAATGCCGGGGTCAACGAAGCGATGGTCGCCCAGGCGTTGGCGTGGTTGGCGCCGAAATCTGATGAGCGGGTTCTGGATCTGTTTTGTGGGTTGGGCAACTTTGCCTTGCCGCTGGCCAAAACCGTTCGCGAAGTGGTGGCGGTGGAGGGCGTGCAGGCGATGGTCGAGCGTGCCGCCGCGAATGCTGTCAGCAATAATCTGCATAACGCAAAGTTTTTTCAGGCCGATTTATCCCAGCCTTTGGCCGATGCCGAATGGGCCGATGAAGGCTTTTGTGCGGTACTCTTGGACCCACCTCGCGACGGCGCTTTCGAGGTGGTGCGCAAGCTGGCGTCCCTGGGCGCCAAACGATTGGTGTATGTGTCGTGCAACCCTGCAACGTTGGCGCGCGACACGGCCGAATTGATCAAGCAGGGCTACCGGTTAAAACGTGCCGGGATTCTCGATATGTTTCCTCAGACGGCACATGTCGAGGCCATGGCGTTATTTGACGCGAGCTAGGACGGCTCGTCTGGTCCGACTGACCCGCTCGTGCAAAGCGCATTCGTCTTAGCCCCGCGAGTGCACACGGGCAGCAACGGTCAGCGATTTGACGCATTGAATCTGCGTCGTAGGGAAGGTAAAGCAAGATGGTACAGGTGAGAGCACACCAGCCGATCAACACCGACGGCAGTATCAATCTCGAGGCTTGGCTCGATCATGCGGTCAGTGTCGATGCGGCACTGGATCGCGAAGCCTTGAAGGAAGCCTGCGAGTTCGCTCGCGAGGCCGAACAACAAGCCAATGCGGCGAAGAATCTGTGGTCCGAAGGGACCTCGAGTTTCCGCACGGGCCTTGAAATCGCCGAGATTCTCGCCGACCTCAAACTCGACCAGGATTCGTTGGTCGCGGCGGTGCTGTACCGCGGCGTACGCGAAGGCCAGATCCAGTTGCCGGCGGTCAGCCAGCGTTTCGGTCCGGTGGTCGCCAAACTTATCGACGGCGTGTTGCGCATGGCGGCGATCAGCGCCAGCCTGAGCCCCCGTCAATCCTTGGTACTGGGCACTCAGGGCCAGGTCGAAAACCTGCGCAAAATGCTCGTGGCCATGGTCGACGACGTGCGCGTCGCGCTGATCAAGCTGGCCGAGCGCACCTGTGCGATCCGCGCGGTGAAAACAGCCGACGACGAGAAGCGCAATCGCGTCGCCCGTGAAGTCTTCGACATTTACGCGCCGCTCGCCCACCGCCTCGGCATCGGTCATATCAAGTGGGAGCTGGAGGACTTGTCCTTCCGCTATCTTGAGCCCGATCAGTACAAGCAGATCGCCAAGTTGCTCCACGAGCGACGGCTGGACCGCGAGCGCTTCATCGCCGACGTGATGACCCAACTCAAAGACGAGTTGCAGGCCACCGGCGTCGATGCCGACATCAGCGGTCGGGCCAAACACATCTATTCGATCTGGCGCAAAATGCAGCGCAAGGGTCTGGAATTCAGCCAGATTTACGACGTGCGCGCTGTTCGTGTGCTGGTGCCGGAAATGCGTGACTGCTACACCGCGCTCGGCATCGTCCATACCCTGTGGCGGCACATTCCGAAAGAGTTCGACGACTACATCGCCAACCCGAAGGAGAACGGCTACCGCTCGCTGCACACCGCGGTAATCGGCCCTGAAGGCAAGGTGCTGGAAGTGCAGATCCGCACCCATGCGATGCACGAAGAAGCCGAGCTGGGGGTCTGCGCCCACTGGAAATACAAGGGCACCGACGTCAAGTCCGGCTCGAACCACTACGAAGAGAAGATCTCCTGGCTGCGTCAGGTGCTCGAGTGGCACGAAGAGCTGGGTGATATTGGTGGCCTTGCCGAACAACTGCGCGTTGATATCGAGCCGGACCGGGTCTACATCTTTACCCCGGACGGTCACGCCATCGACTTGCCGAAGGGCGCGACACCGCTGGACTTCGCTTACCGCGTGCACACCGAAATCGGTCACAACTGCCGCGGCGCCAAGATCAACGGGCGGATCGTGCCGCTCAACTACAGCCTGCAAACCGGTGAACAGGTCGAGATCATCACCAGCAAGCACGGCACTCCGAGCCGCGACTGGCTGAACCCGAACCTGGGTTACATCACTACCTCGCGGGCGCGGGCGAAGATCGTTCACTGGTTCAAATTGCAGGCGCGCGATCAGAACGTCGCGGCCGGTAAAACCTTGCTCGAGCGCGAACTCAATCGCCTCGGCCTGCCGCAGGTGGACTTCGACAAGCTGGCCGAGAAGGCCAACATGAAGACCGCCGAGGACATGTTCGCCGCATTGGGCGCAGGCGATTTGCGCCTGGCGCAATTGGTGAATCTGGCGCAGCAACTGGTCGAGCCGGAACGCGGCAACGAACAGCTGGAACTGATCCCGCGCAAAGCGACTGGCTACAAACCGGGTAAGCGTGGCGACATCCAGATTCAGGGCGTCGGCAACCTGATGACCCAGATGGCCGGCTGCTGCCAGCCGTTGCCGGGGGACGCCATCGTCGGTTACATCACCCAGGGCCGTGGCGTGAGCATCCACCGTCAGGACTGCGCCTCGGTGCTGCAACTGGCCGGGCGCGAGCCGGAGCGGATCATTCAGGTCAGCTGGGGGCCGGTGCCGGTGCTCACTTATCCGGTGGACATCATCATCCGTGCCTACGACCGTTCCGGTCTGCTGCGTGACGTGTCGCAGGTACTGCTCAACGAGCGGATCAACGTGCTGGCGGTCAACACCCGTTCGAACAAAGAGGACAACACGGCGTTGATGTCCCTGACCATCGAGATTCCGGGGCTGGATGCACTGGGGCGGTTGCTGGGGCGGATTTCCCAGTTGCCGAACATCATCGAAACCCGTCGTAACCGCACACCGTGAGAGAGCTGCACGGAAATTGATGGTGACTGTAGGAGCGAGGCTTGCCCGCGAAGGCGGTGTGTCAGGTTTTCCGCCTTTGCGGGCAAGCCTCGGTCCTACAGGTATGTAGAGATTAAAAGATGTATTCACTTGAAGACTTGCTGCACCTGATGAACCGTCTGCGCGATCCGCAGTACGGCTGCCCGTGGGACATCAAGCAAACCTACGCGACCATCGTCCCGCACACCCTGGAAGAAGCCTACGAAGTCGCCGATGCCATCGAGCGCGGGGACTTCGATCATTTGCAGGGTGAGTTGGGCGACTTGCTGTTCCAGGTGGTTTATTACAGCCAACTGGCTCGGGAAGAAGGGCGTTTCGAGTTCGATGGCGTGGTCGACAGCATCACGCGCAAGCTGATCCGTCGTCATCCTCACGTGTTCCCCACCGGTGATCTGTATGCGCCGCTGGACATCCCGCGACTGAATGAAGAGCAGGTCAAGCAACGCTGGGAAGAGATCAAGGCTGAAGAGCGCGCCGAGAAGTCTTCGGCGCCGGAGCAGTTGTCCTTGCTCGACGACGTGCCTGCCGCGTTACCGGCGCTGTCCCGTTCGGCAAAACTGCAGAAGCGTGCAGGGCAGGTCGGTTTCGACTGGCCGGACGCCTTGCCGGTGCTCGACAAGGTTCGCGAAGAGCTCGATGAAGTGCTCGAAGCCATGGCCGACAATGACTCGGCAGCGATTGCCGATGAAGTCGGCGACTTGCTGTTTTCCGTGGTCAATCTGGCGCGACACCTCAAGGTCGATCCGGAAACCGCACTGCGCGGCGCTAACTCAAAATTTGAAAGACGCTTCCGTTTTATCGAACAGGCATTGCGCGACACCCACCGTCCCATAGAAGATTGCACCCTCGAAGAGTTGGACGCCTTGTGGGGCGAAGCCAAACGTCAGGAAAAGAATTTGCCCAGCTGCGGTTGAGCAGTTGCCTAAGTGAGAAATAAGCACCATGAGCATTTCCCTTCGCGACCAGTTGCTCAAAGCAGGGCTGGTCAATCAAAAGCAGGCCAAACAGGTCGGCAAAGAGAAGCAGAAGCAGCAACGTCTGGCCCACAAAGGCCAGATCGAACTCGATGACTCCCAGCAGCGTGCCGCTCAGGAAGCCATGGCCGAGAAGGTCAAGCGCGATCAGGAGCTGAACCGCCAGCAGCAGGAGAAGGCCGAAGCGAAGGCCCGCGCCGCTCAGGTCAAGCAATTGATCGAAGTCTCACGCCTGCCCAAGCTGACCACCGAGGACTACTACAACTTCGTCGATGACAAGAAGGTCAAGCGCATCTCCGTCAACACGCTGATGCGCAACCAGCTGAGCAATGGCTTCCTGGCGATCGTGCACCACGCCGGCGGTTACGAAGTGATCCCCCGTGAGGCGGCCCTGAAGATCCAGGAACGCGATCCACAACGGATCGTGCAGCTGAACGTCAAGAAGGAAGAAGTCGCTGCCGAGGACGATCCGTACGCGGCCTATCAGATCCCTGACGATCTGATGTGGTAAGCCGTTGTGGCGAGCGAGCTTGCTCGCGCCGGGCTGCGTAGCGGCCCCAAAAATCTGACAATAATTGCCGATTTTTGTGAGTGCTACGGCACTCAAGCGGGAGCAAGCTCCCTCGCCACAAGTTCCCACTGATACAAGGGTTTTGTTGATTTCAATGCGTTCGTTATGCAGAGCGTGCTTCGCGCTGCTGCTCCAGTGTTTCCAGTTCGGCCTTGTATTTGTGGGCTTCGGTCTCGGAGTGGAACATCCCGACCAGCAGGTCTTGTTGATGTACATCCCAGATGCGGATACCGGCGGCGATGCCTTCATGGGACATATGTGAATCGTCGCGTTCAGTTACTTTTACAGTCATCTGCTAGCTCCAATCTCTGTTATCTGCAGCAAGGCGTGTGCAGGTCTTTGTTATATGTTTGGTTAGCCTGCTAAGTAAACGACTGAGTTCGGTAACGAATTTTTGCGAAATCGGCAAAAGTCCTGCAGCCCGCGAAATACGCGACATTCAGTCGCAGGCCATTGAGTTTCATGACAAATGTTTCATGTTCGAGAGGAAGAAAACCGCGGTTCGAGCCTGATGGATTAAACATCGCAGAAACTGTGGGAGCTGGCTTGCCCGCGATGACGTCGGCACATCAGACATTGATGTTGCCTGACACACCGCTATCGCAGGCAAGCCAGCTCCCACAGGTTTTACGCCTTGCCCGATTAATTATTTCAGGCACAAAAAAACGCCCCGAACCAGTCGGGGCGTTTTTGTTTGCGGCGAAGCGGCGGGGTATTACTTGCCCTGCCAGCGCTTCAG
Organism: Pseudomonas wuhanensis; assembly: GCF_030687395.1. GTDB lineage: Bacteria > Pseudomonadota > Gammaproteobacteria > Pseudomonadales > Pseudomonadaceae > Aquipseudomonas > Aquipseudomonas wuhanensis. The sequence continues at coordinate 4,882,408 of NZ_CP117430.1, read as the reverse complement.
TACCAGCGTGGCGTTGGTGCCACCGAAGCCGAAGCTGTTGCTCATCACGGTGTTGATGGTGGCGTCTTCGCGAGTCTTGGTCAGGATTGGCATGTCTGCCACTTCCGGGTCCAGTTCGTCGATGTTGGCGGAGCCTGCCATGAAGTTGCCTTCCATCATCAGCATGCAGTAGATCGCTTCGTGAACGCCGGCGGCGCCCAGGGAGTGACCCGACAGGCTCTTGGTGGAGCTGATGGCCGGAGCCTTGTCGCCGAACACTTCACGCACACCTTTCATTTCCATGACGTCGCCGACCGGAGTCGAGGTGCCGTGGGTGTTCAGGTAGTCGATCGGTGCGTCGACGGTGGACATGGCCATCTGCATGCAGCGGATGGCGCCTTCGCCGCTTGGGGCGACCATGTCGTAGCCGTCGGAGGTCGCTCCGTAGCCAACGATTTCCGCGTAGATCTTCGCGCCGCGGGCCAGAGCGTGTTCCAGCTCTTCGACCACGACCATGCCGCCACCGCCGGCGATGACGAAACCGTCACGCTTGGCGTCGTAGGCGCGGGAAGCTTTTTCCGGGGTTTCGTTGTACTGGCTGGACAGTGCGCCCATGGCGTCGAACAGGAACGATTGGCTCCAATGCTCTTCTTCACCGCCGCCGGCGAACACGATGTCCTGCTTGCCCATCTGGATCTGTTCCATGGCCGTACCGATGCAGTGGGCACTGGTGGCGCAGGCAGAAGCGATGGAGTAGTTCAGGCCCTTGATCTTGAACGGGGTGGCCAGGCAGGCGGAAACAGTGCTGCTCATGGTCCGCGTTACGCGATATGGGCCGACGCGCTTGACGCCTTTCTCGCGCAGGATGTCCAGCGCTTCCATCTGGTTCAGCGTGGAGGCACCACCGGAACCGGCGATCAGACCGGTACGCGGGTTGGACACTTGCTCTTCGGTCAGGCCGGAGTCAGCGATGGCATCTTTCATGGCCAGGTAGGCGTAAGCCGCCGCGTGGCCGACGAAGCGATAGATCTTGCGATCGATCAGCTCTTCGAGGGGAAGGTCAATGGAGCCGGAAACCTGGCTACGCAGACCCATTTCGGCATATTCCGGGTTGAACCGGATGCCAGGGCGGCTTGCACGCAGGTTAGCGGAGACGGTCTCTTTGTCATTGCCCAGGCACGAAACGATGCCCAGACCAGTGATAACGACGCGGCGCATGCGGATAACCCTTAGAAGTTGTCAGTGGAGGTGAAAACGCCGACCCGAAGGCCTTCGGCGGTATAAATTTCGCGGCCGTCGACGGTCACCGAACCATCGGCAATGGCCATGTTCAGCTTGCCCTTCAGGACGCGTTTGATATGGATGTTATAGGTGACTTTCTTGGCGGTCGGCAGTACCTGGCCAAAGAATTTAACTTCGCCCGAACCCAGGGCGCGTCCGCGGCCCGGCAAGCCTTGCCAGCCGAGGAAAAAACCGACCAGTTGCCACATGGCATCAAGGCCCAGGCAGCCCGGCATTACCGGATCACCTTCGAAGTGGCAGGCGAAGAACCACAGGTCTGGAGTGATATCCAGCTCGGCGACCAATTCACCTTTGCCGTACTTGCCACCCTCTTCGCTGATATGAGTGATGCGATCGACCATCAGCATGTTCGGGGCGGGCAGTTGCGCGTTACCCGGGCCGAACAACTCACCACGACTGCAGCGCAGCAGGTCTTCCCGGGTAAAGGCGTTTTGTTTGGTCATGCGAGCTCCTCAATAGTCCATGCGGCAGGGTGGGGCGAATCTTCCCGGCCGATCGAAGCGTTCATGCCTCGAGTCAGCAGCCTACTCATAGACTATTGCGTTGTGGTGAAAGTCACAGCACCAAGGACATGAATGTACACTTGTGCACTGAAATTATTATTCAAGCCCCTTTTCGGGCCTGTTCGGGTGCCTAAGACTGCCGCACTTTCGTCTTTCACGCCAGTCGCAGATAGCCGAAAGGCCTGTACTACTGCACCCATCGCTGCAGAATTTGCTGCAGATCAGTGCGTTTGAAGGGCTTGGCCAGGTAATCGTTCATTCCCGCCGATAAACAGGCTTCACGGTCGCCCTGCAAGGCATTGGCCGTCAGGGCGATGATCGGCACGTCAGCACAGCCGGGCAGTCGGCGGATCTGTCGGGTGGCCTCGTAGCCGTCGATGACCGGCAGTCGGCAGTCCATCAGAATCGCGTCGAAAATCAGGCTCTCGGCGCTACGCACCGCTTGTGCCCCATCGGTGACGACGCTGACAGTAAAGCCCAGACTGCGCAACATTGCTTCGACAACGGTGCGGTTGACCGCGTTGTCCTCCACCAGCAGCACATCGCGACCTTCGCCGTGATCATTGCCGGTATGTCCTCGTGGCGTCGGCACCGGCAGTGGCTGCTTGTACAGAGCCAAAGGAATTTCCAGGGTGAACACCGAGCCAACGCCTTCTTCGCTCTGAGCGCGCAAGGTGCCGCCCATCCGCTCAGCCAGAGTGCGGGCAATCGGCAGCCCCAGTCCGGTGCCCCCGTAACGTCTTGAAATAGAACTGTCGGCTTGCTGGAACGCGTTGAACATCAATTCCAGGCTTTCGGGCGGGATGCCGATTCCGCTGTCGCGCACAGTGCAGGTGAACCACAGCAGTTCGTGATCCAGGGACTGCCACTGCGATTCGATCGTGACGCGGCCCCGTTCGGTGAATTTCAGCGCGTTGCCGACCAGATTGACCAGAATTTGCCGGATCCGCGTCGGATCGCCTTGAACCTGAAGGGCGCGCATGTCCTCGGGTATCCGCAGTTGCAGTTCTAGCCCGCGTTGCGCCGCGCTGTGCTGGAACGACTGGGCGCAACTGCCGATCAGCTCCGCGAGGTTGAATGGAATGTGCTCCAACTCCAGTTCCGAACGCTCGATGCGCGAGAAATCGAGAATGTCGTTGATCACTTTGAGCAGGTGTTCGGTGGATTCCGAAGCCAGCGCCGCGTACTCGATCTGCTCCTCGGTCATCTCGGTGGTTTCCAGCAGTTGCAGCATGCCCAGCACGCCATTCATCGGCGTGCGCAATTCGTGACTCATCATCGCGAGGAAATCTGATTTGGCGTTGTTGGCCTTTTCCGCTTCCTCGCGGGTCTGGATCAATTGCGCCATGGCCTGATGCTGTTCGCGACTGGCTTGCTCAAGGCCTTGGGCAAGGTTGTTGATGTGCTGCGACAGGGCGCCCAGTTCAGTGTCGTCGACAATCGGCAGGGGCGTTTTGTAGTCGCCTTTCTGGATCGCCTTGACCGCATTGCCGATGTCGTGGATCGGTTGCGACAGGCTGCCAGCCAGACGCCGGGCCAGCAGGAACGTAAACAGCAGAGCGAACAAGGCGAGGATCCCGGCCTTGAAGAGGATTTCCTGCTGGCGCTGGTTGAAGGCGTCATTGGACAGGCCGACAATCACCCGGCCCAGATAATCCTCTCCTGGCGCGCTGGCGACGGTACGGCTGTTCTGGAAGAAGTCATTGTTGAGCGCGATGCGTTGCAGGCGCACCGGTGCCTGGAACACTTCGACCTGATGCGAGCGGTTGTGGGCTTCCGACGGCTGCTCGACGTACACCAGAATCCGGTTGGCGCTGTCCTGTACTTCCAGAAAACGCACGTTGGGCGTGGCCAGAGTGGCCTTGAGCAAACTTTCGAGCACCTCGTTGTTGCCCGAAATTACCCCGTATTCGGTGGCCGGCGCCAGTTGATTGGCGATCAGCTGACCGGTGTGATTGAGTTCCTGACGCAGGTCCTGGATCCGCACGAAGGTGAAAAAACTGATCAGCAGCAACGTCAGCAACAGGGCCGGGCCCAGGCTGATGATCTGGGTGCGGGTATTGATGTCCCAACCGCGACGGAAGGTCATGGGCGGCGTTCTCCTTCGGCCAGCTGTGTTGCGACAGAGGCCTCATTCATCGGTTCAATACTTAATGAACGAGTCACTTGCGGGTTGCTTAAGACCTTGAAGTGTTGCGGATACAGTGCGCGCGGCCAGGTGCTCGAGGGGCGGTCGAGCAGCTCGTCGAGAATCTTCAGCCAATCGCTCTGGTCGCTGTAAGTACTGGCCAGGCTCCCAGCCCTGACGAAGGCTGCGTTGGGACCGATCAGCGCCAGTTGCCGCGCATAGCTGCTGAGCAGCAGGTTTTTCACGGTTTTCGGGTTGTACAGATCAGGGTCGTCCAGGCCCAGCAGCACATCACTGTTCTTCAGCAGGGCCTGCAAGGGGCGGCTGTCATGGGTGTTATCCCAACGCTCGGTGACCACTTCAAGGCCCAGGGGCAGGGCGGCCTGACGCAGTTCCTTCAACAAGAATTCGCTGTGGCTGTCGAACAGCACGCCGACCCGCCGGGCCTCAGGCAGAAGCAATCGGGTCAGGCGCAACTGTCGGTCCAGCGGCGGATCGCTCCAGAGCAGGCTGAGGTGCGGAGGCATTTCATTGCCCAAGCGTCGGCGGGCTTGCAGGCGGCTGATGCGCAGCACCAGCGTTGCCGGGCCCTGTGCGTCTTGCAGGCGCCAGTCGAGGCTGGGCAAGTCGAGCAGAACCAGGCGGGTGTCGACGGGTAGTTGGCCTGGCGCCGGCAGGCTGGCGACAGGCTGGAAGCGCACGCTGTCGGTGGGGCGCAACTCGCTGAGGGCCTGAACGAAAGACTGCACGCCGGGGCTGTCCTCGGCACCGGTCAGCAGAATGTCAGCGGCCCGTGCCGGCAGATTGCATAGCAGCCCGGTAAACACCAGACACAACCCGGCCAGCAGGCGGCCAAGGGTTGGCGTTTTCGGTGACGGGCGATGCTGCATCTTAGAACTCCAGCTCCGCGCTGAAGTAGAGCACCCGGCGATTGTCGTAGTTGTTGTCGACGAAGGTGGTGGGCTGATTGTCGAGGCGTTGCTGGAGGACCCCGGCCAGCTCCAGATTGGCCTTGCCCAAACCGACGCGTTTGGCGATGCGCGTGTCGACCCGTTCGAAGCGATAACCGTTGAGGGCGTCGGCACCATAGTAGAAGAGCGCGCTGTTCCAGCCCTGGCCCCAACTGCGTAGCCAACCGGCGGAGCCGCTGTTGCGCGCGGTCTGTTGTGCATCCAGCGGGTTACTGGCCTCGGCATCGACGTAGGCATAGGTCAGGCGCAGACGGTCGGCGCTGCCGACGCGCCAGTCCAGCTGGGTTTCAGTCCCGCTGAAGCGCGAACTGTTTGAGTTACTGGCGATGTACTGATTGTTGCGCAGAGGTTCGCTGATCATGCCGTTGATTTCGTCGTAGAACAGCTTTACATCGACCGTCAGCCCCCACTCTGTGAAGTAACCGTTGTAGCCCAGTTCCCGGGAACGCATGCGTTCCTGTTCGAGGTCGCCCGGGCCACGGGTCCTGACGAAATAGCGGGCGCTGCTCTGGCCGTAGGCACTGGGGTGCAGGTTGGTCACCTGATAGCTCCAGTTGACGCTGTTTTCGAACATGTCCGGTGAGCGGACGGCTTCCGAATACACCGCGCGCAAGCCGTGACGAGGGGTGATCAGGTAGTTGACCGCCACCCGTGGGGTCAGCGAACTGCCGGTCAATTGCGTGTCTTCGAACATCGCCCCGCCTTGCAGCAACCAGTGCTCGGTAGCGCGCCATTCGAGTTGGCCAAACGCTCGCCAAGTGGTGTCGTCGAGCGTTCCATTGAAATAGGTCTCAGAGTTGGCCCGGTCGTAACGATAGTTCATGCCGCTGACCAGCCGCAGGGTGTCGGACAGGCTGAGGGTGTCTTGCAGTTCGACGTCGTAGCGTGATTCTCGGGTGCTCTGGTCGATGTCGCCGCACAGCGTTTGGCTGGCACCGTTTCGCCATTGCGCCAGTACCTGATTGGCCAGGGCTTGTTCCGCCGCCGTGCCAGGGGGCGCGCCGCGGTCGGTGAAACGTGCGATGTTGCGCGCCAGACGCTCGGTGTAATTGGGATTGAGCTGCCAAAGTTGGGTCAGCTCTGGGCTGAAGGATATCTCTGCATCGCAGGCACGCCAGGTCTGCTGACGATCCCAGTGTTGCGCCGAGCCTTGAATATAAAGGCTGTGATCGGGGTTGATGTCCAGGTTCCAGCGCAGTGAGCCGGCATAGTCCTTGGCGATGACGTCGGAATTGTCCCCGGCGGCGGTAATCCCTGAGAACACCGGACGGTAGGTATATGGCCTCTGGTTGGTCCCGTCCTTGGCATTCAGTTGCCAGTCGATGCTCTGGTTTTCATTGAGCGTCTGGCTGACGGCGAGGCTGAAGCGGTTCAAGCGACGGCTGTCGCGGTAATCGGCGCCGGTGCGATCCGAGTCGAAGCCATCGTCTTGCTGGCCGGACAACGACAGGCGCAAATCGCCGCTGTCCCAGCCCATGCCCTGGCTGGCGTAGAAATCGTTGATACCGCGCTGGCCACGGGTGACTTTCAGCCGCGTGCCGTGGCTGTCGGCCGGTTTGCGGGTGATGATATTGACCACCGCCATCAGCGCGTTGGCGCCGTAGCTGACGGTGTTCGGGCCACGGAAAACCTCGATGCGCTCGATGTCTTCCATGGCCACCGGAATATCACTCCAGTCCACCGTGGCCAGGCCTGCGCGGTACACCGAGCGGCCGTCGATCAACACTTGCATGCGCCGCGCTTCGCTGGCGTTGGTGCCGTGGTAATTCACCGCCGCCTGATTGCCGCTGATATTACCGACCATCATTCCCGGCACCAGCCGCAGCAATTCGCTGATGTCCCGCGCGCCGCTGGCATTGATCAGTTCGCTGTCGATCACCGTCATGCTCCCCGGCACGGCCGCAGGCGACTGCTTCAAGCGCGTCGCCGTCAGCACTTGCGGCAATGGATCATTGTCGAGGAACAGGTCGTCGGCCAGCAATGGCGAGCTGAAGATCAGCGCTAATACCAGCGGCGAGCGAGGACAGGGAAAGCCAAAAGACACGGCACGGCCTTGATAGCGATTAGTTGGCGCGCATGTTAACCGAGCACAAAGACTTTTCCAGTCACGTTGTGGGCATTTTCCTCGGTTTTCTTGGTCTTCTTCCTACAAGTGTCGGTAATTGATGCTGGGGCTGGCCGCGACCGGGCCGCTCCGTATAATGCCGGCATCGCCACTGGTATGGATTAACGGATTGCATATGACTGAACAGCGCCCGATTGCGGTCCTGGGAGGCGGAAGTTTTGGTACCGCCGTGGCTAATCTGCTGGCCGAGAATGGGCATCAGGTCCGGCTGTGGATGCGCGACCCCGAACAGGCCGAGGCCATTCGGGTCAATCGTGAGAACCCGCGTTATCTCAAAGGCATCAAGATTCTTCCGGCGGTGGAAGCGGTCACGGACCTGCAAGCCACCCTGGAGGCCTGCGACCTGTGTTTCGTCGCGCTGCCGTCCAGCGCGTTGCGCTCGGTATTGGTTCCGTACGCCGACCGTTTGCGCGGCAAACTGCTGGTGAGCCTGACCAAAGGCATCGAAGCCCATACGTTCAAGCTGATGAGCGAGATCCTTGAAGAGATCGCTCCGCAAGCGCGCATCGGCGTACTGTCCGGGCCGAATCTGGCCCGGGAAATCGCCGAACACGCGCTGACCGCCACGGTGGTCGCCAGTGAAGACGAAGAGCTTTGCCAACGGGTTCAGGAAGCGCTGCATGGCAAGACCTTTCGTGTGTACGCCAGCGCCGACCGCTTTGGTGTGGAGCTGGGCGGGGCGCTGAAAAACGTCTACGCCATCATCGCCGGCATGGCGGTGGCATTGGGCATGGGTGAAAACACCAAGAGCATGCTGATCACCCGGGCACTGGCGGAAATGACCCGCTTCGCGGTGAGTCAGGGCGCCAACCCGATGACGTTCCTGGGGCTGGCGGGGGTCGGCGATTTGATCGTCACCTGCTCATCGCCGAAAAGCCGCAACTATCAGGTCGGATTTGCCCTCGGCCAGGGGTTGAGCCTTGAGGATGCGGTGGCGCGTCTTGGCGAAGTCGCCGAAGGCGTGAACACCCTCAAGGTGCTCAAGGCCAAGGCGCAGGAAGCGGGCGTGTATATGCCGCTGGTCGCCGGATTGCATGCCATCCTCTTCGAAGGGCGCACGCTGGAGCAGGTCATCGGTCTACTGATGCGTGCCGAGCCTAAAACCGACGTCGACTTTATCTCCACCAGCGGTTTCAACTAAACACCCCATCTACAGGGCAGGGAGCAAGACATGAATGATCCGAAAGTAGAAGCCAAGTACGAATCCATCCTGCTGCGGGTGCTGTGGATGATTGTTTATGTGCTGGTCTGGCAAGTGGCGCAATTGATCCTCGGCGCAGTGGTGCTGGTGCAGCTGATCTATCGTTTGATATATGGCGCACCGAGCGCCAGCCTGATGAATTTCGGCGACAGCCTGAGCCAGTTTCTGGCGCAGATCGGTCGTTTCGGCAGCTTTCACAGCGACCAGAAGCCCTGGCCGTTCGCCGACTGGCCAGCGCCGCGTACACCGGAAGGTGAAGCCCCGCACGTTGTGGCGCCGGCGCCGCATCCGGCCCGAGATGAGGAACCGAAACTATGAAACTCTGGGTATTGCGTCATGGTGAAGCCGAACCTCACGGTACCCGCCCGGACTCCGAGCGGGCGCTGACCGACAAGGGGTGCAAAGAGGTGAAGCGCATCGCGGCCAAATTGAAGGGCAAACACCTGACTGCCATTTATGCCAGCCCTTACCTGCGAGCACAGGAGACCGCAATGCTGGTGCGCAAGGAGCTGGGGTTTGCACCGGAGATTCGCACCGTCGAGTGGCTGACGCCCGACAATAATCCGCAAGCGGTGGCGGAGCAGTTGGTGTCCGTGGATCACGCGCTGCTGGTCAGCCATAACCCGCTGGTCGGCAACCTGCTGGGTTATTTGCAGCATGGCCATGTGCAGGAACCGGAGAGAGTCTGCACTGCCGGGCTGGCGGAGCTTGAGGGCGATGAACTGCTGGTCGGGGCAATGAAGCTCAACGGCATCAAACACCCGTAACCTGCTTTTTGTGGGAGCGTGGCTTGCCCGCGATGCAGACACCACGGTGTATCAGTGAAACCGCGTTGATGCCATCGCGGGCAAGCCACGCTCCCACAGAGTCGGCGGCATTCTTGGTTTTTGCGTGAAATAGTCAACCAAGCACTTGCTCGGTTGACTACGCTTGCTCCAGATCAGAAATAAGGGAGCAAGTCGCATGTCCGCTGCTTTTCGTTTGCCACTGGACGTCTTCTACGAGCGCGAAGCCCGTCATCCGCGCCAGCGCTTTCTGGTCCAGCCGACCGGGGGCAGTCAGGTCGAAACGCTGACCTGGGCCGATGTCGGCCATCAGGCGCGCTGCGCTGCCCACTGGCTGCGGGCTCGCGAATTGCCGCAAGGCAGCCACATCGCATTGATCTCGAAAAACTGCGCCCACTGGATCATCGCCGACCTCGCGATCTGGATGGCCGGGCATGTCTCGGTGCCGCTTTATCCCAATCTGACCGCCGATTCCGTGGCCCAGGTGCTTGATCATTCCGAAGCCGCGCTGGTGTTCATTGGCAAGCTGGATGACTGGCCGGGCATGTCCGTCGGGGTCAGATCCGACCTGCCAACCATCAGCCTGCCGCTGTGCCCGGCCGGCACCTTCGATTTCAGCTGGGCCGATCTGCAGCGCAGTTCGCCGATTCAGGACGACCCCAAACCCGCCGCCGATCAACTGGCGACCGTCATTTACACCTCCGGCACCACGGGCCAGCCCAAAGGCGTGATGCACAGTTTCGGCAACCTGGGATTTGCCACCACCCGTGGCACGCAGTTGTTCGGCCTGAATGAGTCGGATCGCCTGCTGTCCTACCTGCCGCTGTGCCACGTCGCCGAGAGAATGTTCGTCGAGTTGGCGTCGATCTACACCGGGCAAACCGTGTTCTTCGCCGAGAGCCTCGATACCTTCCTCACTGATCTAAAACGTGCCCGGCCCACCGCGCTGTTCGGCGTGCCGCGGATCTGGACCAAATTCCAGATGGGCGTCTACAGCAAGATTCCGGCAAAACGCCTCGACTTCCTGCTCGGCTTGCCCTTCATCGGCAAGCGGGTAGGGCACAACGTCCTCGCCGGGCTGGGGCTGGACGCCTTGCGCATCGCCTTGTCCGGCGCCGCGCCAGTGCCGCAGACCTTGCTGCTCTGGTACCAAAAACTGGGGCTGGATGTGCTGGAGGTGTACGGCATGACCGAAAGCTGCGGTTATTCCCACATCTGCCTGCCGGGTCAGAACAAACCGGGCTGGATCGGTAAGCCATGCCCGGAAGTCGAAGTGCGCATCGAACCGTCTGGTGAAGTACTGGTGCGCAGCGGCGCGACCATGCTCGGCTATTTCAAGGAGCCTGGGAAAACCGCCGAAGCCATCACCGAGGACGGTTTCCTGCGTACCGGTGACAAGGGCGAGGAAGATACCGAAGGCAACCTGCGCCTGACCGGGCGCCTGAAGGAAATCTTCAAAACCAGCAAAGGCAAATACGTTGCCCCGGCACCGATTGAAAATCGCCTGGCGGTGCATGCGCGGATCGAACAAGTGTGCGTGGTTGGCGATGGGCTGAGCGCACCACTGGGGCTGTGCGTGCTGTCGGCGGTAGGTCAACAGGACGCCAATGGATCGGCCCGGGCGGGTTTGCATTCAAGCCTGGAAAAACTGCTGGAAGAGGTCAACGGCGTCCTCGACAGGCATGAGCGCTTGCGTCGGCTGGTGGTGGTCAAGGACAGTTGGGCGGTGGAAAACGGCTTTCTGACACCGACCCTGAAGATCAAGCGCAACATGATCGAAGCGGCTTACGGTGCGCGCTTCGAAGAATGGAGCGAGCGTAGCGAGGCGGTGCTGTGGCAGGATTGAGCCACGAACAACTCCAAGAAAGGAACGTAACGATGAGTCTGTGGCGCACCACTCCCAACGTCGAGCAGTTGAACGCAATCCAGAAAAACACCATCGGCGAAGTGCTGGATATTCGCTTCGAAACCTTCGATGACGAGTCCCTGACCGCGAGCATGGTTATTGATCATCGCACGCACCAGCCCTATGGTTTGTTGCACGGCGGCGCCTCGGTGGTGCTGGCCGAAACCGTCGGCTCGATGGCCAGTTTCCTGTGCATCGACGCCAGCAAGTTTTACTGCGTGGGCCTGGAAATCAACGCCAACCATTTGCGTGGCTTGCGCAGTGGGCGGGTGACGGCGGTGGCCAAGGCGATTCATATTGGTCGCACCACCCATGTCTGGGATATCCGTTTGAACAGCGATGAGGGCAAGGCCAGTTGTGTGTCGCGGCTGACCATGGCAGTGGTGCCGTTGGGGGAGAATCCGCCGGCGCGTTGATTCCTGATCGAGCCAAAGATTCATGGCCGCCGAATTTTTGTGGCGAGGGAGCTCGCTCGCCACAAGGTTCTCAGTGGATGCTGAATGGTCATAGCCCTGACCCGACTGTCATCATTCCTGTCAGTTACGGTCATTGCTGTAGGACTCGGTCTTACGGACAATCAACCCCCGTTCTCGCTCATGGATTTGCAGGTATGTCGCAACAGATATTTTTCGCCCACGCCAATGGCTTTCCTTCGGGGACCTACGGCAAGTTGTTCGCGGCGCTGGCGCCCGAGTATCAGGTGACGCATCTGGAGCAGCACGCCCACGACCCGCGTTTTCCAGCGGACGACAACTGGAACAATCTGGTGGATGAGCTGATTCATCACCTCAAGCAGCAGCCCGAACCGGTCTGGGGCGTCGGTCACTCCTTTGGCGGCGTGCTGCACTTGCATGCCGCCTTGCGTTGCCCTGAGTTGTATCGCGGCGTGGTGATGCTCGATTCGCCGGTGCTGACCCGGGCCGATCAATGGGTGATCCGTGCCGCCAAACGCTTCGGTTTCATTGATCGTCTGACCCCGGCTGGTCGCACGTTGGGGCGACGGGAAGAGTTCGCCGATCTGGAAGCGGCGCGCTTGTATTTCGCCGGTAAAACCCTGTTTCGTGGCTTCGATCCAGAATGCTTCGAGGCCTATCTTCAACATGGTTTGCACAATGTCGGCGGCAAGCTGCGCCTGCGTTTCGATGCGGCCACGGAAATCAGTATCTACCGCGGTGTGCCCCACACCAGTCCCGGTCGTGCACGGCAGTTGAAAGTGCCGCTGGCGGTGGTTCGCGGGCACAAGAGCCGCGTGGTGATGCGCCATCACGCGCGTTCCGTCGGGCGCATGCCTCTGGGTGAGTCCTTGACCATGCCCGGCGGGCACATGTTTCCCCTCGAACGCCCACAAGACACGGCCACGCTGCTGAAGAATCTGTTCAGTCGCTGGGAAGGTCGCCGCCAACAGGATTGCGCATGAGCAGCGTCGTTGAAGAAGTTCGCTTGAGCCTGCCGCATATCGAGTTGGCGGCGCACCTGTTCGGTCCCGAGGACGGCTTGCCGGTGATCGCCTTGCACGGATGGCTGGACAATGCCAACAGCTTTGCCCGGCTGGCGCCCAAGCTCAAGGGTTTGCGCATCATCGCATTGGACATGGCCGGGCATGGTCACTCGGGGCATCGGCCGAACGGCGCCGGTTACGCGCTGTGGGACTACGCCCATGACGTGCTGCAAGTGGCCGAACAGTTGGGGTGGAAGCGTTTTGCGCTGCTGGGGCATTCCCTGGGGGCGATCGTCTCGCTGGTGCTGGCCGGGTCGTTGCCGGAGCGGGTGACTCATCTGGCTTTGATCGACGGCATTATTCCTCCTACAGACAAAGGCGAAAACGCCGCCGAGCGCATGGGCATGGCCCTGCAAGCGCAGCTGGACCTGCGGGAAAAACGCAAACCGGTCTACAGCACCCTCGACCGCGCCATCGAAGCGCGCATGAAAGGCTTGGTGGCGGTCAGTCGCGAAGCCGCCGAACTGCTGGCCCAGCGCGGCTTGATGCCGGTGCCGGGCGGTTATACCTGGCGCACCGACAACCGCCTGACCCTTCCATCACCGCTACGTCTGACCACTGAACAGGCGATGGCCTTCGTTCAGCGTGTCAGTTGTCCTGCTCACCTGGTGGTCGCGGCTGACGGCATGCTCGCCAAACATCCCGAGTTGCTGGAACGTCTACCCTTTAGCCGTGAACAGTTGCCTGGCGGCCATCATTTGCACCTGAATGACGAACCCGGTGCCGACCTTGTCGCAGACTGTTTCAATCGGTTCTTCGCCGTTCCTTGACTTGAGCCCGGCAACTGTCGAGGCTGGGCGGGTTGAAATGGGAGACAACCATGATAGATCTGTATACCGCTGCGACCCCGAATGGCCACAAGGTCTCTATCGTGCTCGAGGAACTCGGCCTGCCCTATACGGTGCATGCCTTGAGTTTCGACAAAAAGGAACAGAAGTCCGAGGACTTCCTCAAGATCAATCCCAATGGGCGGATTCCGGCGATTGTCGACCGTGCCAATGACGATTTCGCCGTGTTCGAGTCCGGCGCGATCCTGATTTACCTCGCCGAGATGACCGGCAAACTGCTGCCACAGGACCCCAAGGGGCGTTCGGTGGTGTTGCAATGGCTGATGTTCCAGATGGGCGGAATCGGCCCGATGCAAGGCCAGGCCAACGTGTTTTTCCGTTACTTCCCGGAAAAACTCCAGGGCGCCATCGACCGTTATCAACATGAAACCCGGCGCTTGTATGAAGTGCTCGACACGCGTCTGCAAGCCGTAGAGTTTTTGGCGGGCGAGTACAGCATTGCCGACATTGCCACTTATCCGTGGATCCGTGGCCATGAATGGTCCGGTGTCGCGGTGGATGGCTTGTCAGCCCTGCAGCGCTGGATGGCGACAATGGAGGCGCGCCCTGCGGTACAACGCGGTTTACTGGTGCCCGAGCGCATCGATGACGACAGTGTCATCAAGGGTGCCCAGGCCATGCTGATTCGATGAGTCTATCCATGCGTTCACTCACTTTGCTGGCACTGTGTTGTTTCAGTCCTCTTTTATTTGCCGCTGATGTCCCTGGCAGTCAGGACCTGCCGATCGTGCCGCGTATGGCCGATGCGCAGATCGTCGACTATCGCCCGGCTGTCGAGCTTGAGCGGATCTACCCGCTGGGTTCGATCCGCAAGATCAGTGGCCAGTTGCGCTTTGACGGCCAAGTCACCGCCCGGGGTCAAACCACCTCGGTGACCTACGAATTGCCACCGGAGCATTCCTCGACCGATGCCTTCACCATCGCTCGCGAAGCCTTGCAAAAACAGGGCGCCGAGCTGTTGTTCTGGTGTCAGGCCCGGGATTGTGGGGAAAGCAGCCTGTGGGCCAATGAAGTCTTCGGCAACGCCAAGCTATATGGCGCCGATAATCAGCAGGCTTATTTGCTGCTGCGTCTGGCGGCGCCTCAAGACAACACCCTGGTGGCGCTTTACAGCATCACTCGCGGTAATCGCAGGGCTTATCTGCACGTTGAGCAGTTCGATGCCTCGGCGCCGCTGGGTGATTTGTTGCCGACGTCCGCGACGTTGCTGCGCCAGCTCAAAAGCACCGGGAAACTCGATTTCCCCAAACTCAACGGTGACCCTGACGACACCTGGCTGCGTTTGATTTCCCGAGGCCTGAACCTGGACACCACACTGCGAGTCAGCATTTCCGGGCCCAGTGCCGAAGCCTGGCGCCAGGCACTGATCAGCCAGGGCGTGCGCACGGCGCGGATGGAAACCGGCAGCGTCGAAGGCTCTGGCCTGCACTTCGAGCTGTTGCGATAAGCTTCATTGGGCGAACGCGTTCTGCGCGTTCGCCTACTCTTTGGTGACTGACCTTTTCGTCTGACTTTTTTCGGGATCATACATGCCCAGTAACGATCGGCTGTTGGTGCAGATTCTGCTTCTGGTGCTATTTGGCGCGAGCTTCTGGGTGATGGCGCCGTTCTGGTCGGCGCTGTTCTGGGGCGCGGTGCTGGCGTTTGCCAGTTGGCCGCTGATGCGTTTGTTGACCCGTTGGCTCAATGGCCGTGAATCCCTGGCGGCGCTGTTACTGACGTTAGGCTGGATGTTGTTGGTGGCAGTACCGTTGGTGTGGCTGGGTTTCAACCTGGCGGATCATGTACGCGATGTCACGGTGTTCATCAAGGATGTACAAGTCGATGGTCTGCCTGAAGCACCGGCCTGGCTGGGCGCTATTCCCTTGGTCGGCGAGCGGTTGGTGGGTATCTGGAACAGCATCGATCAGCAAGGCGCGGCGATGATGCTGGCGATCAAGCCTTATCTGGGGCAGGTCGGTAACTGGTTGCTGGCGCGCAGTGCGCAGATTGGTGGCGGCATCCTTGAGCTGACGCTGAGTATTGTCTTTGTGTTCTTTTTCTACCGGGACGGGCCGCGGTTGGCGGTGTTTGTCCATGGGTTGCTGGAGCGGCTGATTGGTGACCGCGCCAGCTACTACATCGAATTGGTGGCGGGCACCGTGCAGCGCGTGGTCAACGGGGTGATCGGCACAGCGGCGGCTCAGGCAGTGCTGGCATTGATCGGCTTCCTGATTGCCGGCGTGCCCGGGGCGCTGGTGTTGGGGATTGTGACGTTTTTGCTCAGTCTGATTCCGATGGGGCCGCCGTTGGTGTGGATTCCGGCCACGGCGTGGTTGGCCTGGAAGGGCGAGTACGGGATGGCGGTGTTCCTCGGAATCTGGGGGACGTTCATTATCAGCGGGGTCGACAACGTGCTTAAGCCGTACTTGATCAGTCGGGGTGGGAACTTGCCGTTGGTAATTGTGCTGCTCGGAGTGTTTGGCGGGTTGATTGCGTTTGGGTTTATCGGGTTGTTTATTGGCCCTACGTTGTTGGCCGTGGCTTACAGCCTGTTGACCGATTGGAGCAAGAGTCAGGCTCGGGTCGAGGATCGCCGCCCCTGAGGCGCCAGCACCGAACGCCTGTGGGCGCGAGCTTGCTCGCGATGACGCGCTGTATCTGATGATACGGGCCTTGCGACTCACATCGGCTCCGGTGGCCCAATCAGTCTTCCCATCACCCCAAACAACCCCAACTCCCGTATCACTTCCAACTCCTCCTGGGTCTCCACCATCTCGGCAATCAACGGCAAATCAATGCTGTTGGTCGCCCGGAAAATTGCCTCGATGAACAGTCGCTTGTCAGTCTGTTCATCAATACCCCGAATGTAGGCTCCGTCTATTTTCAGGTAAGCCAGTCCCAGTTGCGTCAGGTTACCAATCTGGCTGAAGCTGCCGCCGAAGTGCTGCAAACCGATGCGATAACCGGTGTTGAGCAGGCTGTGACTCAGGCGTTGCAGTTCTTCGGGGGGCGGCAGTTGGCGTTCGTCGATTTCCAGGGTCAGCAGCGGCGCCAGTTCCGGCAGTGATTCAAGTATGTCGCAGATCAGTTTCAGCTGGGTCTGATCGCGCAGAGTGCTGCCGGACAGGCTCAGCGCGAGCGGCCAACGGTTGGCGGCGAGGTATTCAAGGGTGGTTTCGAGCATCGCCAGATCGAATCGCGCCGACCAGCCAAGGCGCTCGATCCACGGCAGGAAATGCCCGGCGGCAATTGCCTCGCCCTGCGGGTCGAGCAGGCGTGCGAGGACTTTGTGATGCAGTACCTGGCTGGTGTCGCTGCATTGCACCACTGGTTGGAAATACAACTGCAGCTTGCCTTCGGTCAGCGCGTCGTCGATCCAGCTGCGCCAGTCGTGTTGGGACTGGTTCTGCACAGTATCGGAGTGGGCCAGGTGTATCCATGGCCGCTCTGGATGTTGCCGGGCTTGGGTCAATGCCTGATCGAGGCGCAGCAGCACGTCGCTCGCCGGTTCGCCGGGGTGATAGGCGACAACGCCCAGGTGCGCCACGGGCATGCAGTCGCTGGTCCCGGTGAGGCGCAGGTTTTCCAGGGTGGCGCTGATTTCGGAGGCGAGGCGTGCGGCGTCTGTGCTGTCCAGACCCGGCATCAGCAGGCTGAATTCGCCACCGCGATTGCGTGCCGCGAGCCAGGTGCGACGTTCCGGTGGTTGCGTCAGGCGCTTGAGCAGTTCGCCGACCGCGCTGATCAAAGCATCGGTGCGCTGACCACCCAGGCGCTGGTTGAGGCCGATCAGATCGTTGATCCTCAGCATTAGCAAGTGGCCGTCGCTGCTCTGCTCGGAGACCAGCAAATGGTCAGCCAGTTGTTCATCCAGCAAGCGCCGGTTAGCCAGGCCCGTGAGGCTGTCCTGATAGGATTCGGTCCGCAGTTTTTCGCTGCGGGCCGCCTCTTCGGCGAACAACGCTCTGAGCTTCTCGACCATTTGGTTCATGGCCAGTACCACGCGTCTGAGTTCCGGTGTGCGCGGCAGTTTAGGCAAACTGTGGAACTCGCGTTTGCTGATGGCTTCAGCCTGTTTGACCATTCTGTCGAGCGGGCGCAATTGGCGACGCAACAGCCAGCCACCAAACACGGCGCTGAGCAGTCCGCAAATCAACAGCCAGATCAGGCTGCCAAGCGTACTGTCCCAGAGTTTGGCCAGGGCGAATTGCGGATTGCTCAGCACTTCGACCCGAGCCGCTTGCTCCCAGCCACGCATGATCAATGCATCGCCACCCTGTGGGCGCAGGTTCACCAGGCTGACGAACCAGCCGGGAACACTTTCGATTTGCGCCGGGGTGCTACGTTCCACCAGCACCCGTTCATCCACAATATCGACGACCCGAATGCTGCTGAAATACCCACTGTCGAAAATAGAGCTGACCATCAATTCGATCATCGCCGGGTCGTCGATCTGCGCAGTCAATGACAAGCCCAGCGCTGTTGCGGCGTCCTGGGCGTGAGAGCGCAACTGGCCGAGCACCTGTTCGCGAGAGCTTTCCAGGCTGACAAAAAAACTGCCGCCGAAGGCCACCAGCAAGAACAGGCAAATGGCGAGAAACAACTGTTTGCGCAGTGACATAAAACGCTCCTTGCAGTAGCGGCTAGCCTTCGCCCACGGCGAACCCTTCAAATTGCATCTTTTTCAACACGTCTTGCCAGCGCGACAGTTTTTTCGAGTCGCTGCTACGTTCGCCACCCTTGGCTCCCGGCAAGTACAGGCCTTCGGCGTTGAAGGCGTACACCGGCAACAGGTCTTTGCGTTGGGAAGCGGGGCGGATCTCGCCGATCAAATTGTCCAGCACCAGCGGATCGGCCGTTGGGCTGCTGTAGAAGGTCAACACCATGTGCGCCTGGTTCTGGGTCAGGGCCTTGACGTAGGTGATGCGCAGTTTCTCGCTGGGAATTCCGAGGTGGCGCAAGCTGAAATATTTCGCCAAGGCGTAATCCTCACAGTCGCCTGCGGCTTTCATCAAGGATTCCACTGGTGTGGCCCAGTAATCGGTCTGACGCCAGATGCGCGTGTCGTCCTGAAAACTCAGTTGTTGATTGAAGAAGCGATTGACCGCGTTCAGTTGTTCGCGCTCAGGCTGGTTGAGTTCGCTTTGCAGCATTTGACTCCAGGCCTCGATCCGTCCCCGGGCCGGGCCAAGGGGGCCGTAGCGTTTTTCGGCCGTTTGCAGAATCTGAGCAAAGTCCCAGTCGGCCCAGACGCTGCCCAACCCTGCCAGCAGAAAATTCGTCAGCAGCAGCCATCCGCCGAACCGAAGTCGGAGCGTTGACCATCCTGGACTACGCGGACTGCGGGACATGTCTGGCTGCTCGGGGTGCAGATGTCTGAAGTCTAGGCGGTGTTTTCAGCGAGGGAGGGCAGGTCGTCGGAGGAAAGACATCGGCGGGTTGCTTTCTGTGGCGAGGGAGCTTGCTCCCGCTCGGCTGCGCAGCAGTCGCAAAACCAGTCAGTGCGGTGTGTCAGGAAAAGTTAGGTGGCTGGTTTTGGGGTCGCTTCGCAACCCAGCGGGAGCAAGCTCCCTCGCCACAAAAGCCCCCTGAGCCACAAACGGGGATCAGGGTTTATGCAGGGTTTTCTGCTTGAGGATGTATACCGTCACCAGCACTGCACTGGTCAGCATGAACCCCCGCGCCCACGGCAGGGGCACCAGGTAGCAGGAAAGCAGGATGCTCGTCCACATCAACCCGAGGGCGTAGACCTTGCCCTTGAGCGGAATACCGTTGCCACTCAGATAGTCACGAACCCACGGCCCAAGCCGTGGATGTTCCACCAGCCACTGATAGAAACGCGGCGAGCTGCGGGCGAAACAGGCGGCCGCCAGCAACAGGAACGGTGTAGTGGGCAGCACCGGCAGGAAAATCCCGATCACCCCCAGCGCTACGCTCAGCCAGCCGATGGCCAGCAGCACGTAGCGCAACATCAGGGGGCGGTTGCCTATGGGGTTGTCCATAGGCAAAACCTTAGTGGTGACGTGGCTTGAGAATCGCCGGTTTTTCGTCTGGCGCGTTGCACAGCAGGTACAGCGCGGTCAGGGCTTCCGGGATCTGCACGATCATGTCATCCATCAGGTTGGCGTCGGCCGCGATATCGGAGAACTCAGGCTGTTCGTCGAACAGGCCCGAACCGACCATGATCGGCAGCAGCATTTCGCTGACTTCGTCTTCGGCGGTTTCGAACCAGGCTGCTTCGCGCAGGAACACGCCTTCCATGAAACCGATGCACCAGCCGCGCAGGTCGGAATCGTCCGGGTCATCGCCCAGGTCGAGGTCGCACGGCAGCTCGAACTCTTCGTCGGACGCCAGTTGGCGGGCGATGTGCGCCTTGAGCAGCAGCAGGGTGGACTCGATCGCTTCACGCTCGGTGTCGTCGGCGTAATGCGGCTCTTCGGCGAACAAAGCGTCGATCCATTCACGGTCGGGAACGCTCTCGGAACAGATCGACAGCGCGGTGAGGTAGCCGTGGGCGGCCACGTAGTCCAGCGCCTCGTCATGCAGCTCGTCGGCGTCGAGGAAGACTTGCAGGCGGGTTAGTTGCTCAGCGAAGGACATTAAAGGGCTACCTTGGGGAATATACGATGCGGGAATTCTAGGCCTTCTTGAGCGCTCAGGCCAGCCGCGCGGCATATGTGATGGAATATGTGGTTGGGTTAATAGAAACCCACAAGGTCTGCATTGCATTGGCTTTTCATGTGTCTTCTCAGCGGCGCCCTTTGCAGGGGAGGGCTCGGGTATACTCGCGCGTTTTGTGATGCCCTGCTGGCGTCACGGCTGAAATGTGCAGCGTCATGCAATGCGCACTTACGATTTGTCGGTGCAGCTTTCATGATTCTGAACCAGCCTTGCAGGGATGTTTCGGTGATTTTTGGAGTTTTTATGCTCGAACAGGCTCAACGCGTCCTCAAGGACATCTTCGGCTACGACAGTTTCCGTGGCCGTCAGGGTGCAATCATTGAGCGCGTGGCCAGTGGCGGCGACGCCCTGGTGCTGATGCCTACCGGTGGCGGCAAATCCTTGTGCTTCCAGGTGCCGGCATTGCTGCGCGAGGGCCTGGCGGTGGTGGTGTCACCGCTGATCGCGCTGATGGACGATCAGGTCGCCACCCTCGAAGAGCTGGGCGTCGCCGCGGCGGCGTTGAACTCCACGTTGAGCGCTGAGCAACAGCGTGATCTGGCGGCGCGGATCAAGCGCGGCGAGGTGAAAATGCTCTACCTGGCGCCCGAGCGCCTGGTTCAGCCGCGCATGCTGGCCTTCCTGCAAAGCCTGGAAATTGCCCTGTTCGCCATCGACGAAGCGCATTGCGTGTCCCAGTGGGGCCACGACTTCCGTCGGGAATACCTGCAACTGGGCCAGTTGGCGGAATTGTTCCCCAACGTTCCGCGCATTGCCCTGACCGCCACCGCCGACAAGCGCACCCGCGAAGAAATCGTCGATCGCCTGCATTTGCAGGATGCCGAGCGCTTCCTGTCCAGTTTCGACCGCCCCAATATTTTCTATCGCATCGTGCCCAAGGAACAACCGCGCAAGCAGTTGCTGGCGTTCCTCACCGAGCGGCGCAGCGATGCCGGTATCGTTTACTGCCTGTCGCGCAAAAAGGTTGATGAAGTAGCGGTGTTCCTCAGCGAGCAAGGTTTCCCGGCGCTGCCGTACCACGCCGGTCTGCCCAACGACACCCGGGCTCACCACCAGAAGCGCTTCCTCAACGAGGAAGGGCTGATCATGGTAGCCACCGTGGCGTTCGGCATGGGCATCGACAAACCTAACGTACGTTTTGTCGCGCACCTCGATTTGCCGAAATCCCTTGAGGCCTACTACCAGGAAACCGGTCGCGGCGGTCGTGATGGCCTGCCGGCGGATGCCTGGATGGCGTACGGCCTGCAAGACGTGGTGATGCTCAAGCAGATGCTGCAAAACTCCGAAGGCGACGAGCGCCACAAGCGTCTGGAGCAGCACAAGCTCGACGCCATGCTCTCGCTCTGCGAAGAAACCCGCTGCCGCCGCCAGACCCTGCTTGCGTACTTCGACGAAGACATGCCCGAGCCCTGCGGCCACTGCGACAACTGCGTCGATGGCGTGCAGACCTGGGACGCCACCGAGCCGGCCCGTCAGGCACTGTCGGCGATTTACCGCACCGGCCAGCGTTATGGCGTCGGTCATCTGGTCGACGTATTGCTGGGCAAGGACAACGAAAAAGTTCGCAGCTTCGGTCATCAGCATTTGTCGGTATACGGCGTAGGCAAAGCGATGGGGGAGAGCGAATGGCGCTCCTTGTTCCGACAGCTTGTTGCCCGTGGTCTGGCAGACATCGACCTCGAAGGCTACGGCGGTCTGCGCCTGAGCGATACCTGTCGGCCGCTGCTCAAGGGCGAAGTGACCCTGGAACTGCGTCGCGACCTCAAGCCGCAAACCACCGCCAAAAGCAGCAAGAGCCAGGCCAGCCAACTGGTTCGCGGTGAAGAACGCGAACAGTGGGAAGCCTTGCGTGCCCTGCGTCGCAAATTGGCCGAGGAGCATGGCGTGCCGCCGTACGTCATCTTCCCCGACTCGACACTGTTGGAAATGCTCCGCAGCCAGCCGACCTCGCTGGCGGAAATGGCCACGGTCAGCGGTGTCGGCGCGCGCAAGCTGGAGCGTTACGGCGAAGCCTTCCTCGAAGTGCTCGGCGGTCAGGTCGAGGCGCCGAAAGTGGTGGCCGATGTGCGCCACGAGCTGATCACACTGGCCCGGGCCGGCATGACACCCCTGCAGATCGCCGGTCAGCTGCAATGCTCGGAAAAGAACGTCTACGCGATGCTCGCCGAGGCGATTGGCAAGCAGCAGTTGTCACTGGAACAGGCGCTGGATTTGCCTGAAGAGTTGATGGGCGAAGTCCAGGACGCTTTCCTCGACGGCGAAGGCGAGTTGCCGCCCGTGTCGGAGGTTGCCGCGCTGTTCGCAGGAAGAGTTCCGGAAGGTGTTTTGTATTGCGTTCGTGCCGCCCTTCAGTCGGAATTTGAAGTCTGAATGACCTGCGGCACAGATGTAACGATTCAGTACAGAGCAAACCTTGCCTATAGCCAAAGGTCATGCTTAGCTGACTAATAATTAGTTTTTCTCTATTTTCAGTCTAACCATGAGTGTTTTATGCCGTTAACCGATCAACACCGCTTTGGCATGCAGCTGGCCCAGATGTCTCGTGGCTGGCGTGCCGAACTGGACCGCCGACTGGCTGGCCTGGGTCTGTCCCAGGCGCGCTGGCTGGTGCTGCTGCACCTGGCACGCTTCGAGAATGCCCCCACCCAACGCGAACTGGCGCAAAGCGTCGGCGTCGAAGGGCCCACCCTGGCTCGATTGCTCGACAGCCTGGAAAGTCAGGGCCTGGTGCAGCGCCAATCCGTGCTGGAAGACCGTCGGGCGAAAAAAATCGTTCTTTGTGCCCCGGCCCGGCCCTTGATCGAACAAATTGAAACCATTGCCACGCAATTGCGCCACGAACTGTTCAATGGCGTCGATGAGGCGGATTTGAAGGTCTGCATGCGAGTCCACGGGCACATCCTGGCCAACCTGGAAAAATCTTGAGGCACAACCACGCGCCGGACTTTTGAGATACCCCGTTGGGCAGACTATAAAGAACTACTAGGCAATATCGTGTTCGTACCGGATGTGCGAATACGTACAGGTTGGTTCTGGTTATCTAAGGGATGCTCATGCTCGAGAGTTGGCACGTTGTATTGCGGTGTTGCGCCAGGCTGCTGTTGGTCGGTGGTGCTGTCACTTACTCGGCATTGGCCCCTGCGCTCGGGTTGGGTGAGATCACCCAGCATTCGGCGTTGAATCAGCCGTTCAATGCCGACATCGCCCTGGTGGACGCCGGCGGTCTGGGGGAGGGCGAGCTATCGGTCAGCCTGGCAACGGCGGACGAGTTCAGCCGCGCTGGCGTCGAGCGGGTGTTCTTCCTCAATGACCTGAAGTTCACACCGATCCTGCGAGGCAACCGTAGCCTGATCCGGGTAACCTCCAACAAACCGGTCAATGAACCCTTCCTGAATTTTCTGGTGCAGCTCAATCAGCCCAACGGGCGTTTGCTGCGCGAATACACAGTGCTGATCGATCCGCCGGGTTCGCCGGGAATTGTTCCCGTCAACGACGAACCCACGCCGCGCCCTCAATCTTCCGCGTTCCCGTCCGTCGAACCGGCTGTTGCACCGCCACCGGCTGTGAAAGGGGCGACGCCCAAGCCTGATGTCGATAAACCAGCTACCGCACCTTCCAATGATGCTGTTGCCGAACAACTGGCCGCCAGCGTGCTGCAGAATCAACAGTTGCAAAAGACCATCGATGAACTCAATGCGAAGCTTCAGGGGCAGGACGAGCAGATCGCCGGTCAGAAAAAGCAGGTGATCGAGCTGCAAACCCAATTGGCGGAAGTCAAACAGGCATCGTTAGAGCCGGTCGTGCCCCAGGTGACGGCACCGGTGCCCGTTGTAGTAGAGGAGTCTGAACCGACTCCGTGGCTGCTGATCATCGGGTTGCTGGCAGTGGTGGCGTTGGTATTGCTCGGCGTATTCATTCGTCGTCAACGACAGCAGGTTCAGGCTCAGGTCCAGTCCGAGCCGTTACCCGTGCTGCCGTCGCGTCATGAACCGGTGCTCAACCGTACCGCAGAACCGATCAGGCCGGCGTCCCAGCCGCAACCGCTAGCCGGATCGGCCGAAGAAACTCCTGCAGGCGACGTGCTGGAAGGGGTGGGTATCTATCTGGCGTATGGGCGTTTTTCCGAGGCGGCCGGTTTGTTGCGAGACGCGTTGGTCAGGGAACCCCAGCGCACCGATCTGGCCGTGCAACTGTTGGAAGTCCTCGGTAAACAGGGCGACGTGCAAGCTTACGACACGCAGGAAAGTAGCCTGCGAGACGCCGGGTTCGATGCACAGCAACTTCAGGACATCCGCGCCCGCCATCCGAAACTGCTCAGCGCCGCACCGGTGGTCGCCGCCGTGGCAGTGGCGCCACCCATGCCTGCAATCCCTGAAGCGGCACCGAGCGATGAGTTCCAGTTGAACCTCGATGACCTGTCGATGGATTCGAACTGGGACCTGATCAGCCCCTTTGAAAGCTCACCGTCCAGCGCCAAACCGTCGAATGAGCCAACGCAGGTAGACGACCCCGGCTTCACTTCGAATCTGCATGTATTGCCCGATGTTTTCGAAATGCCCGAGGAGCCGACGCTGGACGAGCCCGAGCTTGAATGGATCGCCGAGCCT
This sequence comes from Pseudomonas wuhanensis, assembly GCF_030687395.1. Lineage (GTDB taxonomy): Bacteria > Pseudomonadota > Gammaproteobacteria > Pseudomonadales > Pseudomonadaceae > Aquipseudomonas > Aquipseudomonas wuhanensis. The sequence goes on along the minus strand of NZ_CP117430.1, from coordinate 4,857,892 downwards.
GACGCTCAATCTCTGGACGAGACCTTTCTCAACGAATTCAGCGATCCTCTCCAGCCACTGGAGCTTGAGCCGCTGAATGCTGAATTGATGGATCTTGAGCCGGCGGGGCCGAGCAGCGCGGGCAAACTCGAACAGGCCCAGACCTGCATCGACGACGGCGATCTGGACAGCGCCATCGAGCTGCTTAACGAGTTACTCAAGGACGGCGACGAACCGCTCAAGGAGACGGCCCGGACTCTGTTGGCCGGTATCCGATAGGGAAGTTTTGAAGATCCAATGTGGGAGCGGGCTTGCTCGCGAAAGCGTCATAACATTCAACCTCTTTGGTGATTGTCAGTCCGCTTTCGCGAGCAAGCCCGCTCCCACATTTTTATAGAGGATACCTGTAGAGGTGTTCGCTTTAGAACGTCTGCCCCAGGTTCAGATAAACCGCCTGTTCATCCGCATCGTTAATGCCGTAACTGAAGTTCAGCGGTCCCAGCGGCGTGTCGAAACCGATGAACACACTGGCCGCATTGATGTAGCCGCTGTCGAATTCATTGTCGTTGTTCCACGCCCGGCCACGCTCCAGCGAGCCTCCGATGTACAGGGGGAAGTCCAGCGCCAGGTACGAGCGCGGTGTCAGGCGGCGGTAGTAAACCCCGCGCATCAGGCTGACGTTTTGTCCGGAGATCGCATCCTCGCGAAAGCCCGACAACTGCCGCGCACCGCCGAGCAGGAAACTGGAAGTGACCACGTTGGCCTCATCCAGCGTGCGTCCGTAACGCCCGCCAAGGATAAAGGTGTCCGGGCCGCTACTCAGGGCCTTGTCCAGTTTGAACTCCCATTGGCGATAGCGTTTGTCCGAACCCAAGCCCGGTTCGAACTGACGGAATGACAGGCCGATATCCTGGCCTTCATGAGGGAAATAGACATTGTCCAGCGAGTCGAACGAGTACTTCAGTTCATAGAAACCCTCGTTGAAGTTTTCACTCGGTAAATCCTGATCGCCGATGCGCACGTCAGCCTTGCCCCAGGCCTCACCGACACCGAAGCGCACTTCGCCGCTATTGCCGATTTGCCGGCCGACGTTCAGGCCCAAACCGTAGCGTTCGACGCGGTATTGGGCGATTGGATCGTTGTCCAGGATCGCTTCGACGTTCTGCGCTTCGAATGCCGCATAAGGCGCGATGAAGTAGCGCGAGCCGACATCCAGCGGCTGATAGAACTCAGTGTAAAGTTCCTGCTTGTCACCGAGCTGCGCCCGGGTCAGCCATTCGGCACCGAGGCGATTGATGCCGTTGACCCGGTAACTGGCGCCCAGGTTGAAAGCGCTGTCGCCGCGCATGTCGTCCGACAGGTTCAAACCCACCCGCAGATAATCGGTGCCGCTGCGTTTGCCGCGGGCGCTGATCACCAGGGTGTGATCGGCGCCCTTATGGACGACGCGGTATTGCACCTGCTCGAAGTAATCGAGGCCGTACAGGGTGCCCATGTCGGTTTGCAGACGGCCCAGGTCCAGCGGTTCGCCAATGTGCTGGCGAATGTAGTAGCGGATTACGTCATCGCCGACCTTCGAGTCGTTTTCCACTTTGATCGCGGTGATGATGGGGGTGCGTTGGCTCGGCGCCCGGGCGGCGGTCAGTTCGGCGTCCAGCGGTTGTACAGGTTTGAGCCGCGCCAGACGCGCGTCGAGAATTCGGGTTGCGCGGTAGCCAGCGTCGATCATTTCCTGGGCTTTACCGAAATCGGTAACGCCGAAACTCGCCAGCGGTGGCTGGATCAATACGTCGTCTTTGTGCAGGGCGGCCAGTTGTTCCTCGGAGTTGCGCCGGGTCATCAGGGTGATCGACTGGTTCAACACATCGACCACGGTGGTCAGTTGTTTGCGATTGCGCAGTGGTGTGCCGATGTCGACCACGATAGCGATATCGACGCCCATCTCCCGCGCCACGTCCAATGGGATGTTGTCGGTCATGCCGCCGTCCACCAGCAAGCGGCCGTTGAGCTCGACCGGTGCGAACACCGCCGGGATCGACATGCTGGCGCGAATCACCTGAGGCAGGTGGCCCTTGCGGAACACCACTTTTTCGCCGCTGGCGATGTCCGTTGCCACCGCTCGAAAGGGGATTGGCAATTTGTCGAAGTCGCGGGTATCGCTGGTGTGGGCCAGCAGGCTTTCCAGCAACAGCGCCAGGTTCTGGCCCTGAATCACCCCAAGCGGCAGACCGAGGCTGCCGTCGTCGCGGAAGCTGAGTTTCTGTTTGACGAGGAAATCCCGATCATCCTGCTTGCGCCGGAAGGGCACATCTTCCCGAGGAGGAGCGTCGGACAGTGCCTGCTGCCAGTCGATGCCGAGGGCGAGTTTTTCCAGCTCATCGATCTGATAGCCCGAGGCATACAGGCCGCCGACGACCGCGCCCATGCTGGTGCCGGCAATCGCATCAATCTTAATGCCTTGTTCTTCCAGTGCCTTGAGCACACCAATGTGCGCCAGGCCACGGGCAGCACCACCGGACAGCACCAGACCGATTTTCGGTCGGGGGGCTTCAGTGGCTTGCACGATCAAGGGGAAGAGGCACAGCAACAGGCAGGACAGCAAACGGCGCATCATGGATCTCGGGGCAAGCGATAAAGGCGGCTATTATAGCGACGCCCTCTGGCACAGGAGTTTTGCCAATCATGACCGCACGTAAACCGGAAATCGTCATCACCTATTGCACGCAATGCCAATGGCTGTTGCGCGCCGCCTGGCTGGCCCAGGAACTGCTCAGCACCTTCGGCGACGACCTGGGCAAAGTGTCTCTGGTGCCTGGCACCGGCGGGGTTTTTCACATTTTCTGTGACGATGTGCAGCTCTGGGAGCGCAAGGCCGACGGTGGTTTTCCCGAGGCCAAGGTGCTCAAGCAGCGGGTCCGCGATCAGATCGATCCGGACCGCGACCTGGGCCACAACGACCGCACTCAGTGAGACGGGGCTTGCGCCGCCACGGCGTTCTTGCTTGAACTGCCGGACAACCGGCTCGAGACTACGATGGCCACGATGATCAGCGCACCGCCGATCAGCATGCGCAGCGTCGGGTTTTCATCGAACAGCAGCCAGGCCAGGGTGATACCGTAAACCGGCTCCAGAGCAAACACCACTGACGCAGTCCGGGCTTTGATCACCGCCAGGCTGGCGACGAACAGGCTGTGGGCGACGCCGGTGCAGAACACCCCGAGCAGGCCGATCCACAGCCAGTCGATGGCGCGCACTTCGCTCAACTGCGGCACCGCCACCGGCAGCAGGCAGATCGCAACCACCACGTTCTGACACAGTGCAGCCTGCACCGGCGGAATTCGTCCGGAGCTGGCGCGGTTGGTCAGGGACAGCAGCGCGAACAGCAAGCCGGAAGCTACCGCCCACAACAGGCCGGCGGTGGCGCCGCTGGCCAGATCGAAATCCGGCGTGACCAGTACCAATCCGACGCTGACCAGTACCACCAGCAGGATTTCGTTGGCGCGGATGCGCTCGCGGAAGATCAGCCCTTCGAGGATCACGGTAAACGCCGGAAAACTGGCAAAACCCAAGGTCGCGATCGCCACCCCGGCCACCTTCACCGCGATGAAGAAACTCACCCAGTGCCCGGTCAGCAGCAAACCGCTGAGCAGCAGGCGACGCAGGTCCACGGCGTTGAGTTTCTGCCAGCGGGTATTGCTGGCGAACCGTGCGAAAAATGCCAGGGCGAGGACGGCAAACGCGGCACGGCCGAACACGATGATGGCCGGCGAGGCAGCGGCGAGTTTGCCGAATACGCCAGTCAGGCCGAACATCAGTGCACCGATATGCAGAGCGCCAAGGGCGGTACGGGGAGTCATTGCAATCCTTAACGACAAACGAACAAATGTCCTACATTGAACCGTGCTGAGCCGGTTATGTCTGTCGCCAGACTCGCGTCATTTGTCGCCAGCCTCGCGGCGCAATTTACCGGGTGAGGCGCCAAACTCACGCAGTACCGCTGCGGCGAAAGCGCTCTGCGAGCTGTAGCCGACCCGACAGGCGATCTCGCCAATGGGCAGCGCTGAATCGCGCAACAGGCTCACGGCAATGTGCAGCCGACGACTGCGAATGTAGTCCATCGGCGTCTGCCCGCATTCCGTCACGAACCGTGCATGCAATCGAGCGCTGGACAGCCCGGCAATGCGCGCCAGATCGGCGACTTGCAGTGGATAGGCCGCGTATTGATCGATGTGCGCATTCAGCGCCGCATAAGGCAGACGTCGACCGCCCACACTGTCGGGTTTGGCGTTGTTCAGGCTGGCCAGCAACAGCACCGCGCCTTGCTGGGCGATCAGCGGATCACTGATCTGGCTGCCCGCCAGCCAACTCACCAGTTGGCTTTGCCCGGCGTCCAGCGACAGACGCCCGGCGTTGTCGAGCAAGCGGCGGCTGGCTTCGGCGTGATCGCCAAGGGACTGCGAAACCCACTGGTCGCTCGGCACATCCAGCACCAGGCAACGACTGCCATGGGCGCTGTCGCAGGCATGATGCGCGCCCGACGGCACCACCACGAAACTCTGCTGCACCACCTGACTGCCATGCCCCTCGACCTCGAAGTCCAGCGCGCCCGACAGCCCGAACACCAGTTGCGCGTGGTCGTGGCTGTGGACGATCAGGTCGTGGGTGTACTGGCGTAGCGTGAGGATCGGTCTCATCGCAGGTCTCATGGCGATTTTGATGAGTGAGGCGCCAGTCTACACCGAGGGCACGCATGCGCGCGTTGTCACAGGACTGACTTGCGATTGTCATGGGCAATTAACCCGACCGGCGCAAGCTTGCCAAAACTTGTCCTGAGGGTTGCCCATGACCAGCGCCGAGCTCGCCAAACCCAGCCGTAAGCAACGTGTGCGGACCTTATGGATTTCCGATGTGCATCTGGGCACTCGGGACTGCCAGGCCGAACACCTGTCGCAGTTTCTCAAGGGCTACCACACCGACAAGATCTACCTGGTCGGCGACATCATCGACGGTTGGAAACTGCGCAGCGGTATGTATTGGCCGCAAGCGCACACCAATGTGATTCGTCGCCTGCTGACCATGAGCAAGCGCGGCACCGAAGTGATCTACGTCACCGGCAACCATGACGAATTCCTGCGCCGTTATTCCAAGCTGATACTGGGCAATATCCAACTGGTGGACGAAGCCGTGCACGTGACCGCCGATGGCCGTCATTTGCTGGTTATTCACGGCGACCAGTTCGACGTGATCACCCGTTACCATCGCTGGCTGGCGTTTCTCGGCGATTCGGCCTACGAATTCACCCTGACGCTCAACCGTTGGCTCAACCATTGGCGTGCCCGTTATGGCTACGGCTACTGGTCGCTGTCGGCGTACCTCAAGCACAAGGTCAAGACCGCCGTCAGTTTCATCAGCGATTTTGAAGAAGCCATCGCCCACGAATGCGTCAAACGCGAGTTGCACGGTGTGGTGTGCGGGCACATTCACCATGCCGAGATTCGCAAGGTCGGCGGGGTGGATTACCTCAATTGCGGGGATTGGGTGGAGTCATGCACGGCGCTGATCGAGCATTGGGATGGGTCGATCGAGCTGTATCGGTTGGCCGATGCCCAGGCGCGGGAGGCGGAGTTGAAGGCGGTGAAGGTCACGGAGCCGGCTTAAAAATCAGGATATTGCCCGCGATGGACCGCGAAGCGGTCTCCTGAGACCTATCAGGCTGGCGCGTGTTCTTCCATCGCCGCCTTGTAAATCGAATTCTTCGGCTGCGCAAACAAGCGCTCCACCATCGGTTCGAAGAAGCTCAGCGGCAGCGTGTCGTACGCCGGATCAAACGCCGCCGCATCGTACCGGGCACAAAACTCGATGGTCGCCTGATACTGCGGATGACCACTGAATTGCTCGCGCAAATGCCGGTCCATGCCCAGGTGATGAAAGAAGTAATAGCCCTGGAAAATTCCATGCTTCTCCACCATCCACAGGTTCTCGGCGCTGACGAACGGCTTGAGGATCGCCGCGGCGATGTCCGGGTGATTGTAGGAGCCCAATGTGTCGCCGATGTCATGGAGCAGGGCGCAGACCACGTACTCTTCGTCGCGACCATCGCGCCAGGCGCGGCTGGCGGTTTGCAGGGAGTGAGTCAGGCGATCCACCGGGAAACCGCCGAAATCCCCCTCCAGTAACTTCAGGTGCGCCACGATCCGTTTGGGCAATTGCCGGGCATAGGCGCTGAAATCCGCGGCGATGATCGCCCAGTCTTCCTGCGTGCCGTCCTGCATGTGAGTGAAACGGGCGTGGGCATTCATCGGCTATCCTCTTGTTCTGACGGAAAGGGATGTTTCGAGTGTAGGGCTTGGATTTAGCACCGCACTGGCCGCACAGGACGCTTTTGTGGCCAATGGAGCCTAGAACGGCACGCGACCCAGAATCATGTCGCGGTACATGACGAAATCGCCGAGCAGGCTGTAAAGAGGATGCTGAAAGGTGGCAGGGCGATTCTTCTCGAAGAAGAAATGCCCGACCCAGGCGAAGCTGTAACCGGCCAGCGGCAGGGCCAGCAACATCCACCACGCGCCGTTGCCGATGGTCAGCACCAGAATGAAAATAACCAGGGAGGTGCCGACAAAGTGCAATCGTCGGCAAGTGCTGTTGCGGTGTTCGCTGAGGTAATACGGGTAAAACTCAGCGAAGCTATTGAAACGCTTGATGTTTTCCACGACTGCGATCTCTGTGGTTGCTGTGCACGCGACAAGTAGTGCTGCGGGTAGCTTATTTAAGTCTAGAGTGATCATTGGTATCAGCCAGTGACAATAGGCGCCACTTTAGTATCCTTGGGTATTGGGTCGTGGCATGCGGCCATTACGTAGTAAACGCCATGAGCGAACGAACGACTTCTGCAAGCTGGGCGATGGGGATTGTCAAAGCACTGGAAATGGACGGCCTGGATTGCCGGGTTCTGTTCAGGCAGCTAGGGCTCGACTATGCGGCACTGGATGATCCGGATGCGCGCTTCCCGCAAGATTCCATGACGCGGCTCTGGCAGCGCGCGGTCGAGTTGTCCGGCAACCCGGCGATTGGCCTGAACATGGGCAAGGTGGTGCGACCGGCGTCCTTCCATGTCGCCGGTTATGCCTTGATGTCCAGCCAGACCCTGGCTGAAGGCTTTCAACGTCTGGTGCGTTATCAGCGAATCATCGCCGAAAGTGCCGACTTGAGTTTCCGATTGCTGGATGAGGGTTATGCGCTGATTCTGACGGTCCATGGCGATCACCTGCCGCCGACCCGACAGAGTGCCGAAGCATCATTGGCCTGCGCCCTGGCACTCTGCGGCTGGCTGACCGGTCGCACGTTCCAGCCGCGCAAGGTTTTGCTGCAAGGTGATGAGCCCGTTGATCTTGAACCTTATAAACAAGCCTTCCATGCCCCGTTGATGTTCAACGCGCCGTATGACGCCTTGATCTTCGAGCGCGCCGACATGGAGGCGCCGCTGCCCACCGCCAACGAGGCCATGGCGCGGTTGCACGACCGGTTTGCCGGCGAATACCTGGCGCGGTTTTCCGAGACCCGCGTGACCCACAAGGCGCGGCAGGTGTTATGCCGTCTGCTGCCCCAGGGCGAACCCAAGCGCGATGCGGTGGCCCAGACACTGCACTTGTCGCAACGCACCTTGCAGCGTCGCTTGCAGGAAGAGGGCACGAGTTTTCAAACGTTGCTGGACGACACCCGACGTGAACTGGCCGAGCAATACCTGGCGCAACCGAACATGACCCTGCTGGAAATTGCCTACCTGCTGGGGTTTGCCGATCCGAGCAATTTCTTCCGCGCCTTCCGACGCTGGTTCGATTCCACCCCCGGCGAATACCGGACGCGGCTGATGGAAGCACCCTTGCCGATTAATGACGCCAGAACGCCGGGATACACAGAACAAACACCGTAATGATCTCCAGCCGGCCCAGCAGCATGCCGAACGAGAGAATCCACTTCGCGGCATCCGGCAGGCTGGCGAAGTTACCCGCCGGGCCAATCGTTTCGCCTAGCCCCGGGCCTACGCCAGACACCGTGGCGGCCGCGCCGGTAAGCGCTGTCATCCAGTCCACGCCCAGTAGCGACAGCAGCAGTGCGATGACGCAAATGGTGATGGCGAAGAAGAACGAAAAGGTCAGGATCGAGCGCACGATCTCTTCGTCGAGACGGTGGCCGTTGTACTTCTGCTTGATCACCGCGCGCGGGTGAATCAACTGGTTAAGGTTGGCCTTGAGCAGAATGTAGGCAACCTGGAAGCGGAAAATCTTGATCCCGCCCGCGGTCGAACCCGAGCAGCCGCCAACAAATCCCAGATAAAAGAACAGCATCAGCGAGAAGTTGCCCCAGAGGCTGTAGTCCCCCAGCGCAAAACCAGTGGTGGTCACCACCGATGTCACGTTCAGTGCCACATGCCGCAGGGCCTCCAGCCAATGCAACTGAGTGGTCCACCAGTACCAGGTGCCGAGCACCAACCAGGTCACCAGCAACATGCCGAGCAAGCCTTGAACCTGTTCATCCTTGATCAAGGCCCGACGGTTACCGCGCAGGGTCGCTACGTACAGGGTGAACGGCAGGGCACCGAGAATCATGATGACAATCGCAACCCAATGCACCGCAGGCTCCGGCCACTTGGCCAGAGACTGGTCGGAAGTCGAGAAACCACCGGTGGAAATCGCTGACATCGCGTGATTGATTGCATCGAACGGGCTCATCCCGGCCCACCAGAACGCCAGGCTGCCGAAAATGGTGATGCCGACGTAGGCCGCAACGATCAAACGCGCCACCATGTGCGAACGGGGCATGACCTTTTCGGAACGGTCCGACGACTCGGTCTGAAACAGCCGCATGCCACCGATGCGCAGCAGTGGCAGAATCGCTACCGCCATGCCGATAAAGCCGATGCCGCCGATCCAGTGCAGCAATGAGCGCCACATCAGGATGCCGGGAGACATGTTGTCCAGGCCTGTGAGCACCGTCGCACCGGTGGCGGTGATGCCGGACATGCTTTCGAAGAACGAGTCGGTGTAGGTGATGTGTTGGGTCAGCAAGAATGGCAGGGCGGCGAAGATGCACACCACCAGCCAGCTGCTGACGGTCAGCAGGTACATGTCGCGCGGGCGCAGATGGATGTGCTCGGGGCGCCCGGGTATCACCAGGGCCAGGCCGGCGACAAAGGTAATCATGCTGGCCCAGAGGAACGATGGCAGGTCGCTGGTGCGTTCGAAGATCACCAGGGTGGCCATGGGCACGACCATAGCGATGGCCAGCGTGATCAGGAAGATGCCGATGATGAAACCAATGATCCGTAAGGTCGGCAACGCCATGAAGTCCGCTCGGGCTGATAGTGGGAAGGGCGCCATTCTACCTGTGGGGCAGGGCATGTAAACCGACGCCGTCGCGACAGTTGACGCTAGAATAGCCAAACATTTTCTACAGGAGGTGGCCGATGCAGGCTCTCGACGCTTTGCTCAACCGTGTTTCCGTCCCACGACTGCTCGATCCGGCGCCCACTGCCGAGCAACGGGAAGTGCTGTTTGCCGCCGCGATGCGCGCGCCAGACCATGGCCACTTGCAGCCTTGGCGCTTCCTGACAGTCGAAGGCGCGGCACGCGAGCAAATGGGTGAGTTGCTGGCCGAAGCGGCGAAGCTGCAAGACAGTGATGTGTCCGAAGCCTTGCTGGACAAGGCGCGCAACGGCCCGTTGCGTGCGCCGCTGGTGGTTGTGGTGATTGCGCGTTTGCAGGAGCACGACAAGTATCCCAAGTCCGAGCAACTGTTGGCGGCAGGCTGTGCGGCTCACGGGATTTTACTGGCGGCCTATGCGCAAGGCATTGGCGCGGTGTGGCGCACCGGTGAGCTGGCGTATTCGGCGCATGTGGCCAAAGGCTTGGGGCTGGCGGAAGGGGAAGAGGTGATTGCGTTTCTTTACCTTGGCACGCCGCAGAAAGAGCCGCGTGTTGCGGAGAAGGTTGATCTGGCCGAATTCGTCAGCGCCTGGCCCGGTAAGGCCTGAAGGCGTAGATTCAATGTGGGAGCAACTGTCTTGATGTCTTTTATTTTGAAGTTTGATCAAAGGGCAGCCGAACTTCCACAGTCTCAAACCATGTGATTTCCCAAATGAGCAAGCAGTCTGTTTAGGCTGCCTGCTCTCTCCACTCAGTTTGGTCACGGATCATCGCGTTCAGCCTTATCAACAACACCCGCATGCAGGCGATCAGCGCCACTTTCGCGCATTTACCTCTCAGGCGAAGCGCGTCATATCGGGCTTTGAACTCGGGTTGTCGCAAAATCACAGCCCAACTGGCCATGTACATCGCACGTCGCACGGCAAATCGGCCACCGCTTATATGACGAGGCCCTTCGTGGTTGCCGCTGTCGTCGTTGTAAGGGGCGATCCCTGCCAGTGCTGCGATCTCGTGCCGTCCAACCTCTCCCAGCTCAGGCAGGTAGGCCATGATGCTGGCTGCGGTCACGAGCCCTAGTCCCTTAACCGAGCGCAAGCGGGCAATTTTTTCACTGTCCAGGTCTTTGGCGCTTTGGCAGATCAGCTGTTCTATCGACTTTATTGCCTGATCTAAATAGTCGATATGGCTTTGCAACAAGGGTTTTATCGAGTCGACAGAAGCCGTTTTGATACGCCGCCTGTCGTCACTTTGCTGCTGAACAAAGTTTTCGCGTTGCTGTACCAGCGCACGCAAATTGTCCTGTTCGGCGCTGGTGATACGGCTATCGGCGTCCTTTATAATCGTTGCAAATTCGGCGAGAAGCCGCGCATCTATCGCGTCTGTTTTAGCGCGATAACCCATTGCCTTGGCAAAATCTTTCGCCCGACGAGGATTGATTCGTAAGACGTCAAAGCCGCCCCTTTGAAGCACCTTCATGGGCCCCCGCTCGTAGCCACCGGTGGCTTCCAGTAACACGCGGGTGACTTCGAAGCCTTTTAACCAATCAATCAGCACCGGGAAACCACTGGCGCTGTTCGGAAAACTCGCACCAATGCCTTGCGAATTAATCCAGACTTCCAGACTGTCTTTGGAAACATCAATGCCTGCGCAGGAAAACATGGCTAAACCCTCTTACACTCATAAATGAGAGCGCTCTGGTTGGGCTCCACGCTTGTAATGTTCGAGGTCGGCTCGTTCAACTGTTCGGGCTCAATAACCAGAGTGGAGAGGTGAATGGCAGCATGGGCTCCCACACGTGCTGCTAGCACTCCGGGCGTTCAGCTTGCCACTCACCGCTCTCATCTTCAGTCTAAGTCCTGCGCAAGACACAAGCGGGCTTGCTCGCGAAAGCGGTGTGTCAGGCAACGATGATGTCGACTGACACTCCGTCTTCGCGAGCAAGCCCGCTCCCACAGGGTTCAGGGTTGAACCACCGCCCCCGGCACCAGCGGCAGTTCCAGGCTGGCAACAAACCCGCCCTCCGGGTGATTGGCCAGCACCAGACTGCCGCCATGTCGCTCCGCCGCACGCCGCGCAATGGCCAGCCCCAGGCCATGCCCGGCCGCTGTCTGCCCCGGCGCCCGATAGAAGGGTTCAGCCAACTGAGTCAAATGCTCGGCCTCTACCCCGGGGCCGTGATCACGCACGCTGACTACAATCCTGTCGCCCTGACGCAACGCCTGCATTTCGATCGGCTGCCCGACCGGGTTAAAGCGCTGGGCATTGCGCAGCAGGTTGTCCACGGCGCGCTCGATCATGGTCGGCCAGCCTTTGAGGTTCAGTTGCGGCTCGGCCTCAAGGCGTACGTTCTGCTCGGGCGAGCCCAGCTGCGCATCTTTTTGCAGGGTATTGAGCAGCGCGTTGAGATCCACGTCTTCAGCACTGGCGTTGTCGGCATCGACGCGCGCCAGTACCAGGATTTCGCTGATCAGCGCTTCCAGTCGATCGCATTCACGGGTCAGGCGTGGCCAGAGCTTTTCCCGCTCCTCAGAGTTGGCCCGCTCGGCCAGCGCCAACGCTATGCGCAGTCGGGCCAAGGGTGAGCGTAATTCGTGAGACACGTCCCGCAGCAATTGCCGCTGGCTGCCGATCAGGCTTTGCAGGCGAGCGCCCATGCGGTTGAAGTCGTTGGCCAGCACGCCGAACTCATCGCGGCGGTTGGCCAGCTGCGCCAGGCTGTTTTGTTGATACGTCGTCTGCCCCAAGTCATGCACGGCGCTTCGTAAACGGCTCAGTGGTCGCGTGATGGAAAAGGTCACCAGCAAGCTGAACAGAGTCAACACCACCAGCGCGATGCCCAGTGCACTCAACGGCCAGAGCAGGCTTTCGCGGTGCCAGGCGTCCAGTTCCGGGTGCGGAACGCGATAGATCAGCAGATAGGTGTCGCCTGTCTTGGCGCTGGTGTATTCATCGGTCAGACGCCGCCATGGCAGGCGTCGATCGTCATTGTTCTGCCGGGCTTCGAAGGCCGCCGCCCGCCGGGGGAAGGTGCCGCGTACCACCGGGTCACCCGCCTCGTTGAGCACTTGAACGTTGATGTGATACTGACGCTTGCGCTGTTCCAGAATGTCCTGGGCGGCTTCTTCACCCTGGCTTTCGTAGGTTTGTGTCCACTGTTCGGCCAACGTGTTAAGGCCCGGGTGGCGGCTGAGAATCCACGCATCCTGGTTGAGCATGTGCCCGAGCAGAATGGAAAGCCCTGCAACCAGAGCGATAGCCAGCCAGAAGCTGGCCAGGATACGCCAGAACAATGAGCGCACAGAAAATCCTCGAACAAACGCAATCCATGTGGCAAAAGACCCAACGGGGTTTAGCCGTTGGGTCCGGGGTTAGCGCATTATTGCGCTTTTTGCGCTTGCTGCGCTTTCCAGGCCTTGAACTCGGCCCATTCGGCGCGGCGCTCAGCCTTTTTCTTCTGGATCTCGTCGAATTGCTTCTGTTGATCCGGCTTCAGCAGTGCGCGAACGTCGGCTTCGGCTTTCTTGTGCTTGGCCTCCATCTCGTCTTTCAGGGCTTTCTGGTCGGCTGGCGAGAGTTTTTCCAGGTACTTGTCGACCAGTTGCTGACGCTCATGCATCTGCTCGCCCATGATCTTGCGGATTTGCTCGCGCTGTTCGCGGCTCAGGTCCAGCTGGCTGTAAGGGCCTTTACCGTGCATGCCGTGCATCTGACCGCCGTGGCGCGAGCCGTCCATGTGGTCACCCATCGGGCCTGCGCCTTCAGGCATGGCCATGGCAACGGTCGGCAGGGCGGCAGCAAACATCAAAGCGATAAGAGTCTTGCGCATGGTGTATCTCCTTGTCTCATTCCCGGTACGTTCCGGATGTGTGCAGATTACGGAGATCAAGGTCAGCGGCGGTCAGCGGAGCGTAAAGCTTGGGTAAAGATGATTTCGTGGCGTCCTTACACATTTTGCTGGCAGTGAACTGTGGCGAGGGAGGTTGCTCCCGTCGGGCTGCGAAGCGGCCCCAAAAAAAGGCCTGCTGCGCAGTCCAACGGGAGCAAGCTCCCTCGCCACAGGTTGCGCTTATCCAGTTCTTTCTCGGTTCTTACAGGCTGTAGTAGTAACCACGACTGCGCAGAGCAACGATGCGCGGGCGGCCATCGGGGTGCGGGCCGATTTTTTTGCGCAGGTTGCTGACATGCATGTCGAGGCTGCGGTCGTACAGGGTCAGTTTGCGACCAAGGGCGATTTGCGCCAGTTCCTGTTTATCCAGCGGTTCACCGGGCTGCTTGAGCAGGGCTTCGAGCAGACGGCTTTCGGAGACGGTGAGGGTGAATTCCTGTTCATCGATGCTGACCACGCCACGCACCGGGCTGAAGCACAAGTCACCCAATTCGAGCTGGCTGGAGACGGCCGTCGGATGACTGCGGCGCAACACCGCGCGCAGGCGGGCTGTCAGTTCCCGTGGGTCGCACGGTTTGGCCAGGTAATCATCGGCACCGAGTTCCAGGCCGAGAATGCGGTCCAGCGGTTCGCCACGGGCCGAGAGCATCAGTACCGGTAAATCCGGATGGTCACTGCGCAGTTGCTTGAGCAGTTCCAGGCCGCTGCCGTCCGGCAGCATCACGTCCAGCACCACGGCCGCGGGGGATGTTTCGGCCAACGCCCGGCGCGCGCTCTGGCCATCGTGGCAGGCACGGACCTGAAAGCCTTCCTGGCTCAGCCAACTGCTCAGGAGCTCACACAGCTCTTGGTCATCATCAATTAATAACAGCTCGCTCATCACTCACTCAATTTAGCCATTGCCGACGTTTTCTGGTTGCACCACTGGCGAAGATACCGCAGAGCAAGGCCAATAGCGCTACTGCGGCACCGATAACGAACCATTGCTGCTGATCTGTCAGCAGGCGTGGCAGCGAGCTGCTGGCCTGAGCCTCCTTGAGTTGCAGCTTGAGGCGCTGATTCTCCTGGCGCAACCGGCTCAGCTGAGCGCTTTCACGTTCGCTATCGGTATTTTGCAGTTGTTTGCTCAGTTCTTCTCGTTGCTGTTCGCTTGCCTTCAAGCGCTGCTGCAACTCGGTGATCTGGCCGCCGGCGCTCAAGGACAGCGGCGTCGAACTACCGCCATTGGCGCTCTCTTCACCATGGGCGGGCGCCATGATCGACAACGTCACCAACATCAGACACAACGGACCTTTGCGCATCGCAACTCCTGATTCCAATACGAGTACTGGGCAGGTTGTCGGCCGGTAAACAAGAATAATGAGCGATTGAAAGCGCGATGAACCGACAAGGCTCATCGCGCGGGAGGGCTTTATGGCAGGACTTGCTTGAACGGCTTGACCAAAACGTTGGCGTAGACGCCTGCGGCAATATACGGGTCAGCATCGGCCCAGGCCTGTGCGGCGCTCAGCGAATCGAACTCAGCGACGATCAGGCTGCCGGTGAAACCCGCCGCGCCCGGATCATTGCTGTCGACCGCCGGGTGCGGACCGGCCAATACGATACGACCTTCGCCTTTGAGCACTTGCAGGCGCTCAAGGTGCGCAGGCCGTGCGGCCAGGCGGGCTTCCAGGGAGTTGGCGACGTCTGTGGCAATGATTGCGTAAAGCATGTCAGTCCTCGGTTTTTGGCGTTGTGGTATCGGCATCGTGCAGGTGGCGGGACAAGTAAATGCCCTGGGCGACCAGGAACAGCAACGTCATGCCCAGGCTACCGAAGACTTTGAAGTCGACCCAGTAGCTCTGGAACGTGAACGCAACGAACAGGTTGGCGGCGCCGCAAAACAGGAAAAAGCCGATCCAGGCGATGTTCAGACGGGTCCAGACCGGCTCCGGCAGCGTCAGTGCGTGGCCCATGATGCGTTTGATCAGCAGTTGATCACCGATGAAGTGGCTGCCGATGAACCCGAGGGCGAACAGCCAGTTGACCACCGGCGCTTTCCATTTCAGGAAGGTCTCGCTGTGGAACGCCAGGGTCAGGCTACCGAAGACCAGGCAGGCGATGAGGGTCAGCCACTGGCTCTTCTCCAGCTTGCGCTGCTTGATGAACAGCGTGCCGTAGACCACCAGGGAGCTGAGGATCAGCACTGCGGTGGCGCTGTAGATACCACCGACAGACAGTTGATAACCGCCGATGTCGACGACACGTGGATCGATTTTGAAGACGATGAAAAACAGCAGAAGCGGGATGAAGTCGATGAATTGTTTCACAGTGGCAGCCAGAAGCAGGATGTGGCGGCATAATAACAAACATATTGACGCGCGATAGCGTCAGCTGATTTGAGGTGACACAGTCCTGTGAATGTTGATTTGCACTGCCATAGCACGGCTTCCGATGGCGCCCTGGCGCCTGCGGCACTGGTTGCGCGTGCGTTCGAGAAAGGCGTGCGAGTCCTGGCCTTGACCGATCATGACACCCTTGAAGGCCTCGACGAGGCCCGTAGCGCCGCGACGGCGCTGGGGATGCAACTGGTTAATGGCGTCGAATTGTCCTGCACCTGGGGCGGGGCAACCATTCACGTGCTGGGCTACGGTTTCGACGTCAATGCGGCGCCGTTGGTCGAGGCCATCGCAAAATTGCACGATGGCCGCTGGCTACGGTCCGAAGAAATAAGCCGCAAGTTGGCGTTGAAAGGCATGCCGGGGGCGCTCGATGGCGCCCGGGCCATTCAACAGGAGTTGGGCGACAGCGGTAATGCGCCGGCCCGTCCGCACTTCGCCGACTGGATGGTGCGCGAAGGTTTCGTCAAGGATCGCGCCGAAGCGTTCCGCAAATGGCTGGGCGCCGGCAAACTGGGGGACGTCAAACAACACTGGCCGACTCTGGAAGACACCGTCGAAACCCTGCGCGCCGCGGGTGCCTGGATCAGCCTGGCGCATCCCTGGCACTACGATTTCACTCGTAGCAAGCGTCGTCGCCTGATTGCCGACTATATTCAAGCAGGGGGCCACGCGATAGAAGTGGTCAATGGCCATCAACCCGCCGAGCAGGTGGGCAGCCTGGCGATTCTAGCCCGCGAGTTTGGTCTGCTGGTCAGCGCCGGCAGTGATTTTCATGGCCCTGGAGGCTGGTCCGAGATCGGTGAATACCGCCCGCTCCCGGAGGATCTGCCACCACTGTGGTGTCGATTCAAACATGACCCAATTATTACCGCCGTCTGAACAGGTAGAGAATGTGAGTCAATTTTTCCAGATTCATCCGGAAAACCCGCAACCGCGCCTGATCAAACAGGCTGTCGAGATCATCCGCAACGGCGGGGTGGTGATTTATCCCACAGACTCTTCCTACGCCATTGGTTGCCAGATCGGCGACAAAAATGCCGTGGAGCGCGTGCGCCGGCTGCGTCAGCTGGATGAAAAGCACAACTTCGCGCTGATTTGCAGCGACCTGTCGCAGTTGGGGCTGTTTGCCAAGATCGATACCGGCACCTTCCGGGTGCTCAAGGCTCACTTGCCGGGGCCTTACACCTTCATTCTCAACGCCACCCGCGAAGTCCCGCGGCTGTTGCTGCACCCGAAAAAACGCACCATCGGCCTGCGTGTGCCGAGCCATCCGATTGCCCTGGCATTGCTGGAAGAGCTTGGCGAGCCGCTGATGAGCGTGACTCTGATCATGCCCGGCGACACCGACCCGTTGAGCGATCCTTACGAAATGCGCCAGTTGCTCGAGCATCAGGTGGACCTGATCATCGACGGCGGTTTCGGCGGGATCAAGGCGTCCACCGTGATCAGCCTCGCCGACGGCGAGCCGGAAGTCATCCGCGTCGGTTGCGGCGACCCTGCGCCTTTCATGGCCGAGGCCTAGATGTCTGCAGTAGAACCCGTCGACAGCCAGGCCGGCGCCCAGCAAGAACTGCCTTTCGCCATGGTCTATGGCCAGGCGGTCATGGAAATGCCGCTGGACTTGTACATTCCACCGGATGCGCTCGAGGTCTTTCTTGAAGCTTTCGAAGGCCCGCTCGACTTGCTGCTGTACCTGATCCGCAAACAGAACATCAACATCCTCGACATCCCGGTGGCGGAAATCACCCGTCAGTACATGGGGTACGTCGAGTTGATGCAGTCGGTGCGCCTGGAGCTGGCCGCCGAGTACCTGGTGATGGCCGCGATGCTCGCCGAGATCAAGTCGCGGATGCTGTTGCCCCGTGCCGAAACGATCGAAGACGAAGAAGACGATCCTCGTGCCGAGCTGATTCGCCGCTTGCAGGAGTACGAGCGCTTCAAGGCTGCTGCCGAAGGCATCGATGGCCTGAGCCGCGTCGGCCGCGACGTGGTGGTGCCCAAGCTCGATGCCCCGGAAGCCCGGGCGCGCAAACTATTGCCGGATGTGAGTCTGGAAGAGTTGCTGATGTCCATGGCCGAGGTCTTGCGCCGTGGTGACATGTTCGAAAGCCACCAGGTCAGTCGTGAAGCGCTGTCCACCCGTGAGCGTATGAGCGATGTACTGGAACGGCTCAAGGGCGGCGGTTTTGTGCCGTTTGTCGAGCTGTTCACCGCTGAAGAAGGGCGCCTGGGGGTGGTGGTGACCTTTATGGCGATCCTCGAACTGGTCAAGGAATCCTTGGTCGAGCTGGTGCAGAATGAGCCGTTCGCGGCGATCCATGTCCGGGCCCGAGCCGAATAACGAGTTGAATCATGAACCTGACTGAACCCCGCGAGCTGGCGCCACTGCTTGAAGCCTTTCTGTTGGCCTCGGGAAAACCGCAATCGCTTGAACGCCTGTTCGAACTCTTCGAAGAAGGCGAGCGGCCCGAGCCCCCTGTTTTCAAGAAAGCGCTGACAATTCTGGCCAAATCCTGCGACGGTCGTGCTTTCGAGTTGAAGGAAGTCGCCTCCGGGTATCGCCTGCAGATCCGCGAAAAGTTCGCGCCGTGGGTAGGACGTTTGTGGGAAGAGCGGCCGCAACGCTATTCCCGCGCCATGCTCGAAACCATGGCCTTGATTGCCTATCGTCAGCCGATCACCCGGGGCGAGATCGAAGACGTGCGCGGCGTGGCAGTCAACAGCCACATTGTGAAAACCCTGCTGGAACGTGAGTGGATCCGCATCGTCGGTTACCGCGACGTACCCGGCAAACCCGCGATGTTCGCCACCACCAAGGCGTTTCTCGATCACTTCAACCTGAAAAACCTCGACGACCTGCCGCCGCTCGCCGAGCTGCGTGAGCTGGAACCTGATCCTGTCCTCGATTTCGACGACGCGCCGGTGCCGGCCGGGTTGCAAGAACTGGCCGATTCCAGCGCTGAACCGGAGGAGCCCAAGGAAGAAACCAGTTTCCACACACTGTTGCTGGAACTGGACACCATGGAAGAAGGGCTCAAGACAGACTTCGACGATTTGTTGCGCGATGGTGCGGTGACCGAGAGCGAAGGGGAATTGGCTCAACCCGGGCTTGAAGCCGAAGTTGAACCTCAGGTCGAGGCTGAAGCTGAAGCTGAAGTCGAACCAGAACCAGAACCAGAACCAGAACAGGAACAGGAAGATGACATTCTTGGCGTCGCCGAAGCTCGTGAAAAACTCCTGGCCGCCGTTGCCGCTCTTGAACAATCGAAACCCGAGCCCGAGTTGACCGACGAAGAAGCCGAAGCCAAGGCTCTGGCAGAAGCAATCGAGGCCGAGCGTCGCCAGTTCGAAGATTGACCCAAATCCTGCGGGCAACGGGAATCCCTGTGGGAGCGGGCTTGCCCGCGAAGAGGGAGTGTCAGTCAACATCATTGCTGGCTGACCCACCGTTATCGCGGGCAAGCCCGCTCCCACAGGGTGTTGTATTGACTGGAGTATCAACTGCGGTTGATCGAGTTCGGCACCACCGGTCGGCGGAAAATCAAGTAAGTCGTCATTGATCCGCTAGTCTCTGATGCGCGAACGTCTCCATGAGCGTATGATTCGCGACCCTTCGGCGATCGCTTCGCCCAAGCGCTTCAAAAAAGTACCCAGATTTACATCGCTTCAGGCAAAAGCCTGAACAGACCACACCGGGAGGTGCCCAGATGAGTATCAACGACCAGAAAGACGACCAGGAAATCGGCCCCGCAGGCGAAAAGCTGCAGAAAGTCCTCGCCCGTATCGGCGTCGGCTCGCGCCGTGACGTAGAAGCCTGGATCAGCCACGGCCGCATCAAGGTCAATGGCAAAGACGCCACCCTCGGCCAGCGCGTCGACCTGCATGACGCCATCACCATCGATGGCCGGGTGATCAAGCGCGAAGAAGCCGCCGAGTCGGTACGCCGCGTGATCATGTACAACAAACCCGACGGTGAAATCTGCACCCGTAACGACCCTGAAGGTCGTCCGACCGTGTTCGACAAGATGCCGCGCCCGAAAGAAGGTCGCTGGATCAACATCGGTCGTCTGGACATCAACACCACCGGTTTGCTGATGTTCACCACCGACGGTGAGTTGGCCAACCGCCTGATGCACCCCTCCTACGAAATGGACCGTGAATACGCGGTACGTGTACGTGGCGAAGTCGACGACGAGATGATTGAACGCCTGAAAGCAGGCGTGGTGCTCGAAGATGGCCCGGCCAAGTTCACCGACATCAAACAGGCTCCAGGTGGTGAAGGTTTCAACCACTGGTACCACTGCGTGGTGATGGAAGGTCGTAACCGCGAAGTCCGTCGTCTGTGGGAATCCCAGGGCCTGGTGGTCAGCCGCCTGAAGCGCGTGCGTTTCGGTCCGGTGTTCCTCAACTCCGACCTGCCGATGGGCCGCTGGCGTGAAATGAGCCAGTACGAAGTCGACATTCTCAGTGCTGAAGTCGGCCTGACGCCGGTGGCGATGCCGCAAATGAACGCCAAGAGCAAAGACAAGCTCGATCGCATGCAGCGTAAATCGTCGCGTCCGATGGGCAAGACCGAGCGCGTGCGTACGTTGCGTCCAGCAGCCGGTGGCCAGACAGCTGTTGCTCCGCGTGATTCCCGCGAGCCACAGATCGAAGGCGAACGCCCGGCCCGCAAGCCGGCGCCACGTCAGGACGGCGAGCGCGGCCCACGCACGCCACGTCCGGCCAACGGTCGCACTGAGCGTGGCGAAGGTCGTGGCGCTCCATCCGGTGGTCGTAGCGATCGCGGCGCGCCTGCCGGTCGTGGTACGCCCGTGGCAGACCGCCCGGCCGACACCAAGCGCCCGGCCAAGCCGGCGCCGAAGAAACGCCCAGGCATCGTGCTGGTCGACCGTGATGCGCCATCGGGCAAACGTCGTGGCGCGCCAGCCGGTTCCGGCCAGCGTCCGGGCTTCGGTCGTCGCAAGCCTGAGTAATCGGTAAGCGCTGCATGAAAAACGCCATCCCTCGGGATGGCGTTTTTTTGTCTGATTAATCGTTCCCACGCTCCGCGTGGGAATGCAGCCCGGGACGCTCTGCGTCCCAACCGCGGACGCAGAGCGTCCATTGATGCATTCCCACGCAGAGCGTGGGAACGATCAGCTTTTCGGTTAAAACACAAACCGCCCATCAAACAGCGGGTCATCATCCAGCGCCAACACGCCACTGGAGAAGATCAGGTCCAAATGATGACTACCCTTGGCGCCACCACCCAGGCCAAGGTGCAAGCCGCAATGGCGTTCCTCGAACCCGGCATTGCGCGCATACAAATCTTTCACGCCTTCGTTGGTGCCGATCCCCAACTCCTCGATTCGCCGATTGGATGGATTGGCGTCCAGGTACTTGTTGAAGTCATGTTCCAGTCCCGGCACATCGGTGGCGATTTTGCTGATGGTCGAGTTTTCGATCCACAACTCCAACGGTGATGCCAACACGCCGTACTTGCGGGCAAATGGAATCGTACTGAGGAAAGTCCCCATAAACTTCACCCGCCCATTAATGGCCTCGCTATGAGTGGCGATCTCGCCGGGCGCCAGGTCGAAGTTGCCGATACCGTTGATGTCGGTCCACTTCTTGATACTGCTCAAAGGTGCTTCGAACCACGACCCATGATCATCTTTGAAGCTCAGGGTGGTGGCGTGGGACATGCGCTGGATCAAGTGGCTGTTCAACCCGGCAATTCGCTGCGGGGTGACACTGAAGGTGTCGTAGAAGTAATCGCCGTAATCCTTGAACAGCAATGACTTCTTCCAGTTTTCCGCCATCACGGCTTGCAGTGCGCGAACAAACTCCGGGCCGTCGGGACGCGGGTTGGGCAAGGTGGAAGAGTCGTAAAAGAAAATGTACAGATCGCTGTCGGTAATCGCCTGGGCCAGCAATTCGGTGGGCTCGAGGTCCAGACGCATCGCGCTGAAGTTGAACCTTGGGCTGTTTCCGGCCTGTTCGGCGATGGCGCCGGTCAGTGCCTCGTAATCAGCGGTGTGGCCGAGCAAGACCTTCGCCGGGTTGATACCGGCAACGGCAGGGTGATGTTCGAGGTAGTAAAGGAAATGCGAGATGGCGCGTTGCTTATCCATGTAGTCCTCCCTGACAAACCGAGAAAGGGGCAGGCACGACCGGCCGGATCATGCCTGCCGGGATGTCTTACAGAGGCCACATCGCCGTGCCGAACGGAACAACCGCGTCGGCTTGCATCATTTCGACGGCGGCTTCATGGGTCGGTGCTTCAAACCAATCGTCCAGTTGCAGTTCAGTGTCCAAGTCTTTGTCCAGTGCTTGCATGGTGAATCTCCTAGATGACTTTTTCGGTAAGAACAGCGGCGTGCTTTTCATTCGTTGAAGAGCGCGTCAACGTGCCGGTCGATGCGGCTCGGCAAGTCGCTGAAAACCTAGTCCACCGGGTTTTAGAATGCAAAAAAATAATTAAACAATTTTCATTTGAACTATTTATTCCATTTTTCGAAAGGCAATTTTCTTAATAAAAAACAGAAAACTAAGCAGGATATTTCCTTAGGAAGCTTCCTATCGTCAATTTACAGTCAGTGGGCTTCTGGATCTGATTTGGAAAATTTACGTTACGCCTTGTCAACAAAACCTTACGAAAAGCGCTCTTAAACCCCGTGGAATGCCGCGAGGGAAAGGTGTGTAAGGAAAACCTTCCGCTAACCGCCGGGTTTGTAACCTTCAAGGGCTCTGGCACGCTTGTTTCAGCAACGCAGGAAGGGTGAGATGCGCCCCATGCCTGTCGTGCAGGTGCATAACAAGAAGGAGGCGCAATG
Source organism: Pseudomonas wuhanensis (assembly GCF_030687395.1). Lineage (GTDB taxonomy): Bacteria > Pseudomonadota > Gammaproteobacteria > Pseudomonadales > Pseudomonadaceae > Aquipseudomonas > Aquipseudomonas wuhanensis. The sequence goes on along the minus strand of NZ_CP117430.1, from coordinate 4,835,406 downwards.
AACGCCGTGACTCATTTCCATCTCTCCCCAAAGGGCGATTTTTCCGCTGCCCTTATCGAAGACCTGCAAAGGTCTGACTCAATTTTTGCAGTCGCCCGAGACCCTCGAGGCGAACACAGGCAATCCCGGCAACCGACGCGCTGATCCAGCGGTGTCTGGCAGCAGGGGGTTACAGGTGTACAATGCGCCGCGTTTTAACTGTGACCCTCTGCGCAACAGCGCAAACTTCAAGGCTACCCGCCTTGTTCACTCCGCCGCGTCACGAGCGTGTCGGGTTCGATTTCGTCACAGATAAAAACAAACAGGTGACGCATGACTGTCGTAAAAACGCTGAACTCCTGGTGCCTGCGCTGGGGTTTGATCGGCGCTGCTTGAAATCTGCACCTTGCAGCAACGTCTACTGAACATCATCAAACCTTGCGTGAGACCCTTTTCATGAGTGGACAAAACTCGCATTCCGGTACGCTTAAACGCGGCCTGAAAAATCGCCATATTCAACTGATCGCCCTCGGTGGCGCGATCGGTACCGGGTTGTTCCTCGGCTCGGCCGGCGTGCTCAAATCCGCTGGCCCGTCGATGATTCTCGGCTACGCCATTTGCGGCTTCATCGCTTTCATGATCATGCGCCAACTGGGCGAAATGATTGTCGAAGAGCCCGTCGCCGGTTCCTTCAGCCACTTCGCCCACAAATACTGGGGCGGTTTTGCCGGCTTCCTGTCGGGCTGGAACTGCTGGATTCTGTACATCCTGGTGGGCATGTCCGAGCTGACCGCGGTCGGCAAATACATCCACTACTGGGCGCCACACATCCCGACCTGGGTCTCGGCAGCCGGCTTCTTCGTCTTGATCAACCTGATCAACCTGGCCAACGTCAAAGTCTTCGGCGAGGCCGAGTTCTGGTTCGCGATCATCAAGGTCGTGGCGATCGTCGGCATGATTGCCTTGGGCAGTTATCTGCTGGTCAGCGGCCATGGCGGCCCGCAAGCCTCGGTGACCAATCTGTGGTCCCATGGCGGCTTCTTCCCGAACGGCGTCAGCGGCCTGGTGATGGCCATGGCGATCATCATGTTCTCCTTCGGTGGCCTGGAAATGCTCGGTTTCACCGCCGCTGAAGCCGACAAGCCGAAAACCGTGATTCCGAAAGCCATCAACCAGGTGATCTACCGGATCCTGATTTTCTACATCGGTGCGCTGGTGGTCCTGCTGTCGCTGACGCCTTGGGACAGTCTGTTGGCAACCCTGAATGCTTCCGGCGACGCTTATAGCGGCAGCCCGTTCGTGCAAGTGTTCTCGATGCTCGGTAGCAACACCGCCGCGCACATCCTCAACTTCGTGGTCCTGACCGCGGCGCTGTCGGTGTACAACAGCGGCACCTACTGCAACAGCCGCATGCTGCTGGGTATGGCCGAGCAGGGCGATGCGCCGAAGGCCTTGGCGAAAATCGACAAGCGTGGTGTGCCGGTGCGTTCGATCCTGGCGTCGGCCGCTGTGACTTTGATCGCGGTGTTGCTGAACTACCTGGTTCCGCAAAACGCGCTGGAACTGTTGATGTCGCTGGTGGTTGCCACCCTGGTGATCAACTGGGCGATGATCAGCTTCTCGCACTTCAAGTTCCGTCAGCACATGGACAAGACCAAACAGACGCCACTGTTCAAGGCGCTGTGGTACCCGTACGGCAACTATGTTTGCCTGGCGTTCGTGGTATTCATCCTTGGCGTGATGCTGCTGATCCCGGGGATCCAGATATCGGTGTACGCGATTCCGGTGTGGGTCGCGTTCATGTGGGTCTGCTACGGCATCAAGAACAAGCGCAGCGCCCAGCAGGCGTTGCAGGCTGCGGGTTCCGCTGCCAAGTAAGTGCAAAGCGCAGAAACGACAAACCCGGCCATGTGCCGGGTTTGTCATTTATGGGGTCCATACAAATCCTGTGGGAGCGTGGCTTGCCCGCGATTCAGGCGCCGCGGTTTATCAGGTATACCGCGTTATCGTTCATCGCGGGCAAGCCACGCTCCCACAGGGGCCGCATTCCTTTTATCTATTCGCGGTATCCTTCTTGTTCTGAACACGGACTTTTTTCCATGCTGGTGATTTCCAACAACGTGCATCTGCCGGATGCCGAGATCGAGTTGACAGCCATTCGCGCCCAAGGCGCCGGTGGGCAGAACGTCAACAAGGTTTCCAGCGCCGTGCACCTGCGCTTCGACATTCCGGCCTCGTCGTTGCCCGAGTTCTACAAGGAACGGCTGCTGGCGCTGCGAGACAGTCGCATCACCAGTGAAGGCGTGTTGATCATCAAGGCCCAGCAATACCGTACGCAGGAAGCCAATCGCGCCGATGCGCTGGAACGCCTGACCGAGTTGATCCTCAGCGCCACCAAAGTGGAAAAGAAACGCCGCCCGACCAAACCGACCCTCGGTTCGAAGAAGCGTCGGCTCGAATCCAAGACCAAGCGCGGCAGCATCAAGGCTGGACGCGGCAAGGTGGATTTCTAACGGGCGTCGCGTTCTTCGCGGTGCTTTTCATTAAAGTGCTTTGGCGCCTGCCGGTACAAGTAAACGCTCAGTGCCAGGCCACTCAGCGCGGCCAATGCGGCAAACAGGAAGATCGAGGCAAACCCGAATCCAGCCGCAATCGCACCCGCCAGCGGTCCGGTGATCCCTAGCGACAAATCGATGAACAGCGAATACGCCCCGACTGCCGCGCCACGGCTGGAGGCGGGCACCAGGTTGACCGCTTCCACGCCCAACGCCGGGAACACCAACGAAAAGCCGAAACCACTCAGCGCCGCGCCGGCCAGTGCCCAATGGGCATCGGGTGCCAGCCACAGCAGCAACAGCCCGAGGGTTTCCACCGACAGGCAGGCAATCGCCACGCGAAAGCCGCCGAGGCGGTTGATCAGGTTACCGAACAGCAATCGCGCACCGATAAAACTGGCGCCGAACAGGCTCAGGCACAGCACCGCGTTGGACCACTGCTGAGTGGCGTAATACAGGGTGATGAAGGTCGCGATGGTGCCAAAGCCGATGGAGCCCAAGGCCAGACCGCAACCGTGAGGCAGCACGCGCCCCAGCACGTGCATGAACGGCAAGCGTTCGCCGACAACGATCGGTGCAGCGGTTTTCGGCCAGGCCAGCGCCAGGCCCAGAACGGCCAGCAACACGATGCTCACGCCCATGCTCCACAACCCCAATTGACTCACCAGCAGCACTCCCAGCGGCGCGCCGACCGCCAGCGCGCCGTAACTGGCGATGCCGTTCCAGGAGATGACTTTGGCGGTATTCGCCGCGCCGACCCGGCCGATGCCCCAGCCGATCGATCCGGAGCCGACCAGGCTTTCCGCGCTGCCGAGCACCAGTCGGCCGATCAACAGGCTGATCAGGCTCAACGTCGGCAGGCTTTGGGTCCAGGCCGAAATCAGCATGAACACACCGCTCAAACCACAGCCGGCGAGGCCGTACATCACCGCGAGTTTGCTGCCCTTGTTATCGATGATGCGCCCGGCGTAAGGGCGGCTGAGCAGAGTGGCCAGGTATTGCACGCTGATCACCAACCCGGCGATCACGGCGCCGAAACCGAGGTCGCTGTGGACGTAGCCGGGCAATACAGCCAGGGGAATGCCGATATTCAGGTAGCCGATGAACGTGAACAGGACGATGGAAACGACTTGCAGCGTGACCGCCATGGGGCGCTGGGTTTCTGACATGGGTAAAGGTCCACGTGGCAGCAGGATAGATAGGCTGCTTATGATAGCGGCGCGGGCGGTCGCGGGGCGTGGAAAAGTAAAACTATTTGCCGGATGGGGATAATCAGGATTTTGCGGGAGCAACCAGTTGCGTCGTGACCAGGGCGGCCAGGGCGTTTTCCTCGCTGCCGAAGCGGGCCAGCAGAGCAGCTTGTTTCTCGGGGGAAAGGCGGTTCCAGATCTCGATCATCTTCTCGGCGGTGCCGATCAGGACGCTGGCCTGGGTTTCAGTGAAATCATCGCTCATGGTGCGGGCTCGCGGTTCAGGCAGTGTGGAAAGCGCATGTTAGCGCTTTCCACACGGTCTGGCATTGCAGGTGTATCAGTCTTCTCTGTCGGCCTGGCGGCGTTCAGGTGCTTCTTTCGTCTCGGGCTGTTGGGCACCGGCTTGTTGCGTGGTTGTCTGCTCAGTTTCGTGCAGGCTTGGGAAGGGGAGATTAGGGATCTCGTGCATGTCGCGCTCCTCGCTAAGTCTGTTGATAGATCTGGTAGATCCGCGCTTTTAAAAAAGCCTGCGCAGGATACAGCAGGAGAAATGACAAATAGACTTTTATATCCAATTGTTGCGACGGATGGGATTGTCTAGACAGGTCTACAGGGGGCGAAGACCTACTGTGGCGAGGGAGCTTGCTCCCGCTGGGCTGCGGAGCGGCCCCAATGCAGGCAATGAGTTGTTTGCGTTAGAACTCGGTTGCGGTTTTTGCGACCGCTACGCGCTCGAGCGGGAGCAAGCTCCCTCGCCACAAGGAGCTCGCCATTGCATCGTATTATTTGCAGACGTCAGCGATAGCTTCGGCCAGCAAGTCCAGACGCGTCGCATCAATCCCTGCCACGTTAGCTCGGCCTGAGCTGACCATGTACACGCTGTGATGCTCGCGCAGTTGCTTGACCTGTTCCGGCGACAAACCGGTGTAGGAAAACATCCCGCGTTGCACACCAATGTGCGCAAATCGCTCGCGCAAGCCGTGGGGTTCAAGCGCTTCGACCAGACCGCTGCGCAACTGGGCGATACGCAAACGCATGGCTTCCACTTCGTCGGCCCAGCGGCTTTTCAGCGCTGGATCGCCGAGGATGGTCGCGACCACGGCGGCGCCATGATCCGGTGGCGTCGACCACAGGTTACGGGCGATGTTGGCCAGTTGGCTGCGGATGTCCACCAGCTTGTCGGCGGTTTTCGCGCAGACAATCAATGCGCCGGTGCGGTCGCGGTACAGGCCGAAGTTTTTCGAGCAGGAACTGGTGATCAGCACTTCCGGCAACTCGGCGGCGAACAGCCGGGTCGACCAGGCATCTTGCTCCAGGCCGTCGCCGAAACCCTGATACGCGAAGTCGATCAGGGGCAGTAAATCGCGACTGCGCACCACGTCCAGCACCCGACGCCAATCGTCATGGGACAGATCGAAACCGGTCGGGTTGTGGCAGCAGGCATGCAGCAGCACCACATCGCCCTTGGGGGCTTCATTGAGCACCGCCAGCATCGCCTCCACATCAAGACGGTTATCGCTGCCCACGTACGGGTAATGACTGACCTTGACCCCGGCCTCCGCGAAAATGGTTTCGTGGATCGGCCAGGTCGGGTTGCTCAGCCACACGCCACGGCCCGGCAGGCATTGGGCGATGAAGTCGGCGCTCAAACGCAGCGCACCGGTGCCGCCCGGCGTTTGAGTGGCGCCGGCCCGTTGTTCGGCGATCAGCACTGAATCAGCGCCAAGCACCAATTCGTTGATGACTTTGCCGAACGCTACATTGCCGTGGCCCCCGATGTAGGTCTTGGTGGATTGACGATCCACCAAGTGCTGCTCGGCGAGCTTCACTGCTTCGGGGATTGGCGTCAGGCCCTGGGCGTCTTTATAGACACCCACGCCGAGGTCGAATTTGCGCGGGTTAGGGTCCAGCGCATAGGCCTCCATCAGGCCGAGAATCGGGTCGCCGGGTACTCGACCGATGGCGTCGAAATGCATTATTTGCGGCCCTCGGCGTTCTTCGCCACTTCGTCGGTGCGCGCGGCCATGATGAAGTCGTTGCGGTGCAGGCCTTTGATGGAGTGGCTCCACCAGGTCACGGTGACTTTGCCCCATTCGGTCAGCAGGCCTGGGTGGTGACCTTCGGCCTCGGAGATTTCACCGACGGCGTTGGTGAACGCTAGCGCGTGTTTGAAATTCTTGAACAGGAAAACTTTTTCCAGCTGCATCACGCTGTCGCGGACTTCGATGTTCCAGTCAGGGATTTGCTTGATCAGGATCGGCAATTCTTCGTCGCTGACTTGAGGGGCGTCGGCGCGGCAGGCTTCGCAATGGGCTTGGTTTAATGTGGACATGATGTGTTCCTGAAATCGAGTGTTTTGAAAAACGGTCGTCAGTGGGACCACGCTAAAGCAAAGCGGCGATCCGTAACAGACTCACTTGATGCCAAAAGGCGCGGGTCACGCGGCTTTTGGCGGAAATTTCGGCGTGTGCAACCCCAGCTGCATACCTTGCTTGACCATTCCCATGATGTCTTCGTGGGCCAGGTCGAACAGGCGCTTGAGGTTCGGCAGGACAAAGTACAGCGGTTGCAGAATGTCGATGCGGTATGGCGTGCGCATGCATTCCAGCGGGTCGAACGCCTGATGCTCCGGCTCGTCCGACAGGCAGTAAACGGTTTCTTTGGGCGAGGACAGAATGCCGCCACCGTAGATACGCAGGCCTTGCGGTGTGTCGACCAGACCGAACTCGATGGTCATCCAGTACAGGCGCGCCAGGTACACGCGCTCTTCCTTGGAAGCTTGCAGGCCGAGTTTGCCGTAGGTGTGGGTGAATTCGGCGAACCAGGGGTTGGTCAGCAGAGGACAGTGGCCAAAGATCTCGTGGAAAATGTCAGGCTCTTGCAGGTAATCCAGCTCTTCGCGTGTACGAATAAAGGTCGCCACCGGAAACTGCTTGCTCGCCAGCAATTCGAAAAAGGTCTGGAAGGGAATCAGTGCGGGTACTCGGGCAACTTGCCAGCCGGTGGTTTCACCGAGGACTTTGTTGATCTCACCCAGTTGCGGGATGCGGTCGTGGGGCAGACCGAGTTTTTCGATACCGTCCAGGTATTCCTGGCACGCACGACCCTCGACCACTTTCAGTTGGCGAGTGATCAGCGTGTTCCACACCGCGTGTTCTTCGGCGGGGTAGTCGATAAAACCTTGCGCATCGGGCTCACGAGCCACGTATTGCGTCTGCTTCATGCTGCTCTCCTGCTAGGGGATACGTTCTTGTTTTATGTCCTGCTCTGGAATTATTGATACGCCAAGGTATGCGACTTTGCAGCAGGTGTTCCGCGCCTTATGTAGGAAAAAGCCATGCGTTTCGTAAAGTATTCGTTACGGTTTGGCTGCTGTGGCGTAAGTATTGATATTTCCATGTTTGAAATGGATCGTGGGTGTCACATAATCTTGACGACTAACTTGGCGTTCGCGCAGAAATTTCCTTGCGTCGGGCCTCGATTCCCCTGTTACGGGCCTTTATATGCGTATCAAAGTCCACTGCCAGAACCGCATCGGTATCCTGCGCGACATTCTCAACCTGTTGGTCGAGTACGGGATCAACGTCGCCCGCGGCGAGGTGGGCGGTGAGCACGGCAATGCTATCTATCTGCACTGCCCGAACCTGATCAATATTCAGTTCCAGGCGTTGCGTCCGAAGTTCGAGGCGATTGGTGGGGTGTTCGGCGTCAAACGCGTAGGGCTGATGCCCAGCGAGCGTCGGCACATGGAGCTCAATGCCTTGCTCGGTGCCCTGGAGTTTCCGGTGCTGTCGATCGACATGGGCGGCTCCATCGTCGCGGCCAACCGTGCGGCGGCGCAGTTGCTCGGGGTGCGGGTGGACGAGGTGCCCGGGATTCCATTGTCGCGGTACGCCGAGGATTTCGATTTGCCGGAGCTGGTGCGCGCGAACAAGTCGCGGATCAACGGCTTGCGGGTCAAGGTCAAGGGTGACGTGTTTCTCGCCGACATCGCGCCGCTGCAATCGGAGCATGACGAAAGCGAGGCCATGGCCGGTGCGGTGTTGACGTTGCACCGGGCGGACCGGGTGGGTGAGCGCATCTATAACGTGCGCAAGCAGGAATTGCGCGGCTTCGACAGCATTTTCCAGAGCTCGAAAGTGATGGCTGCGGTGGTTCGCGAAGCGCGGCGCATGGCGCCGCTGGATGCGCCGCTGTTGATCGAAGGCGAAACCGGCACCGGCAAAGAGTTGTTGGCGCGGGCTTGTCACCTGGCGAGCCCGCGTGGGCAATCACCGTTGATGGCGCTCAATTGCGCCGGCTTGCCGGAGTCCATGGCCGAGACCGAATTGTTCGGTTACGGCCCCGGCGCCTTCGAAGGGGCACGGGCCGAAGGCAAGCTCGGGCTGTTGGAACTGACGGCGGGCGGTACGCTGTTTCTCGATGGCGTCGGCGAAATGAGCCCGCGCTTGCAAGTGAAATTGCTGCGCTTTCTGCAGGACGGTTGCTTCCGTCGTGTCGGCAGTGATGAAGAGGTTTATCTGGATGTGCGGGTGATCTGCGCGACTCAAGTGGACTTGTCCGAGTTGTGCGCTCGCGGTGAGTTTCGCCAGGATTTGTACCACCGTTTGAACGTGCTCTCGCTGCACATTCCGCCGCTGCGCGAATGCCTCGACGGACTGGCGCCGCTGGTGGAGCACTTCCTCGATCAGGCCAGTCGGCAGATCGGTTGCCCGTTGCCGAAACTGGCGCCGGCGGCGATGGAACGGCTCAGTCACTATCACTGGCCGGGTAACGTGCGGCAGTTGGAAAACGTACTGTTCCAGGCGGTTTCCCTGTGTGACGGCGGCACCGTCAAAGCCGAGCACATTCGTCTGCCGGACTACGGCGTGCGTCAGCCGCTTGGCGATTTTTCCCTTGAGGGCGGCTTGGACGAGATTGTCGGGCGCTTTGAAAAAGCGGTGCTGGAGCGTTTGTATTCCGAGCATCCGAGCAGTCGGCAACTGGGCAAGCGGTTGGGGGTTTCGCATACGACCATTGCCAATAAGTTGCGTGAGTATGAGGTCGGCAAGACCGAGTCATAACAGGCATGTGCGGTGTTTGTGCTGGCCTCTTCGCGGGCAAGCCCGCTCCCACAGGTTTCTTTGTTGTTCACAAATACTGTGTTCACCGAAGATCCTGTGGGAGCGGGCTTGCCCGCGAAGAGGCAAGCACTGCCAACACCTCGGTCAAGCCTTGCCACCAACCGGCATAACACCGCCGGTTTTTCGTCTTCGACACATTCCCCCCAATCCCCTCCGATCCCTCAAGTCCTTTGTTTGCCGGGCCCTGCGCCGCCAGAAAAAAGTTGGTCTGCAAATTGCTTATGGCTCAGCAGTACAGCGGTGGGCGGCAAACGTCCGGCATGCAGAGGAAAGAGTGTGGACAAGTACCTTTATGTGGCAATGACCGGCGCCAGCCAGAATGCACTGGCGCAGAAGGCTCATGCCAACAACCTGGCGAACATCTCTACCAACGGTTTTCAGAAAGACCTGGAACAGGCCCGTTCGATGCCGGTGTTTGGTGACAGCTTTCCGGCGCGTGCGTTTGCCATGAGCGAACGTCCGGCCACCGACTTCTCCCCGGGTGCGCTGGTGCAAACCGGTCGCGACCTCGACGTCGCGGTGCAGGGTAACGGCTGGATCGCCGTGCAGAACCCCGATGGCGGTGAAAGCTACGTGCGCACCGGCAGCCTGAACGTTGACGCGCTGGGCGTGCTGCGTGCTGGCAACGGTATGCCGGTGGTAGGCAACGGCGGGCCGATTGCCGTGCCGCCCGAGCAGCAAATCGAAGTCGGCGAAGACGGCACCATCAGCATCCGTGCGATGGGTGAAGGCCCTCGCGTGATGGCCGAAGTCGACCGCATCAAACTGGTCAACCCGGACTTCAAGAACATGACCAAAGGCCTGGACGGTTCGATCCACACCAAGGATGGCAAGCCGGCGCAGGCCGATGCCAACGTCAAACTGGTGTCCGGGTTCCTTGAGTCGAGCAACGTCAATGCTGTGGAAGAAATGACCTCGGTGCTGGCGCTGGCCAAGCAGTTCGAGCTGCACATCAAGATGATGAACACCGCCAAAGACGATGACCAGGCCATGGCTCGGGTCTTGCAGATCAGCTAATTATCAGAACGTCGCGCCGTAAAACAGGCGCACGAGGAGAATCGAATGCTTCCGGCTCTATGGGTTGCCAAAACAGGTCTGTCCGCCCAGGACACCAACCTCACCACCATTTCCAACAACCTGGCGAACGTATCGACCACGGGTTTCAAACGTGACCGCGCCGAGTTCCAGGACTTGCTGTACCAGATCAAACGCCAGCCAGGCGCCCAGTCGACCCAGGACAGTGAATTGCCGTCGGGTCTGCAAGTGGGTACCGGTGTGCGCATTGTCGGCACCCAGAAAAACTTCACCGCTGGTAGCTTGCAAACAACCGAGCAGCCGCTTGACCTGGCCGTCGATGGTCGCGGTTTCTTCCAGATTCTGCAGCCGGATGGCACCACGGCCTACACCCGTGACGGTACCTTCCACCTGGACTCCAACGGTCAGATCGTGAACGCCAGCGGCTTCGCCCTGGAGCCGGCGATTGTCATTCCGAACGACGCCCAGACGTTCACCGTCGGCCGTGACGGCACCGTGTCTGTCACTGTTGCCGGCAACCCGGCCTCCCAGGTGATCGGCAACCTGCAAACCGCCGACTTCATCAACCCGGCCGGTCTGCAAGCGGTGGGTAACAACCTGTTCCTGGAAACCGCTGCCAGTGGCGCGCCGCAAGTCGGCACCCCGGGCCTCGCCGGTTTCGGCACCACGCTGCAGAACACCCTGGAAACGTCCAACGTCAGCACCGTTGAAGAGATGGTCAACATGATCACCACTCAGCGCGCCTACGAGATGAACTCCAAGGTGATCTCCACCGCCGACCAGATGCTCTCGTTCGTAACGCAGAATCTGTAATCAAGTCTATGAGGCGGCCATGAGGTCGCCTGCAACACCGTGAGGTAGGGTCATGAATCGCTTTGTATCTGTTCTGGCACTGAGTGGGGCCGTTGTGCTCGCGGGCTGCGTCGCCCCGCCGCCCAAGCCCAATGACCCTTACTACGCCCCGGTGTTGCCGCGCACGCCGTTGCCGGCTGCCGCCAATAACGGCTCGATCTACCAGGCCGGTTTCGAACAGAACCTGTACAGCGACCGCAAGGCGTTCCGGGTCGGTGACATCATCACCATCACCCTGAACGAGCGCACACAGGCGAGCAAGAACGCCAACTCGCAGATCGACAAGAACAGCAAGACCGACATCGGCCTGAGCTCGTTTTTCGGGGGCGGCCTGAGCACCAGCGATCCAGTGGGCAGCGGTAGCTTGAGTCTGGATGTCGGTTACGAAGGTGACCGCGCCACCAAGGGCGACAGCAAGTCCGGCCAGAGCAACAGCCTGACCGGTTCGATCACCGTGACCGTCGCCGACGTGTTGCCCAACGGCATCATCGCCGTACGCGGGGAGAAGTGGCTAACCCTCAACACCGGTGACGAACTGGTACGGATTGCCGGCCTCGTTCGCGCCGATGACATCGCCACTGACAACACCGTGTCGTCGACCCGCGTCGCCGATGCACGCATCACCTATTCGGGCACCGGTGCGTTTGCCGATGCGAGTCAGCCAGGCTGGTTCGACCGTTTCTTCCTCAGCCCGCTGTTCCCTTTCTAGGTGGCTATGTTGAATCTTAAACACCTGATGGTGGGCGTCCTTTTGCTGTCCGCGGCATTCGACGCTCAAGCCGAGCGGCTGAAGGATATCGCCAGTATTTCCGGCGTGCGTTCCAACCAATTGATCGGTTACGGCCTGGTGGTCGGGCTTAACGGCACCGGCGACCAAACGACCCAGACTCCGTTTACCCTGCAGACTTTCAACAACATGCTTTCGCAGTTCGGCATCAAGGTGCCGGCAGGTTCCGGCAACGTGCAATTGAAGAACGTCGCAGCCGTGTCGATCAGTGCCGATCTGCCGGCGTTTGCCAAGCCGGGTCAGCAGATAGATATCACCGTAGCGTCCATCGGTAACTCCAAGAGCCTGCGCGGCGGCACCTTGCTGCTGACGCCGCTCAAAGGTATCGACGGCAACGTCTACGCCGTCGCTCAGGGCAACCTGGTGGTTGGCGGTTTCGATGCCGAGGGTCGTGACGGTTCGAAGATCACCGTCAACGTTCCGTCGGCCGGTCGCATCCCTGGCGGTGCATCGGTCGAGCGTGCGGTGCCAAGCGGTTTCAATCAGGGCAACAGCCTGACCCTGAACCTCAACCGTTCGGACTTCACCACCGCCAAGCGCATCGTCGACAAGATCAACAACATGCTCGGCCCTGGCGTCGCCCAGGCCATCGACGGTGGTTCGATCCGTGTGACCGCGCCACTCGATCCGAGCCAGCGGGTCGACTATTTGTCGATCCTCGAAAACCTCGAAGTCGACCCGGGTCAGGCGGTGGCGAAAGTCATCATCAACTCGCGCACCGGCACCATCGTGATCGGCCAGAACGTCAAGGTTTCCCCGGCCGCCGTGACCCACGGCAGCCTGACCGTGACCATTACCGAAGACCCGATCGTCAGCCAGCCCGGCCCTCTGTCCAACGGGCAGACGGCGGTGGTGCCGCGCTCGCGGGTCAACGCTCAACAAGAAGCCAAGCCGATGTTCAAGTTCGGCCCGGGCACCACCCTCGACGAAATCGTCCGTGCGGTGAACCAGGTCGGCGCGGCACCGGGTGACTTGATGGCGATCCTCGAAGCGCTGAAGCAGGCCGGCGCGTTGCAAGCCGACCTGATCGTGATCTGAGGACGGCGACCATGGATATGCGCAAAAGCGGTCTGGTCAGCAGCAGCGACTCGGGTTCCTATTCGGACCTGAACCGCCTGAACCAGCTCAAGGTCGGCGACAAGAACAGCGATGCGAACATGCGCAAAGTGGCGCAGGAATTCGAATCGCTGTTCCTCGGTGAAATGCTCAAGTCCATGCGCTCGGCCACCGAAGCGCTGGGCCAGGACAATCCGCTCAACACACCAGCGGCCAAGCAATACCAGGAAATGTACGACCAGCAGTTGGCCGTTTCCCTGTCCCGCGAAGGCGGTGGTATCGGCCTGGCCGACGTACTGATGCGCCAGATGTCGAAGAATAAACCGATGGCGCCGGGTGAGGCCGCGGCAGCGTCTGCCGCCAAGCAAGCTGCCGCGAAAGCTGCGGTGGAAACGCCGATTGCCGCCGGTACGGTCGCCACCAACGGGCCGCTGTCGCGTCTCAATGGTGAGCGCCCGCTGTGGGCTTCGCGCTCGGTGAAAACGCCGGCAAGCGCGGGTGAGGGTGCTCATCGTAACGACATGGCGCTGATCAATCAGCGGCGTCTGGCACTGCCACCGAAACTGGCTGATCGTTTGCTCGCCGGGCTGGTGCCGTCGGCATCGACCCCTGCAACGACCGCCACAACGGCGCAGAACAATATCCAGGTGCCGCAGAGCACCAAGACCGGTTCCGGTCCCCTGTACAACGGCGATTGGCTGGCTTCGCAAACGGATACGACAACCAGCGGGCGCCTGCAGATTTATGGTCGTGCCATGGCTCAAATACCCCTGGCACCGCCGAAGAAAGCCTTCAGTTCCGCCGACGAATTCGTCAACACCATGCTGCCGATGGCCAAAGAGGCTGCGGACCGTATCGGTGTCGATCCGCGTTACCTGGTGGCTCAGGCTGCCCTGGAAACCGGTTGGGGTAAATCGGTCATGCGCGCCCAGGATGGCAGCAGCAGCCACAACCTGTTCGGCATCAAGGCCAGCAGTAACTGGAAGGGCGATTCGGCGCGGGCGATCACCAGCGAATTCAGAAATGGCGAGATGGTCAAGGAGACGGCCGAGTTCCGTTCCTACGGCTCTTACAAAGACAGCTTCCATGACCTTGTGACGCTGCTGCAAAGCAATAATCGCTATCAAGATGTGCTGAAGTCGGCCGATAACCCAGAACAGTTTGTACGCGAGTTGCAAAAAGCCGGGTATGCAACCGACCCGGATTACGCAAGCAAGATTTCGCAGATAGCCAAGCAGATGACGAGTTACCAAAACTACGCTGCGGCGGGCGCTTCCACCACGCCTTTATAGGCACAAGGTATAAGGTTTGAACCATGAGTTTGCTCAACATCGGGATGTCGGGTTTATCCGCTAGCCAAACCTCGTTGATGGTTACCGGCAACAATATCGCTAACGTCGATACGGCCGGCTACTCGCGTCAGCAAACCGTGCAGAGTACCAAGGCCTCGAATCAGTTCGGCAATGTGTTCATCGGCAGCGGTACGACCCTCGCCGATGTGCGTCGGGTGTACAACAGCTACCTTGATGCGCAGTTGCAGACCGCGACTTCGCTCAATAGTGATTCGGCCACTTATCTGGCGCAGGTTACCCCGGTAGACAAGTTGCTGTCGGACAGCAGTACCGGCATCAGCAGCGCACTGACCAAGTTCTTCAGCTCCATGCAGAACGTCTCTTCGGCACCGACCGATGATGCGGCACGGCAACTGCTGCTCAGCGATGCGCAGGCCCTGAGCAAACGCTTCAATTCGATCTCCAGTCAGCTCACCCAGCAGAATGCCAACATCAATGGCAACCTGGCGGACATGGCTTCGCAAGTCAACAAACTGGCAAGCACCGTTGCCCAACTGAACCAGAAGATTTTCGAGGTTTCCAGCAACGGTGGAAAACCTAATGACTTGCTGGATCAGCGCAACGAGACGGTCCGCCAATTGTCCGAGCTGGTCGGTGCGCAAATCATTGAGAACGGTTCCAGCTACGACATTTATCTGGGCAGCGGCCAGCCGCTGGTCATGGGCAATACCGCCAACACCCTGGAAGTGGTCCCCGGCAAGACTGATCCGACCCGCTCGACGATTCAGATGAACCGTGGCTCCAGCACCATCGATATCACCTCAGTGATCACGGGTGGCGAAATAGGTGGCCTGCTGCGTTATCGCAGCGAAGTGCTCGACCCGGCAATGAATGAATTGGGTCGTGTAGCCCTGGTGGTCGCCGATCAGATCAACACTCAGCTTGCCCAAGGCATCGACAAGAACGGTGAGTTCGGTGCAGCCCTGTTCGGCAATATCAACAGTGCGGCGCTGATCAGCCAGCGCAGTATTGCCAGCGCCGGCAACAACGCGGCGTCGGGCAATCTGAACGTGACCATCAAGGACACGGGCAAGCTGACTATCAACGATTATCAGGTCACGTTCACCAGCGCCACGGACTACAGCGTGCGCCGCTCGGACGGCACCGATATGGGCTCATTCAACATCAGCACCACCCCGGCGCCGGTGATCGATGGCTTTGAGTTGTCCCTGGGCGGGGCAGGCATGAGCGCTGGCGACAGCTTCAAGGTTACACCGACCCGTGGTGGCGCCAGCGATATCCAGACAGTGCTCACCGATCCGAAGCGTCTTGCCGTAGCGGCGCCTCTGACGGCCGTCAATGGCTCTGGCAACACCGGAACCGGCAGCATTCTCAAGCAGCCGGACCTCAAGTCATCGCTCAATATCTACGACGCTGCCGACAGCGCAATCATTCAGGAAGGGATTAAAAACTCGACACCGGTCAAGATTGTTTTCGGTCCAGGTGGCGGTGCCTCCCAGACCTATTCGGTCAAGGACGCCACGGGTGCCGAAATCGGTACCGGCAGCATCGTCCCCGGTCAAAGCAACACCCTGAGCGTGGATGTGAAAATGGTCGATGCCAGTGGCAACGCGATCATGGACAGCAGCGTCCCGCCGGTGCAGCGCACCTTCACGTTTGAAATGTCCATGGACGGCTCGCCGAAGGAACTGGACAGCTTCAGCGTGTCCCTGACCGGCGCCAGCTCCAAGGACAACCGTAATGGCCTCGCTGTCATCGATTTGCAGACTCGCAAGACTGTGGAAACCGGTGGTACGAGCAATGGCATCAGCCTGTCGGATGCGTACGGCAAGCTGGTGGAAAACGTCGGCGCCAAGGCAGCCCAGGGCACGAACGATTCCGCTGCGACAACCGCCATCCTGACCCAGGCCAAGGGCGCGCGTGATTCGTTGTCCGGTGTCGATCTGGATGAGGAAACCGGCAACCTGGTCAAATATCAGCAGTACTACACGGCCTCTTCACAGATCATCAAGGCTGCGCAGGAAATCTTCAGCACTCTGATCAACAGCCTTTAAGGAGTCATAGAACATGCGTATTTCCACTCCCCAGTTCTATGAGCGCAGCGCCGCGAACTACCAGAAGAACTTCAACAACGTCGTCAATACCAGCCAGGAAGCCAGCGACAATCTTCGCGTGCGCACGGCCGCCGATGATCCGGTTGGTGCGTCGCGGTTGCTGCAATTGGGCCAGCAGAGCTCGATGCTCAGTCAGTTTGCGACCAACGTCACGACGATCAAGAACACCCTGGGGCAGTCCGAGTCGGTCCTCAACAGCATCAACAATGTGCTGCAGCGTGCCAACGAACTGGCCTTGGGCGCGGGTAATGCCAGCTACACCGACTCTGAGCGCAAGGCCAACGCCGCAGAACTGGGGCAACTCGAATCGCAGCTGCTGAGCCTGATGAACAGCCGTGACGAAAACGGCCAGTATCTGTTTGGCGGCTCCAACAGCGGCACCGCGCCGTATTCGCGCAATGCCGATGGCACTTACAGCTATCACGGCGACCAGACTACCCTGGATCTTCAGGTTGGCGATGCGTTGACCATGGCGAGTAACGACACCGGCTTCAGTATCTTCGAACAGGCAATCAACACCAGTCGTACCCTGACCACCCTGACAGCACCTGCCGTGGATGACGGACGGGTCGCTCTGTCCAATGGTCAGGTCTCGGGCAGCGTGACTTACAACGATAAGTTCCGCAGTGGCGAGCCTTACGCGATCGAGTTCCTGAGCAGTACTCAATTCAAGGTCACTGATGCCGGCGGCAACGACGTGACGGCTGAAGCCACCAACAACGGCGTGTTCGATCCCAATACGGCGGGTGGTACCCAGGTGTCTTTTCGCGGTGTCGATCTGCGCCTGAACATCAATCTGCAATCGGGTGATGTCCCGGACACTGCAGTGGCCGGGCATATCTTCAACCTCGGTGCAAAGCCTGACACGTTCAACGCCACGCGCAGTGCCGGCAACCCGTCGACCGCTATCGTGACCGGTGCCACTGTCAGCAACGCTGCCGACTACAGTGCAGCATTCCCCAATGGTGGGGCGATTCTCAAGTTCACCAGCGCCACGGACTATGAGCTGTACGCATCACCGTTGACCGCTAATAGCAAACCGGTGTCTACCGGAACCATGGCGGGTTCGACAGCGACCGCCGCGGGTGTGGATTTCACAATCAGCGGTACGCCGGCGGCGGGTGACCAGTTCGTGGTTCAGGCCAACACCCACCAGACCCAGAACATCCTCGACACCATCAGCAAATTGCGCACCGCTCTCGAGGCGCCGATCGATGGTTCCGCCGCGGCCGAGCAGAGCTTTCGTGCATCGCTGGATTCGGCGATCGCCAACATCGCCAGCGGTGGCAATCAGGTCACCAGTTCGTTGACGTCGATCGGTGCTCGCGGTCAGGCGCTGGATATCCAGAGCGCTACCAACGAAAGCCTGTCGATGGCCAACAAAACCACTACGTCGTCGATCCAGGACTCCGATCCGGCCGAAGTTCTCACCCGCCTGACGCTGCAACAAACCATGTTGCAGGCCTCTCAGCTGGCCTTCAGCAAGATCAGCCAGTTGGGTCTGTTCAACAAAATCTGAGTTTGACCGCTAATCACACGGCGGCCGAGATGACTCCTCGGCCGTCGAGTGCAAGCATTTTCTTCCAACCGGGTCAGCGTGCCCGGCCCCAGGGCTGGAGCACTCTGCGGTCGAGAGTTTTCCTGTGAGTTCAGCTCCCCTTGTCAGCGTCGCCATCCCCGCCTTCAACCCGCGTTTTTTCCGTGCGGCGTTGCAAAGTGTCCTGAGTCAGAGCTACGAATCCCTCGAAATCATCATTTGTGACGACAGTCAGAGTGACGAGATCGCGAGTATCGTCGAATCGTTTTCGGCCCAGACCCGATTTCCCCTGCGCTATCTGAAAAATCCGCAGCCGTTGGGCTTTCAAGGCAATTTGTTACGCTGCCTGGAGGAAAGCCAAGGGGAGTACATCAAATTCCTCTGCGATGATGATCGGCTATTTACCGGCTGCATCGCGACCCAGGCCGGGCTGCTGAGCAACCACGAAGATGTCAGCCTGGCAGGCGCCCAGCGTTATCTGTGTGATGCCGACGATCACATCCTGCCGCAACGCCTGGAAAATACCGCGATGGCCGGTGGCAATGCGTTATTCAAGGGCCAGGATCTGCTGGATTTCCTTGAGGTCCGTCCGCTGAACTTCATCGGTGGCTTGAGCAACGTGCTGATGCGTACTTCGGATGTCAGGGAGTTATTGCCAGCTTTGTTGCAGCCGGAGGCAGGCTTTGCCGGTTTGCTGGATATGGTCCTGTTTGTTTGCCTGTTGCGTCGGGGCAACCTGGCGGTGGCCAGCCAGGTGCAGAGTGTCGAGCGGTTGCACCCTGACAGCTTCAAATGTCAGCCAGGTGTACAGCAGCAAATGGTCGTCGAGGCGCAATGGCTGGCACAGATGCTCAAAGGGCGTGGCGATAAAGGGGCGGTGTTTTCCGGCTGGATCCGTTATTGCGCCGCCTTGCCGGGTGCTGATTCGAAAAATCGGATATGGGAGGAGTTTTCCCTCGGCCATTTACTCGTCGCCCGCCAGGCTCTTCAGGAATCCAGAGTCGGCAGCGACAGCCGCAGCTTCGGGCAGCTGTATGCCCAGTGGCTGGGGTGTCGGCGCGAGCCGGTGATTCTCGGGCAACTGCTGGCTCAGACTCAAGCGTGGCCACGTCGCCCGACGATTGTTCCGATTGTCATCGACAGTGCCGACGATAGGGCGGCGCTGGATCTGACGCTGGAAAGCATCAATAGTCAGTGCTACGGCGCTCAGGCAGTGGTGGTGCTAAGTAGCGCCGGTGTTCAGGAAAATTTGAATGACCGGGTGTTGAATCTGACGCTGGAAGCGGATTGGGTACAGCAACTCAATGGTTTACTGCCGCAACTGGATGGGGCTGATTGGTTCTACTTGTTGCGTGCCGGCGACCGCTTGAGCGAGGCGGCACTGCTGCTGATGGCCGAGCGCGTTGTCGAGCGCCAACATATGCTGTGCTGCTATTCGGACGAAGGTGCGCTGGTGGACGGCGTATCCCGGGAACCGGTATTCAAGCCCGACTTCAACCTCGACCTGATGCGCAGCTATCCCTACACCGGACGGACGTTGGCGTTTGAGCGCAAAGGCTTTCTGGCACGAGGCGGTTTCAGCGCCGACTTCCAGGAATTGGCACCCCAGGACTTGCTCTGGCGCATGGTCGAAAGCGCTGGACCACACACCATTGAGCACATTGCCGAAGTGCTGGTGGAGTCGTCCTTCAACTATGCCGCATGGTTGTCTTCGCCAGCGGTGGCCGCTGAAAATCCGCGACTTCTTGAAACTCATTTGCAGCGACTCGGTGTGGCGTTCGAGTGGCGCCCGGGCAGTGAGGCGCTGATCAATCAGATTGATTACCGTCATGCCCTGCGACCACAGGTGTCCATCATCATTTCAACCAAGGATCAACTGGCGGCGCTTGAGCGATGCCTGGCGAGTCTGTTGGAAAAAACTGCTTATGCGAATTACGAAGTATTGATCGTCGACAACGCCAGTGTGACCAATGAGGCGCGCGCCTGGCTGGACGGCATGGCGCAACTGGACAGTGACAAGCTTCGGGTTCTGCGTTATCCCCATGCCAGCAACTTTGCGGCGATCCACAATTTCGCCGCGTCTCAGGCCCGTGGTGCTTACTTATTAATGCTCACGCCCCATAGCGTTATCACTGATGCTGACTGGCTGGACACATTGATGAGTCAGGCCCAGCGTCCCGAAGTCGGGATTGTCGGTGCAAAAATGGTCTGCCCCCAAGGCACAATCCAGCATGCCGGGCTGGTGCTTGGGTTGCGCGGGCCGGTGGGGGCGCCCTTCATCGGCGAATCGATGCAGTCCGGTGGTTACATGCAACGCTTGCAGGTCGTGCAGAACTACAGCGCGGTCAGCGATGATTGCCTGTTGGTGCGCAAGCAGGTATTCGACGAGTTGGGCGGCCTTGACGAGCGTTCGTTCAGCCTGGCTTTCAACGATGTAGATCTGGGATTGCGTGCCTCCAAGGCTGGATACCTGGTGGTGTGGACGCCTCATTCCCGCCTCACGCTGGTCGAGCCGTCGGTGTCGCTGCAGCAAGGCAACGAGCAGTTGCGTCAGGAGCAACTCGGCCGCGAGCAGCAGTCGATCTACAGCAAGTGGTTGCCTGAGATGGCGCGGGACCCGGCCTATAATCCGAACTTGAGTCTCAGTGGTTCGAGTTTCTGTCTGGAGCCTGGCATGCGCCTTGGCTGGAGCCCGTTCGGCAGCCGGACCTTGCCGCGGGTTCTGGCCTTGCCGGTGAACCAGTCTGCCGTGGGGCACTACCGGGTGGTGCAGCCGTTTCTCGAGCTTGAGGCGGCGGGCATGGTCACCGGTATTCAGGCCTTTGAAATGCCGTCAATCATCGACCTGGAACGTCAGTCGCCAGATTCGGTAATCATGCAAGGGCGCTACAGCGATGCGCTGGTCAACGAAATCGAGCGAGTCAAAAACTACTCAAGGGCTTTTCGGATTTTCGAGCTCGATGACTACATCATCGACGTGCCGGAAAAAAACGGCCACTTGAAACATAGGCCCAAGGATTTCGAAAAAGCCATGCGCCGGGGTATTGGCTTGTGTGATCGAGTGGTGGTGTCGACCCAGGCATTGGCTGATGCGTTGAACGGCATGCATCACGATATTCGCGTGGTGCCAAACACCTTGGCCACGCATTTGTGGAGCAGCCGCGTTTCACTGCGTCGCACCAGCACCAAGCCGCGTGTCGGCTGGGGCGGAGGCACCAGCCATGCCGGTGATCTGGAGATCATCGCGGACGTTGTTCGCGAATTGGCGGATGTCGTCGACTGGGTGTTCTTTGGCATGTGCCCAGAAGCTTTGCGCCCTTACGTGCACGAGTTTCACCCCTCGGTCGGCCTGATGGATTACCCGGCCAAACTCGCCAGCCTGAATCTGGATCTGGCCTTGGCGCCGCTGGAGTATCACATCTTCAACGACTGCAAGAGCAACTTGCGATTGCTGGAGTATGGCGCCTGCGGTTACCCGGTGATTTGCACCGACACAGAAGCCTATCGCGGCTATCTGCCGTGTACCAAGGTGGTCAGCAACAGCACTGAGGAATGGCTGCAAGCGATTCGCATGCACCTGGCCGACCCCGAGGCCAGCTATCGCATGGGCGACGAATTACGCGAAGCGGTGCTGCGCGATTACATGCTGCGGGGGGATAACTTGCAGCTGTGGTTCGAGGGATGGATATCCGGCTGAGCATACAATCACGTTGAAAGGCCGGGCTGTGATGTCTCCGGGCTCCTCCCTTTCTCATATCTGTTTTGCGCTCGCCCAGGCGTCCCATATCGGTCTCATGGAGCTGGCGCGTTTCCTGCAAGTCCTCCTCATATCGCCATAAAACGAGCGCTTGCGGGTCATTCTCCAGGCGCTCGACACGGCACAAGGTTTTAGCCAGAAGGCCCGCAAAAGCTTGATACAGCTTGGCTGAGCCCTGTGAAGAACAAGAGGGGAGACGATGAAGGCAGTTATTTTGGCGGGTGGCCTGGGCACGCGCATCAGCGAGGAATCGCACCTCAAGCCCAAGCCGATGATCGAGATCGGCGGCAAGCCAATTCTCTGGCACATCATGAAGCAGTACTCCGCTCACGGGATTCATGATTTCGTGATTTGCCTGGGCTACAAGGGCTACGCGATCAAAGACTTCTTCGCCAATTACTTCCTGCACACCTCCGACGTCACTTTCGATATGTGCAACAACCGCATGGACGTTCACCAGAACTATAGCGAGCCGTGGCGCGTCACGCTGGTCGACACCGGCGACGACACCATGACCGGTGGCCGCTTGCGTCGCGCTGCTCGTTACCTGGATGGAGAGCAGGCGTTCTGCTTCACCTACGGCGATGGCGTTTCGGACCTCAATATCGGCGCTCTGGTGGATTTTCACCTGGCCCACGGCAAGCTCGCTACCGTGACGGCGGTGCAGCCGCCGGGACGCTACGGCGCGCTGGAACGTGATGGCGACAAGGTATTGGGTTTCACCGAAAAACCCCGCGGCGATGGTGGCTGGATCAATGGCGGTTTCTTCATCCTGTCGCCCAAGGTCTTGCCCTACATCGCGGACGATCAAACCTCTTGGGAAGCCGAGCCTCTGGCGGCGTTGGCCACAGATGATCAATTGCAGGCGTTCCAGCACGAAGGTTTCTGGCACCCGATGGACACCCTGCGTGACAAGAACCACCTTGAGGCGTTGTGGCTGAGCGGGGAGGCCCCATGGAAGCAATGGGACTGAGCCCGGAGTTCTGGCGCGGCAAGCGCGTCCTGTTGACCGGCCACACCGGTTTCAAGGGCAGCTGGCTGACGTTGTGGCTGCAAAGCCTCGGTGCCGAGGTCAGCGGGTTTTCGCTCGATCCGTCCACCGAGCCGAGTTTGTTCGAACTGGCTCGGGTGCACGAGGGCATCAACGATCAGCGCGGTGACCTGCGAGACCTCGGCGCCTTGCTGGAACTGATCGCCGAAGTGCAGCCGGAAATCGTCCTGCACCTGGCGGCCCAACCGCTGGTGCGCGAAGGCTATCGCGACCCGCTGGGGACTTACTCCAGCAACGTCATGGGCACCCTCAATCTGCTCGAAGCGATCCGTCAGGTTGGCTGTGTGCGCGCCTGCGTGCTGGTGACCACCGACAAGGTCTACGCCAATCAGGAATGGCTGTGGCCCTACCGCGAGAACGAAGCCCTCGGCGGTCACGATCCTTACAGCAGCAGCAAGGCTTGCTGTGAATTGTTGGCGCAGTCTTATGCCGCGTCGTTTTTCCCGGCTGACAAGTACGCTGAACACGGCCTGGCGTTGGCGACCGCGCGCGCCGGCAACGTGCTGGGCGGCGGCGACTTTGCGCCGGAACGCCTGATTCCCGATGTGCTCAAGGCCTGGTCGGCGGATGAGCCGGTGACCCTGCGCTACCCGCAGGCCGTGCGCCCGTGGCAGCACGCATTGGAACCATTGGCTGGCTACCTGCAACTGGCCGCCCGCCTCTACGAACAAGGCCCGCAGTTTGCCGGCGCGTGGAACTTCGGCCCGAGCGAAGCGGACATGCGCAGCGTTGGTGAAGTGGTCGAGTTGCTCGCCAACCGCTGGCCGCAAGCACGCGGATTGCGCATCGAACCAAGTGATTTGCACGAAGCCGGCCTGCTGCGTCTGGACAGCAGTCGCGCCCGTCAACTGTTGGCCTGGCAGCCGCGCTGGTCGTTGCAGCAGTGCCTGACCCAGACCCTCGATTGGCACCTGGCGTGGCAGAACGGCGATGACATGCGTGAAATCACCCTGCGTCAGTTGAACCTGTATCGAGGCGCGCTGTGAGCGAGTTTCTGTTGAAAGCCTTGCCGCTGGCCGGCCTGTTCAGCGTGCAGCACAAACGCTTCGAAGATGATCGCGGGCACTTCGCCCGATTGTTCTGTGAAGGCAGCCTGAGTGCGTTTGGCCAGCCGTTTCATATCCGCCAGATCAATCATTCCTGCACCCGTGAGCGGGGCAGTGTGCGCGGCCTGCATTATCAAAATTCCAATGCGCCGGAAGCCAAGTTGATTACCTGCCTGCGCGGCGAGGTCTGGGATGTGGCGATGGACTTGCGCCCCGACTCCGAAACCTTCCTGCGCTGGCACGCGGAACATTTGCGCGCCGGTGACGGTCGCAGCTTGCTGATCCCGGCCGGGTTCGCCCATGGTTTCCAGACCCTGACCGACGACGCCGAATTGCTCTACCTGCACAGCGCCGATTACACACCTGCGCACGAAGGTGGTTTGAGCGTGAACGATCCACGGCTGGCGATTGCCTGGCCGTTGCCTGTCAATAATCTGTCGGCCAGGGATTCCAGCCATCCCTTGCTCGATGAACACTTCGCTGGAGTGCGTCTATGAACTGCCGTGGTTGCGGTACTCCTCTGGCCTTGCCGCTGATCGATCTCGGCACCTCGCCGCCATCCAACGCCTATGTGCACGCCGATCGCCTGGAACAATCCGAGCAATGGGTGCCATTGAAGGTTGCGGTGTGTCAGCAGTGCTGGTTGGTGCAGACCGAGGATTACACCAACGCCGACAGCCTGTTCGATGCCGAGTATGCGTATTTCAGTTCGTTCTCCAGCACCTGGCTGGCCCATGCCGAACGCTATGTCGCCGAGATGGTCGAGTGCTTCGGCCTGACCGCCGACAGCCGGGTGGTGGAAATCGCCGCCAACGACGGTTATCTGTTGCAGTACGTGGCCAAGCGCGGCATCCCTTGCCTGGGCGTCGAACCGACCCGCAGCACCGCGCAAGCGGCGCGGGAAAAAGGCCTGGAGATTCGCGAACTGTTCTTCGGCCGCGACACCGCCGCGCAGCTGAACGGTGAAGGCTGGGCCGCCGACCTGATGGCTGCCAACAACGTGCTCGCCCATGTGCCGGACATCAATGATTTCCTCGGCGGATTCGCAAGCTTGCTCAAGCCGACCGGTGTGGCGACGTTCGAGTTTCCGCAGCTGTTGACGCTGATGGCGGGGAAGCAGTTCGACACGCTGTATCACGAGCATTATTCCTACCTGTCCCTGACCGCCGTGCAGACCTTGTGCGAGCGCAATGGCCTGGAGGTGTTCGACGTCAGCCAGCTGACGACTCACGGTGGATCGCTGCGGGTGTTCGTGCAGCGCAAGGACGGTGAACGCCGCGCCGTACAACCGACCGTGCAGCAACAGTTGCAGGCCGAACTGGACGCCGGGGTGAAGACGCCCGAGTACTACGCAACCCTGGCGCCAGCGGCTGAACGTATCAAGCACGAACTGCTGCGTTTCCTGTTACAGGCCAAGGCTGATGGCAAGCGCGTGGTCGGTTATGGCGCGGCGGCCAAGGGCAACACTTTGCTCAATTACGCCGGGGTCAAACCGGACCTGTTGGCCTGGGTGGCCGATGCCAATCCGCACAAGCAAGGCAAGTACTTGCCGGGCAGCCGCATTCCGATCGTTTCGCCGGCACAGATCGATCTGGAGAAGCCGGATTACGTTCTGGTACTGCCGTGGAATTTGCTGCACGAAGTCAGTCAGCAACTGGCGCAGGTACGTCAGTGGGACGGTCGCTTCGTGATCGCCGTGCCTGAGTTGACCGTACTGTGAAGGTGTTGGTGACCGGTGCCACTGGATTCGTCGGCCGACATCTGGTCGCGGCTTTGCTCGCCCGCGGCTGCGAGGTGCGGGCTGTGGCGCGCAACGCCGAGACCTCCGCGCAATTACCGTGGATCAACGCCGTGGAATTCGTGGTCGCGGATGTTCATGCCGCCGACCTGGACTTCGCCGCGCTGACCGATGGCGTCGATGCCTTGGCGCATCTCGCTTGGCCGGGGTTGCCGAATTATCAGGCGCTGTTTCACTTCGAACACAACCTGATGGCCGATTACCGCTTCATCAAGGGCGCGGTCGAGGCGGGCGTGTCGCAGGTGTTGGTGGCGGGCACCTGTTTCGAATATGGCCTGCAAAGTGGCCCGCTCAGCGAGCAGACCGCGCCGCAGCCGAGTAACCCTTACGGGCTGGCCAAGAACACCTTGCGTCTGTTCCTCGAAAACCTGCAGCGCCAACAGCCCTTCACCCTGCAATGGGCGCGGCTGTTTTACCTGCACGGCGAAGGGCAGAACCCCAACAGTTTGCTGGCGGCACTGGACCGGGCAATCGAGGCCGGGGATGACAGCTTCAACATGTCGGCCGGCGAGCAGTTGCGCGATTACCTGGCGATCGACACGGCCGCCGGTTACCTCGCCGCGATCCTGCAACAGCGCGAATTCGATGGCGTGATCAATTGTTCCAGCGGCCAGCCGATATCGGTCAGAGCGCTGGTCGAGCAACAGTTGCGTGAACGTGGCGCATCGATCCGTTTGAACCTGGGCCATTACCCCTACCCGACCCATGAGCCGATGGCGTTCTGGGGCGTGGCGGACCGCTTGCAACAGCTACTGGGAGCAGAGCATGAGGCATGAGTTGTATCGGGTCGCCGACCTGCCGGTGTTGCAGAACCGGACCTTTGCCGATGCGCAATCGGCGAAAGCTTCGGCCTGCGCCGACATGGTGT
Organism: Pseudomonas wuhanensis; assembly: GCF_030687395.1. Classification (GTDB taxonomy): domain Bacteria; phylum Pseudomonadota; class Gammaproteobacteria; order Pseudomonadales; family Pseudomonadaceae; genus Aquipseudomonas; species Aquipseudomonas wuhanensis. The sequence goes on along the minus strand of NZ_CP117430.1, from coordinate 4,809,342 downwards.
TGGTGCAAGACGAGACGAGCGGGTTGATCTTCAATCAGGCCTTCGACGCCGACAAGCTCAGCTACGACGCCGACTATCAGAACGAGCAGGCGCATTCCGGCCAGTTCCAGAAGCACCTGAGCGATGTCGAAGGGATCATTGCCCGTCACTTCAAAGGCCAGGAACTGATCGAAGTCGGCTGCGGCAAAGGCTACTTTCTTGAACTGCTCAAAGGCCAGGGCTACGCCATCACCGGCATCGACCCGGCCTACGAAGGCGACAGCGTCGATGTGATCAAGGCGCCGTTCACTCGCGGCCTTGGCCTGTCGGCAGACGCTATCGTGTTGCGCCATGTGCTGGAGCATATTCAGGATCCGCTGAGCTTTCTGGCGGTCATCGCCGAAGCCAACCAGGGCGGACAGATCTACATCGAAGTCCCGTGTTTCGACTGGATTCTCGAGCACCGCGCCTGGTTCGACCTGTTTTACGAACACGTCAATTATTTCCGCCTCGATGACCTGCGCCGGATGTTCGGCACGGTGCATGAGGCCGGTCACCTGTTCGGTGGCCAGTACCTGTACATCGTCGCCGACCTGTCGACGTTGCGCCTGACCCCGGAACAACCGGTGCCGCGCCTCGAGCTGCCTGAAGGTTTCACCAGCAGCCTTGAGCGCGCGGTGCAGATTATTCAGGCCGCACCCGAGCAAGGTTCGGCGATCTGGGGGGCGTCGTCCAAAGGCGTGATTTATTCGCTGTTCCTGCAACGAGCGGGCGTGGCGGTGGATCGCGTGGTGGATATCAACCCGGCCAAACAGGGCCGATATCTGCCCCTGAGCGGCGCGCGGGTGTCCTCGCCGCAAGAGGCCATGGACGCTCTACCCGAAGGCGCCAACCTGTTTGTAATGAACTCCAATTACCTCGAAGAAATAAAGCGGATGACCGGTGGACGCTACGTCTACCACGCCGTCGACAGCGCTTCGTTCCAGTGACTATTGAGATTCCAAAAATGACCGACAACACCATCAATAAAGCCTTCGAAGCCGAATGCCAGGCAGAAATCGCGCGTCAGGGCGACGATCAGAAACTCACCGGTCTGGCCCAGGAGTTCTTCAACGAATCGGCCAGGCACAAGTACAGCTACCACTTCTCGTGGATGGGCCGTCCGATCATTCAGTTGCCGCAAGACATGATGGCGATGCAGGAAATCATCTGGCAGGTCAAACCCGACCTGGTGATCGAATGCGGCATCGCCCACGGTGGTTCGATTATCTATTACGCCTCCTTGCTGGAGCTGCAAGGCCACGGCGAAGTGCTGGGCATTGACCTCGACATTCGCCCGCACAACCGCGAAGCCATTGAAAGCCACCCGATGAGCAAGCGCATCAAAATGATTGAAGGTTCGAGCATCGACGCGGCCATCGCCGAGCAAGTGCGTGCTGCGGCCGAAGGCAAGAAAGTCATTCTGGTACTCGACTCCAACCACACCCACGATCACGTGCTGGAAGAGCTGCGTCTGTATGCGCCACTGGTTTCGGTGGGCAGCTACTGCGTGGTGATGGACACCGTGGTTGAAGACATGCCGGCCGATTTCTTCCCGGACCGTCCGTGGGGCCCGGGCGACAACCCGAAAACCGCTGTGTGGAAATACCTGGAAGAAAACGCTGACTTCGAGATCGACCGTCAGTTGCAGAACAAGCTGCTGATCACCGTGGCGCCGGACGGTTATCTGCGTCGGGTTCGTTAAGCAACGTCATGTCATTGAGTTCATCGGGCGCTTCGCCGGCTGTGGGGAAAGGTATGCAAGGTCATTTTGGTTCTGAACACGTTGCGCCACTCGGCGAGCGTTTTACGCTGCTGCTGGCGACCCACAACCGGCCGGCGTTTTTGCGTCGCACGCTGCAGTACTACAGCAGTTATCCGTGCACGATCATTGTGCTGGATTCTTCCAGCCAGCCGGACACGCAAATCGTCGAAGCTTATCCGCACGTTCAGTACCTGCACTTGCCGCAGTTCTCTTACCTGGGTTTCCAGGCCAAGCTCAAGCACGGCATTGGCCTAGTCACTACGCCGTATATGGCATTTGCCGCCGACGACGATTTCCTGCTGCACAGTGCGTTGACCGAGTCGGTGGAGTTTCTGGAAGCGAACCCGGACTACGGCATGTGTCATGGCTACTGCATGATGTACCTGACCGAAGCGACCCGGGTGACTTACTACCGTCGCGACAAGAAGGTTCAGGAAGACTACGCCAGCGAACGAGCTGAAGACCGGGTCCTGGACTACATGGGCCAGTTCATTCCGCCATTCTTCGCTGTCACGCGTACTGAGCTGCTGCGTCAGTGGTACGACCTGATGCCTGAAGAGCTGAGTTTCGAGTGGCAGGAAATCGGTCATGTGTATTACCTGCTGGCCTGCGCCAAGGCGCGGATCCTGCCGATCCCTTACGTGGTGCGCGAAGCCAACTATGGAGGCTCAGAACACAACACCGAGGTGGTGTTTGTGCTCAGTTTCACCGATGCCAAATCCGTGGCCGAGCGGGAGAAGTTTGCCGACTTTCTGTCCACCGTACCGACCGCGATTGCCGGTCGCGATCAAGTGCAGACTCGCGAATTCGCGCTGGAAAGTTTTGCCGCCATGTCGCAGTGCTTGTTGCAGCGCCGCTCGCTGACCACTCAACCCATTTTTCATTCAATCTGGAATGACCCCTTCAAGGGCCCGATCCGCGAGTTTGGCCCGACCCAGTTCGTTGAGATGCCGTTCTACAACCAACCTTTCTTCGATCGCCTGACCGAGTTCGAATTCCTCTTGCACGCAATGCCCGCGGGCAAGCTGCAGCTCGAACGCCTCGAAGCCGTGCTGTTGGAACAGGAACAGTTGCTGCGCACCCATGGCAATGACACTGAACGGACAATCAAAGCCCGTCTGTGGAAGGCCCTGTCGTGCAATGCGTTCAACCGCAAAGTCGTCAAGCGCCTGGCGCTGACACTGCGTAGCAGCGGCGATACCGAAGAGGCTGACGTGCTCTCGGCCTGGGCTGAACGTCTGGATGGGGCATCAACTCAGGACAGCCGCGTGTTGCTGGACAAAATGCCGACCGGGCAATTGCTCAACTGGCTGGAGGCGCGAGGGCCTGATACCGAGCAAGCCGCGTCGATTGCCCGTCATCTGACGGCGAAGGGCGGCAGTCCACGGTTCTGCATTCTGTTGCTGGACCTGAACAACGATTCCGACAAGTTGCAGGTGACTTTCGACAGCCTGTTGGACAGTCACTTCCGTGCCTTCCAGGTCGTGGTGTTCACCACTGGCGAAATCACCTCGGCCACCACTTTGGAAAATACCTTGCATTTCGTCAAGGTCAGCGCCGACAACTGTGTCGACAAGCTCAATCAGGTGGTGCCGAACACCCGTTGCGACTGGCTGTTACTGGCCGAGGCGGGCGATGAGTTCACCTCCAGTGGTTTGATGCAGGCCAGTATTGAATTACTTGCGGCACCTGAGTGTCGGGCAGTCTGCGCCGATGAAGTCCATCGTCGGGCCAGCGGGACCCTGACACCGGTTTTCCGTCCGGACTTCAACCTGGATCTGCTGCAAAGTGCCCCTTCGTTGATGGCGCGGCACTGGTTGATTCGTCGCGATGTGTGGGTCGAAGCCGGTGGTTACAGCCGTGAATTCAGTCAGGCCGTGGAGTTCGATCTGCTGTTGCGCTTGATTGAAGAGGGGGGGCTCGCGGGCCTTGCCCATCTCTCGGAACCCTTGCTGATTTGCCAGGCGCCCGCGCAGGTGGCTAACGAGCATGAGCGCCAGACCCTGGTTCGCCACCTGGGAACCCGCGGCTACCAGGCTCAAGTCAGCGCCGAATCGCAAGGCACGTACCGCGTTGATTACCGTCACAGCGATCGTCCGCAAGTGTCGATCATCATCGTCGCCCAGGACAATGTCGCTGATCTGCAGCGCTGCATCGTCAGCGTGTTGCAACGTACGCGCTACCAGAATCATGAATTGCTGATCGCCGATAATCATAACCAGTCACCCGAGTTGATTGCCTGGCTCGATAACCTTGAGCAGAACGGTCGCGGCCGGATTCGCGTAGTCCGGGCCGAGCAGCGGCTGAGTCTGTCAGCGCTGCACAATGCCGTCATTCGCCAGGCGCAGGGAGAATTCCTGGTCCTGCTGGCGGCTGATGCCCAAGTGGTCAATGCCAACTGGATCGAGTCGTTGCTCAATCAGGCGCAGCGTCCGGAAGTCGGCGTGGTGGGTGGCAAACTGGTGGACGCTGAAGGTAACGTGACCGGCGCCGGTTTGATCCTGGGCCTGAATGGCGAAGTGAGTTCGCCCTTTGTCGGTGAGAAGAAAGACGCTACCGGCTATATGCAGCGGCTGGTGGTCGAGCAGAACTACTCGGCAGTCTCTGGTGTGTGCCTGATGATTCGTAAAGACCTCTACGAGGCGGTGGGCGGTCTGGATCAAGAGCATTTCGAGAATGCCCTTGGTGATGTCGATCTGTGCTTGAAAGTATCCGATGCCGGGTTCCTGACGGTCTGGACACCGCAAGTGCAAATTCTCCATCCGGGCAACCTGACGCAGACGCCACAGGCCATAGATGCCCTGCGCGACAAGTGGCAGGCGCGTTTCCGGCAGGACCCGGCATACAACTCAAACCTGGCCTTGACCGGCAAGGGCTTTACTCTCAGCGAACCGACCCGTGTGAACTGGGCGCAATTGCTCGCATAAGCCTGGCTGACAGGTAAAAGGACTCAAGGCATGTTCAACGGTAAATCGATTTTCATCTCGGGTGGCACCGGCTCGTTCGGGCGCAATTTCATCCGCCGGTTGTTGGAGCAATACCAGCCCAAGCGCGTGGTGGTGTTTTCCCGCGATGAGCTCAAGCAGTACGAGATGCAGCAGACGTTCAACGCGCCGTGCATGCGTTACTTCATCGGTGATGTGCGCGATGCCGACCGTTTGCGTCAGGCCATGCGCGGTATCGATTACGTGGTGCATGCTGCGGCCCTGAAACAAGTGCCGGCGGCGGAATACAACCCCACTGAATGCATCCGCACCAACGTCAACGGCGCGGAAAACATCATCGCCGCGGCCATCGACAACGGCGTGAAAAAAGTCGTCGCACTGTCTACTGACAAGGCCGCCAGCCCGATCAACCTGTACGGCGCGACCAAGCTGCTGTCGGACAAACTGTTCGTGGCTGCCAACAATATTGCCGGCGAGCAACAAACCCGGTTTGCCGTGGTGCGCTATGGCAACGTCGCCGGCTCGCGGGGTTCGGTGGTGCCGTTTTTCAGCAAACTGATTGCCGAGGGCGCCAAAGAGCTGCCGATCACCGACGAGCGCATGACGCGCTTCTGGATCACCCTCGATCACGGCGTGAAGTTTGTGCTCGACAGCTTTGCCCGCATGCACGGCGGTGAAGTGTTTGTGCCGAAGATCCCGTCGATTCGTATCGTCGATCTGGCGCGGGGCATGGCTGAACATTTGCCGCACAAAAACGTTGGCATTCGTCCGGGGGAAAAACTCCATGAGCTGATGGTGCCGCTGGACGACGCGCGCATGACCCTGGAGTTCGATGATCACTACACTATTCAGCCGTCGATCCGTTTCACCAGCGTCGACGTGGATTTTGCCATCGACAAACTGGGCGAGCAGGGCCAGCCGGTGAGCGAAGATTTCGAGTACCGCTCCGACACCAACCCGCACTTCCTGTCGGTCGGGCAGATCGCCGACCTGCACGCGGAGCTGTCGGCATGATTCCCTACGGTCGGCAAAGCCTCGATCAGGCAGACATCGATGCGGTGGTTGACGTGTTGCAGTCCGACTGGCTGACGCAAGGGCCGACCATCGAGCGTTTCGAACAAGCCATGGCCGAGCGTTGCCAGGCCGATTTCGCGGTGGCGGTGTGCAATGCCACGGCGGCATTGCACATTGCCTGCCTCGCCGCCGGCCTCGGGCCCGGCGATCGCTTGTGGACCACGCCGAACACCTTTCTGGCCTCGGCCAACTGCGGGCGTTACTGCGGCGCCGAGGTCGATTTCGTCGACATCGATCCGCTAACCTGGAACCTCGACGCCTACACCTTGGCGTCGAAGCTTGAGATCGCCGAGCGCGACGGCAAACTGCCGAAAGTGCTGGTGGCGGTTGCGTTCTCCGGGCAGAGCTGCGATATGCGCATGATCGCCGAACTGGCCGAGCGCTATGGTTTCACCGTGATCGAAGATGCCTCCCACGCAGTCGGGGCGTCCTATGCCGGGCGCCCGGTGGGCTGTGGCGAATTCGCGGCGATGACGGTGTTCAGTTTTCACCCGGTGAAGATCATCACCAGTGCCGAAGGCGGCATGGTGCTGACCAATCGCCCGGAACTGGCCGAGCGCTTGCAGCGCCTGCGCAGCCACGGCATGACCCGTGATCCGGCGCAGATGACTGAGCCCAGTCACGGCCCCTGGTACTACCAGCAAGTGGAACTGGGCTTCAATTACCGCATCACCGATTTGCAAGCGGCTCTCGGTCTGTCGCAGCTGAACAAGCTCGATGGCTTTATCGAGCGTCGACGTGAGCTGGCGGCCCGTTATGACCGGTTGCTGGCGTACTTGCCGCTGACCTTGCCCAGCCCGCAGCCCGAGGCCGAGTCGGCGTGGCATCTGTACGTGGTGCGCTTGCAGCCGGAGCGGATCAACCTCAACCATCGGCAGGTGTTCGAAGGTTTGCGAGCGGCCGGTGTCGGTGTGAACCTGCACTATATTCCACTGCACTTGCAGCCGTACTATCGCGACCTGGGTTTTGCCGAGGGGGATTTTCCCCAGGCCGAACGTTATTACGCCGAGGCCATCAGCCTGCCGCTGTTTCCTCTGCTGAGCGATGAACAACAGGATTATGTGGTCGAGCAATTGCGACGACTGATCCTTGAGGAGTAGTGACTCTTGAGTTGTGTTGCGATCATTCCGGCCCGTGGTGGCAGCAAGCGAATCCCGCGCAAGAACCTCAAGCCGTTCGACGGCGTGCCGATGATCGTCCGCTCGATTCGCACGGCGCTGGAATCGAACCTGTTCGACCAAGTGATCGTCAGTACCGACGATGAAGAGATCGCCGAGGTTGCACGGGCCAATGGGGCTCAAGTGCCGTTCATGCGGCCCGTGGCGCTGGCCGACGATTTCACCGGTACTGCAGCGGTGATCGTGCATGCCTTGAAGCAATTGCCACCGTTCGACTATGCCTGCTGCGTCTACGCGACCGCGCCATTGTTGCAGGCGCGTTATCTGCGTCAGGGGCATGAATTGCTGGTGCAGCACCCGGACAAATCTTTCGCGTTTTCAGTCACCGGTTTTGGTTTTCCGGTTCAACGGGCCTTGACCCTCAACGAGCAGGGTGCCTTGACCTCGCTCTACCCGGAATTTCGCGAGACCCGTTCCCAGGACTTGCCCGACGCTTTTCAAGATGCAGGCCAGTTCTATTGGGGGCGTAGCGAAGCCTGGTTGCGTGGCGATGTGCTGTTCTCGCCGGCAAGCCTGCCGGTGATTCTGCCGCGTCATTTGGTGCAGGACATCGACACGCTTGAGGACTGGACGCGTGCCGAATACCTTTATGCCGCCTTGAAGGCTGGAGGTGAGCTGCAATGAGGGTACTGATCCGCGCTGATGCATCGCCGACCATAGGCAGTGGCCATATCGCCCGCTGCCTGACCCTGGCCAGGGTGTTACGCAAGCAGGGCACGCACGTTGCCTTCGCGTGTCGTCAGTTGCCGGGGCATCGGCTGGACAGTCTGCAGGCTGAGGATTTCGAGACGTTCGCGCTGCCGGAGCGCTATCCCGATGAAGACCCGCAGCAGGCCATCGAGTCGATGCTGCCGTGGCAGGCGGACATTGCTGCGCTGGAACAAGCATTGGAAGGGCATCCGGCTTTCGACTGGATCATCGTCGACCACTATGGTCTCGATCATCACTGGCAGACCGCCGCACGCCGCTGGGCTCCACGAATCGCTGCGGTGGACGATCTGGCCACTCGGCAGTACTGCGTCGATCTGCTGCTCAATCAAAATCTATCGGGCACCCCAGAAGCTTATGCCTCACGGCTGACGCCCGATTGCCAGACCCTGCTCGGCCCGCGGTTTGCCTTGCTGCGCGATGAGTTCTGCTGCCCGGCAATCGAGATCAAACCTCGGGCCAGGCGAGTGCTGGTGAATTTCGGCGGCTTCGATGCGGCCATGCAGACCCATCACGCGATGTTGGCGCTGGCGGACCTCCATGAGCTGGAAGTCGATTTCGTGGCGGGTGCCGACAACCCGGCCTGGGAGCAGATGCAGGGGCTGGTGGACTATCGCCCGAACTGGCGCCTGCACAGTTTTGTCAGCGATTTTTACCGGCTGATGACCGAGGCCGACCTGTTCATCGGTGCCGGCGGCGGTACCAGCTGGGAGCGGGCGGCCATGGGGCTGCCGACGATCTGCATTGCGGTCTCGAATAATCAGCAGGCCAACGGTGAGGTGATGGCGACCTCGGGTGTTCATGTGTTCCTGGGCAATCGCGAGCACGTCAGTGTCGAGCAGTTGCGCCAGGCCATCGGTTTTGTTGTGGGCAATCAGGGGCTTCGCCAGAGCCTGGCTGAACGCTCGCGGCAGTTGGTCGATGGCCGTGGCGCGCTGCGGGTGGCGGCGGCGCTGGCGGGGGCGGTGTTGCAGGTTCGTCAGGCCACTCAGGATGATGCGCAATTGTTGTTTGAGGGGCGTAATGCCGAGGCAGTGCGGCGCTGGTCGCTGGACAGCCACGTCATCGATTGGCAGCGGCATCTGACCTGGCTGGCTGCGAGCCTGAGTAACCCCCAGCGACTGCTGTTGATTGCCGAGGCGGATGATGGCCCGGTCGGTGTGTTGCGCTATGACCTTGACGGTACTCGGGCCGAAGTCTCGATTTATTTGTTCGAAAGCCGAATTGGCTTGGGTTGGGGCAGGGCGCTGCTGGCGCGGGGCGAAGCCTTTGTCACCGATTACTGGCCGTCATTGCAAGCCATCACCGCTCAGGTGTTGCCCGCCAACCAGGCGTCGCTGAAAGTTTTCCGCGAGGCAGGTTTCACTCAGAGTGCTTGTGCGTTCACACGCGTTTTAAAGGATCACCCATGACCCGTTTCAAGATCGGCAACCGCTCGATCGGTGCCGATGCGCCGCCGTTCATCATTGCCGAGATGAGCGGCAACCATAACCAGTCGCTGGACGTGGCGCTGCAAATCGTCGAAGCCGCAGCCAAGGCCGGCGCGCACGCCTTGAAGCTGCAAACCTATACCGCCGAGACCATGACGCTGGACCTGTCCGAAGGCGAGTTCTTCATCAAGGACCCCAACAGCCTATGGGCCGGTTCTTCGCTGTACGCGCTGTACGAGAAGGCCCATACGCCGTGGGAATGGCACGCGCCGATCTTCGCCCGGGCCAAAGAGCTGGGCATGCTGGCGTTCTCCACTCCATTCGATGACACCGCGGTGGACTTCCTCGAAAGCCTGGACGTGCCGGCCTACAAGATCGCCAGTTTCGAGAACACCGATCTGCCGTTGATCCGGCGGGTCGCTGCCACCGGCAAGCCGCTGATCATCTCCACCGGCATGGCCAGCATTGCCGAGCTCGACGAAACCGTGCGCGCCGCCCGTGAGGCCGGTTGCAAGGACCTGGTGTTGCTCAAGTGCACCAGCACGTACCCGGCGACGCCCGCCAACAGCAATGTGCGCACCATCCCTCATCTGCGGGAGCTGTTTGGCTGTGAAGTCGGTTTGTCCGATCATTCGATGGGCGTTGGAGTGTCCGTCGCCGCGGTAGCGCTGGGGGCGACGGTGGTGGAAAAACACTTCACCCTCGACCGTGCCGCCGGTGGGGTGGACGCCAGTTTCTCCCTGGAACCGGCTGAACTTGCCAGCCTGGTGATCGAAACCGAACGCGCCTGGCAGGCGATGGGCCAGGTGCATTACGGCGTGACCGAGGCCGAGCGCAAGTCTCTGGTCTACCGTCGTTCGCTGTACGTCACTGAGGACATGGCCGCCGGTGAGCCGTTCACCGTCGCCAATCTGCGAGCCATCCGGCCTGGCCTGGGGCTCGCCCCCAAACACGCTGAAACCCTTCTGGGCCGCCGCGCCCGCCAGGCCATCAAGCGCGGAACGCCGCTGGACTGGCCGCTGGTCGAATAACCGCTTGTGAGGTTGATTCGGCAAAATAGCGTGACCTGCGAGTCATAACGCGCATCTTCACTGTATTGTATAAAAAGGGGCAGATGGCGCCTGGACTGTTTTTAGCCCAGTGATGGCCTTTTATTCTTCCCGCTGTCACCCCGTTGAGGGCGACGTTATTTGTTGTTTGTCGGCGCCCCTCGAATCCTTGCGAGCGGTGGTATTGGGCTGTTTATTATTGGGAAGCCGTAATGATTGGCATAAAGAGCATTGCGAGCTACGTTCCTGTAGCCGGCGTGGACAATTACGCACAAGGTGCAAAATTCGAAAAGGATGAAGAGTTCATCCTGGGCAAGATCGGTTCGGCTTTCCTGCCGCGTAAAGATGCAGGGCAAGAAACTTCGGACCTGTGTGTCGAAGCAGTCAACGCGCTGTTCGCCAACAATCCAGAATTGAAGCGTGAAGCCATCGACGTGCTGATCGTCGTGACCCAGAACGGTGACGAAGAAGGTCTGCCACACACCGCCGCCATCGTTCAGGACAAACTGGGCCTGCCGACGACCGTGGCTGCGTTCGATATTTCCCTGGGCTGCTCCGGTTACGTCTATGGCATCTACGCCATCAAGGGTTTCATGGAAGCCGCGGGCCTGAAGAATGGCTTGCTGGTGACCGCCGATCCGTACTCCAAGATCGTCGATCCAGAAGACCGCAACACCACCATGCTTTTCGGCGATGCCGCCACCGCCACCTGGATGGGCGAAGACGCCCCCTGGCAGTTGGGCAAGGCCAAGTTCGGCACCGACGGTTCCGGCGCGCCGCACCTGAAGGTTTCCGACGGGGTGTTCTTCATGAACGGCCGTCAGGTCTTCAACTTCGCGCTGCTCAAAGTGCCGGCGCATTTGCATGAGTTGCTCGCTGACTCGGGGCTGACGGCTGACGATATCGATGCCTTCTGCATTCACCAGGGCAGTGCAGCCATTGTCGACGCCGTGGCGCGGCGGTTCGAGGGTGAGCCTGAGAAGTTCATCAAGGACATGGTCGAAACCGGTAATACCGTATCGTCGAGCATTCCGTTGCTGCTGGAAAAACACGTGCTGGATTCGAAGTGGAAGCGCGTTGCGCTGAGTGGTTTCGGTGTTGGATTGTCATGGGGTTCGGCGATCATCTATCGCCCTTGAATCTCGGCTCTTCAGTCAAAGAAAGCCAGGCAAAAAAAAGCGTTCAAGGTGTAACCTTGAACGCTATTTTTTTGCCTGAATGAAAAGCGAGGCTCCATGAGTGAGTTCTTTGAGCGCAACGCCGAGGTCATGCAGCGCCGCTGGCCGCTGCTGTCTGCGCGCTTGCTGGTTGAAGACGCGAGCCTGTTGCAGGCCGATCTGGTCGAAGGCCTGGGCTCGACGTTGAGCATCAACGGCATCCAGCTGACCAGTCGCCACGACCGTACCCGCGAGGCCGGGCTTCAGGCCGATAGCCTGCCCATCGATAGTCCGGTGGTGCATGTCTACGGCACCGGGCTTGGCGATCTGCAGATAGAGCTACTGCAGCGCGCCGGGCTTGAGCGTTTATACGTACACATCCTCAACGGCGCGGTGTTTGCGCTGGTGCTGCAACTGCTCGATCAACAGCAGTGGCTCAGCGATCCGCGAGTCGAGCTGTTGTATGCCGGCGATCGGGCGGAAATTCAGCTGCCGTTCTTCGCGTTGCCGGCTGAACTGGTGCTGGCCGATGACTTCAATGCGAAGATCCGTGACCGCTTGATCAGCGAAATACATTTGAGCTTCAACAATCGTGAGTTCCGCCCCGACGATCCGCAGATCATCGAACGTTTGCAAGTCAGTCTTCCTTTGCTGCGAAGTGATCGAGACGTCGCCGAGTTGTTTGCGACCCAATTGGGTCGGGATATCTATGTCATCGCGACAGGGCCTAGCCTGGAGCAACACTTTCAACAATTGCGGGAAATCCACGAACAAACCCCAAGGCCCTTGTTTATTTGCGTCGACACCGCCTATCGACCTTTGTTGGAGCAAGGCATCAAACCTGATGTGGTAGTCACTCTCGATGTGAAAATCACCGCATGTCATTTACCTGCGCAAGACTCGGCCGGTACCCGGTTGGTCTACTTTCCGATGACCGATCGCTCAGTGCTTGAAGCTTGGCAGGGCACTCGTTATGTCGGCTATTCCGCCAGTCCAATCTACACCCAGGTGCGCCAGCAGATTCCGCGGGCCGAGTTGTTTGTCGGCGGCAGCGTGATTCATCCGGCAATCGACCTGGCGGTCAAGATGGGCAGCACCTGCATTACCCTGTTCGGGGCCGACTTTGCCTTCCCGATGAACAAGACCCACGCCGGCTGGAAGGACGGCGATCTGGGGCCTCAATTGAAAGTTGCCAGGCATTGGGTGCTCGATGGCAATGGGCAGCGCATCAAGACGCAGCTCAACTTCCGCAGCTATCTGTGCGAGGTGGAGCGCTACATCGCTGGCCACCCTCAGGTGCGTTTCTTCAACAGCAGCCGGGCGGGCGCCATGATCGTCGGCACCGCTTTCAATTCAGAGTTTGTGCAATGAGTCAGGCCATCGCGTTTATTTCCGGCGCCGAACAGTGCGCCTCTTTGTTTCGACTTGGGCGGGATGTCGAGGGGGCCGTGGCGATGGTCGAATTGTTCGGCCAATGCATGTCGACGTTCGATGGGGCGCAAGCCCCGGTGCAACAGCAATGGGCGCAGACGCTCATGACCATGCTCGACTGTCAGGAGCGCCAGGACTGGTTGAGTCTGGCCGACTATCTGGAGTATGAAGTGGTCGCGTTGTTGAAAAGAGTTGAAGAGCGCTAAACAAGAACTGTCGATTCTGCTTCCCCTCCCTCCTTTAGCGCCGCAACAGTGAGCCATGTCACAGTCTGCGGTGCTTTTCTGACGTCATTTTTTCATCCCGTTTGCCCGCTAGCCCTTGGTTTATCTGGGGATGGCAGTGTGATGGCAAATTTTTTCAAAAATCCCCTCAAGCAACACCCAAACCCGACGATAACTATTACGAAGGTTCTCTAGGCCACACCCGGCGGTTGCCAGGGCCGGAAGCCGCAGTACCCAACCAACGAGGATTTCGTCATGGCTTTAACTGTAAACACCAACACCACTTCGCTGACCGTTCAGAAGAACCTGAACCGTGCTTCCGACGCGCTGAGCACTTCGATGACTCGCCTGTCTTCCGGCCTGCGTATCAACAGCGCTAAAGACGACGCCGCTGGCATGCAGATCGCTACTAAACTGCAAACCATGATCACCGGTTCTGCCGTAGCGATCAAAAACGCCAACGACGGTGTTTCGATCACTCAGACCGCTGAAGGCGCACTGGCTGAATCGACCAACATTCTGCAGCGTATGCGTGAACTGGCTCTGCAAGCCACGAACGACTCGAACAGCACCTCTGAACGTGCCGCTCTGAACAAGGAATTCGCAGCGAAGTCCGACGAGCTGACTCGTATCGCTACTTCCACCACTTTCGGCACCAACAAGCACTTGCTGGACGGCTCGGCCGGTACCATGCAGTTCCAGGTTGGCGCAATGACTGGTGCAGACCAGCAGATCAGCGTTGTAATGAGCAGCAGCTTCGCTGCAAGTGCTCTGGGTGTTGATACCGGCACCATCGCAATCTCCGGCACCACCGACGCTGCCGCGCACACTGCTTCCCTGGCCGCAATCGACGCAATCGACACCGCCCTGCAGACCATCAACGATACTCGTGCTGACCTGGGTGCTGTACAAAACCGCTTCCAGTCCACCACCAACAACCTGCAGAACATGGCTGAGAACTCCACTGCCGCTCAAGGTCGTATCCAGGATACCGACTTCGCAGCAGAAACCGCTCAGTTGACCAAGCAGCAAACTCTGCAACAAGCTTCCACCGCAGTTCTGGCTCAGGCCAACCAACTGCCATCCGCTGTACTGAAACTGCTTCAGTAATAGCTGGTTGAGTTTTGGCGGGGGAGTGCGCTGGTCGTGCTCTCTCGCTTTTTACTTTAAGGGGTGATGGACATGGATATGAGCGTGAAGCTGAACTTGTCTTATCCGGCTGCGAAGCCAGCGACGATTGTTGCTGATACACCAGCGGAAAAGCCTCGAGCCGATGCTGCTGCCGTGGCGCCGGTCAAGGATGAAAAGAAAGACGCTGGAACCGAACAGGACCAACTGAAAATGGCCGTCCAGGAAATTGAAAAGTTTGTTCAGTCGGTCAAGCGCAATCTGGAGTTCTCGATCGACGAGGCTTCAGGAAAAGTAGTGGTCAAAGTGATTGCCAGTGACTCCGGTGAAGTGGTTCGTCAGATCCCCAACGAAGAAGTCCTGAAGCTGGCCAACAGTTTGAATGATGCGAGCAGTCTGTTGTTCAGCGCTAAAGTCTGACAACTGGCATGAAACTTGTTGCTATGTTCTTTTGGGCGTTGTAGTGGTCAAAAGGCCGGCGACACACTGAAAGGGAGAAGCAGATGGCAAGTGTAATTCTACCAGGCGTTGGTCTGGGTTCCGGTATCGATACGGCAGCGATAGTCAAGGCGCTGGTGGCTGCTGATAAAGAACCGAAGCAGAACCAGATCACCAAGCAGGTGACCGCCAACACGGCTTCGATTTCCGCAATCGGGCAGTTGAAGTCCGCGTTGCAGGCCTATCAGACTGCAATGAATAACCTCAACAGCACGACCACGCCAGCCTTTCTGGGTTTTGCTGCGACCTCGTCCGAGACCAAATTCGTCACCGCGACGTCGGACAACACCGCCGTTACCGGTAACTACCAGGTCGTTGTAGATAAGCTGGCCACCAGTTCCAAAGTCGCCACGGCTACTTTTGCCGGGGGGGCAAGCAGTGCTATTCCGACTGGTACGCTGACCATCAGTCAAAATGGCACTGATTACACCGTTGATGTGCCTGCCAACTCCACGTTGCAGACCGTTCGGGATGCAATAAACACCAAGCTGCAAGCGAGCGGTATCACTGCCAACATTGTCAACGATGGCAGTGGATCGCGTATGGTTATCGGCTCGACCACCACCGGCGCGGGCTCGGATATCGTTGTCAGCGGGATCGCCGAGCTGACGGTCGATGGTACTCAGCCAATGACGGCCGGCAGTGGTGGCTATGTTTCTGCGCTGGCTGTCGACGCGGCCTTCACGGTCGATGGCATGAGCATGACCAGCAAGTCCAACAAAGTTGACAGCGCTGTCAGCGGTTTGAGCTTCACCCTGGTTGCGCCTGGTACATCGACCGTCACTGTGGCGACCAACACCAGCGGGCTGAAGACGTCGTTACAGACGTTCGTCGACGCCTACAACACTCTGGTCAAGACCGTTAACACGCTGACCAAGACCACCAAGGATTCTGATGGCAACCTGACGGTGACCGCTCCGTTGACCGGTGATGCTTCTGCGCGTGCGTTGCTGTCGGCCATACGCAATGAGTTGGTAACTGTACCGGCGGGCTCCACCAGTCAGCTTTCGGTGCTGTCGCAATTGGGTATCAACACCGTGCAGGCCGACGGTACGCTGGAGTTCAGCTCTACCAAGTTCACCGCGGCGATGGACGATAAAAAGCTGGGCGGTGAAATCCAGTCGCTGTTTTCCGGTGATACTGGTTTGCTGGCGCGTATGAAGGCAGCGGTTGATCCTTACGTTACAACCGATGGTCTGCTGGACAAACGCACGAAAAGTCTCAATAGCGTAACGACCTCTCTGTCCAACCAGCAAGCTGCTCTGGACTCGCGGATCGCTTCGTTGACCGAGGCTCTGACCAAAAAGTACAACGCGATGGACACCCTGGTAGGCCAGCTCAAAGCGACAGCGGCCAATATCACGTCGATGTTTGAGGCGATGAACGCCCAAAAAAATAATTCATAATATTCAGAGTGACAAAAGCCCGGCAGCTTTCTCAAGCGTGTCGGGCTTTTTTTCTTTGGCCTAAAGTTTTTTGACGCGACGTCGATACCCTGAATATACAAACTTTTGAGTTGTGACGAGGTACAGCATGAACCCGATGTTAGCCCTTCGGCAGTATCAGAAGATCGGTGCTCAGGCCCAGACTTCCGAAGCTAGTCCCCATCGTCTGGTGCAGATGTTGATGGAAGGCGGTCTGGATCGCATCGCCCAGGCAAAAGGCGCGATGGAGCGCAAGGAAATCGCCAACAAGGGCCTGGCAATCGGTAAGGCCATTGGCATTATCGGCGGCTTGCGTGAGGGTCTGGATCGTGAGAATTCGGCCGAAACGATCGGTAAGCTGGACAATCTGTATGTCTATATGATTAAGCGCCTGACGGACGCCAACATCCGCAACGACGCTACGATTCTCGATGAAGTCGCCGACCTGCTTCGCACGGTCAAGGACGGTTGGGATGCTATCGCCGAGCCGGGTCCGCAGTTTTAAGGAGATCACCATGAGTCTTGTCTTGCGGCGAATCGAACAAACCCGCGATGCCCTCGTCGGGGCATTGGCCGAGCGCAACTGGGAAGCCATTGGTGAATTGGACCTGGCTTGCCGTTCCTGCATGGAAGACGTCTTGAGTGAAGCTTCGGTGGACGAGGCCGCGTTGCGCGACAACCTTGAGGAGTTGCTGGGGGTGTATAAACAGCTTCTGGAGGCGGCGACGGGGGAGCGCCAGGCGATAGTCGACGAGATGTCGCAGATCCACCAAGCGCAGAGCGCGGCAAAGGTTTACCATCTGTTTGGTTAACCCCCAGTTAATCCAAACATAGTGCGCCATAAATTTGACTGTGCACGGTTTTTTGACTTAACTAGTGGCTGGTTCCAGATTTCAGGCGTCTACAGGCATAACGTGTCTGCAAGCGTCTAGCTTGCCCCTCATTTTGGGCATTGAGTTGACTAGGGAAGTTGCTATTGCATGTGGCGTGAAACCAAAATTCTGCTGATTGATGACGATAGCGTCCGCCGCCGCGATTTGGCGGTGATTTTAAATTTTCTCGGCGAAGAAAATTTACCCTGTGGCAGCCATGACTGGCAGCAGGCGGTCGGCTCTTTGTCATCAAGTCGTGAAGTAATCTGTGTCCTCATCGGGACGGTAAATGCTCCTGGTGCACTTTTGGGCCTGTTAAAGACACTCTCAACCTGGGATGAGTTCCTTCCAGTTTTGTTAATGGGCGATAATTCTTCCATTGACTTGCCGGAAGACCAGCGTCGCCGAGTGCTTTCGACCCTCGAAATGCCACCCAGCTACAGTAAATTGCTCGATTCGCTGCACCGTGCCCAGGTCTATCGCGAGATGTACGACCAGGCCCGTGAGCGCGGTCGTCACCGTGAACCCAATCTTTTCCGCAGCCTCGTCGGCACCAGCCGGGCGATTCAACACGTCCGTCAGATGATGCAGCAAGTCGCCGACACCGACGCCAGCGTGTTGATCCTCGGTGAATCCGGAACCGGCAAGGAAGTGGTCGCGCGCAATCTGCACTACCACTCCAAGCGTCGTGACGCGCCGTTCGTTCCGGTCAACTGCGGGGCGATTCCGGCCGAGCTGCTGGAAAGCGAATTGTTCGGCCACGAGAAGGGTGCTTTCACCGGGGCGATCACCAGCCGTGCCGGGCGTTTCGAGCTGGCCAACGGCGGTACGCTGTTCCTCGACGAAATCGGCGACATGCCACTGCCGATGCAGGTCAAGCTGCTGCGCGTCTTGCAGGAGCGCACCTTCGAACGCGTGGGCAGCAACAAGACCCAAAGCGTCGATGTGCGGATCATTGCGGCGACCCACAAGAATCTCGAAAGCATGATCGAGATCGGCACTTTCCGCGAAGACCTCTACTATCGCTTGAACGTGTTCCCGATCGAGATGGCGCCATTGCGCGAACGCGTCGAAGATATCCCGCTGCTGATGAACGAGTTGATCTCGCGCATGGAGCACGAGAAGCGCGGTTCGATCCGTTTCAATTCGGCGGCGATCATGTCGCTGTGTCGTCATGGCTGGCCGGGCAACGTTCGCGAGCTCGCCAACCTGGTGGAGCGCATGGCGATCATGCACCCGTACGGGGTGATCGGCGTGGTCGAGTTGCCGAAGAAATTCCGCTACGTCGATGACGAAGACGAGCAGATGGTTGACAGCTTGCGCAGCGATCTTGAAGAGCGGGTGGCCATCAACGGTCATACCCCGGACTTCACCGCCAATGCCCTGTTGCCGCCGGAAGGCCTGGACCTGAAGGACTACCTCGGCGGTCTGGAGCAAGGGCTGATTCAGCAGGCGCTGGATGACGCCAATGGCATCGTGGCGCGGGCGGCAGAACGGCTGCGGATTCGTCGCACCACGCTGGTGGAGAAGATGCGCAAGTACGGCATGAGTCGTCGTGACGGTGATGAACAGGCGGATGATTGACGCCTGTTTTTCAACTCCTTCATTTATAGGCGGTTTTTTTTAGGCACGGGTATTGCTACATCCCTCGCAACGTTCCGTTTAACTGACGGTCAACCACGCGAGAGAGCACGATGCCCCCAGCCGCCCAGATGTCTCCTGTCCCAGATGCTTCGGGGCAACCGTCGTCCGTAGAGCAGGCAAGCCGGCTTGGCCTTGAGCAGGCGTTTGCGCTGTTCAACCAGATGTCGAGCCAATTGACTGATTCCTACAGCATGCTCGAAGCCCGGGTCACCGAGCTCAAGGGCGAGCTGGCGGTGGTCAGTGCTCAACGCATGCAGGAGTTGGCGGAAAAAGAACGCCTGGCCAACCGTCTGCAAAATCTCCTCGATCTGTTGCCTGGCGGCGTCATCGTCATCGACGCCCAAGGCATCGTCCGTGAAGCCAATCCCGCCGCATGTGAGCTGCTCGGCTTGCCCCTCGAAGGCGAGCTGTGGCGGCAGGTCATTGCGCGATGCTTTGCGCCGCGCGAAGACGACGGTCACGAAATCTCTCTCAAGGACGGTCGGCGCCTGTCGATCGCCACGCGCTCGCTGGATGCCGAACCTGGTCAGTTGGTGTTGCTCAACGACCTGACTGAAACCCGTCACCTGCAAGATCAACTGGCTCGTCATGAGCGCCTGTCGTCTCTCGGTCGCATGGTTGCGTCGTTGGCTCATCAGATTCGCACGCCGTTGTCCGCTGCATTGCTCTATGCCAGTCATTTGGCTGAGCAGGAGTTGCCAGTCGCCACGCAACAGCGTTTTGCCGGGCGCCTGAAAGAGCGTTTGCATGAGCTGGAACACCAGGTTCGCGACATGCTGGTGTTCGCTCGCGGCGAGCTGCCGCTGACTGACCGCGTTACTCCCAAGATGCTGATGCAGTCGCTGCAAGCGGCAGCGCTGACCCACGTTCAGGATCTGCCGATTCGCTGGCAGTGCGACAGTCATGTCGGTGAGTTGCTGTGCAATCGCGACACGCTGGTCGGGGCGATCCTCAATTTGATCGAGAACGCCATTCAGGCAAGTGCCGGCGATGTCCGTTTGAAGGTTCACCTGTATACCCGCGGCAATAATTTGCGCTTGTGTGTCAGCGACAGCGGCAGTGGCATCGACACGAAGGTACTGGCGCGACTGGGCGAGCCGTTTTTCACCACTAAAACCACCGGCACCGGCCTGGGCCTGACCGTGGTCAAGGCAGTCGCCCGTGCTCATCAGGGAGAATTGCAGTTGCGTTCGCGGCCGGGGCGCGGCACTTGCGCGCAGGTGATCTTGCCGCTTTTTTCTGGTGAACAGCCTAGCGCTCAGGGAGTGAAGTGAAGGACATGGCCATCAAGGTTTTACTGGTCGAGGATGACCGCGCGCTACGGGAAGCATTGGCCGATACGCTATTGCTTGCCGGGCACGATTACACGGCGGTCGGTTCAGCGGAAGAGGCGCTGGAGGCTGTCGGTGCCGAGGTGTTTAACCTGGTGCTCAGTGACGTCAACATGCCGGGCATGGATGGTCATCAACTGCTGGGATTGCTGCGGACTCGTCAGCCCCAGCTGCCGGTGCTGCTGATGACCGCTCACGGTGCGGTCGAGCGCGCGGTCGACGCCATGCGTCAGGGTGCGGCGGATTATCTGGTCAAGCCGTTCGAGCCCAAAGCCTTGCTCGATCTGGTGGCGCGTCACGCACTGGGCAATCTCGGCGCGACCGAGAGCGAGGGGCCTGTGGCGTTCGAGCCGGCGAGTGCGCAATTGCTGGAATTGGCAGCACGGGTGGCGCGCAGTGACTCCACGGTGCTGATCTCCGGTGAGTCCGGGACCGGCAAGGAAGTGCTGGCACGTTACATCCATCAGCACTCCCATCGCGCCAGTCAGCCATTCATTGCGATCAACTGCGCAGCAATCCCGGACAACATGCTCGAGGCTACCTTGTTCGGTCACGAAAAGGGATCATTCACCGGCGCCATTGCGGCGCAGGCCGGCAAGTTCGAGCAGGCCGATGGCGGGACGATCCTGCTCGATGAAATCTCCGAAATGCCCCTCGGCCTTCAAGCCAAATTACTGCGGGTATTGCAGGAGCGTGAAGTCGAGCGAGTCGGCGCACGCAAGGCGATCACGCTGGACATCCGGGTGGTCGCCACCACCAACCGTGACCTGGCCGCTGAAGTGGCGGCGGGGCGTTTTCGTGAAGACCTTTACTATCGCCTGTCGGTGTTCCCGCTGGCCTGGCGTCCGCTGCGCGAGCGCACCGCCGACATCCTGCCGCTGGCTGAGCGACTGCTGGCCAAACACGTCAATAAAATGAAGCATGCCGCTGCGAAGCTCTCGCCTGAGGCGCAGGCGTGCCTGATCGGTTATCCGTGGCCGGGTAACGTGCGTGAACTGGATAACGCGATCCAGCGTGCCTTGATTCTGCAGCAGGGCGGATTGATCCAGCCGCAGGATTTTTGCCTGGCCGGGCCTGTGGCGTGTGCGCCGTTACCGACATTGGCGCTGACGCCCACACGTTCTGTGGAAGTCGAAGCCGAATCGGCGGGCGCCCTCGGCGATGACCTGCGGCGCCGTGAATTCCAGATGATCATCGACACTTTGCGCTCTGAGCGCGGCCGTCGCAAAGAAGCCGCCGAGCGGCTGGGTATCAGCCCGCGCACCTTGCGCTACAAGCTGGCGCAGATGCGCGACGCCGGAATGGATGTGGAAGCGTACTTGTTCGCCACCTGAAAGTTGACGCAAGCAACACCGATCCAAATGTGGGTTCGTGGTTGAGCGAAGCCCGGAATTGGCTTTTGTTCAGAGTGGCCACAGAGCTGGCACCCTTGTTGCTAACACCTCACTACCCGCCGAGTGAGTGTCAAAAAATTGCGGGTAGCCAAAGACGTAGCTTCGTCAAAGAGAGAAACCATGAGCCAAGGTATTGAATTCAATCGGTTGATGCTGGATATGCGCTCCATGCAAATGGATGCGATGTCTGTGCCGAAATCGACTGCCGCAGTTCCTGAATTGGGTGGCAGCAGCTTTTCCGACATGCTCGGTCAGGCCGTCAATAAAGTGAACGACACCCAGCAGGCGTCCAGTCAGTTGGCCAGTGCTTTCGAGATCGGTAAAAGCGGCGTCGACCTGACGGACGTGATGATTTCCTCACAGAAGGCCAGCGTGTCTTTTCAGGCGTTGACCCAAGTGCGTAACAAGCTGGTTCAGGCATACCAAGACATCATGCAGATGCCGGTTTAAGGACGAGATTGAGTCATGGCAGAAGCAATCGCCGATAATGTTCCGGCCAAGGCCACTCCAATAGACGGCAAACCGCCGCTGTTCGGGTTGTCTTTCCTGGAAAACCTCTCCGAGATGACCATGTTGCGTCAGGTGGGCCTGTTGGTCGGCCTGGCAGCGAGCGTGGCGATTGGTTTTGCCGTGGTGTTGTGGTCCCAGCAGCCGGACTACCGACCTCTGTACGGCAGCCTTGCCGGCCTGGACGCCAAGCAGGTCATGGAAACCCTGGCCGCCGCCGATATCCCCTACACCGTCGAACCGAACTCCGGTGCCTTGCTGGTCAAGGCCGATGACCTGTCCCGTGCACGGCTCAAGCTCGCGGGCGCTGGTGTCACTCCCAGCGATGGCAACATCGGTTTCGAGATCCTCGACAAGGAGCAGGGGCTGGGTACCAGCCAGTTCATGGAAGCGACCCGTTATCGGCGCGGCCTCGAAGGCGAACTGGCCCGAACCATTTCCAGCCTGAACAACGTCAAGGGTGCCCGCGTGCACCTGGCGATTCCGAAAAGCTCGGTGTTCGTGCGTGACGAACGCAAGCCAAGCGCTTCTGTTCTGGTTGAACTCTATTCCGGTCGCTCGCTGGAGCCGGGCCAAGTCGTCGCTATCATCAATCTGGTGGCGACCAGCGTTCCCGAACTGAGCAAGTCGCAGATCACCGTTGTCGACCAGAAGGGCAACCTGCTGTCGGATCAGGCGGAAAACTCCGAACTGACCATGGCCGGCAAGCAGTTCGATTACAGCCGTCGCATGGAAAGCATGCTGACCCAGCGCGTGCACAACATCCTGCAACCGGTGTTGGGCAACGATCGCTATAAAGCTGAAGTCTCGGCGGACGTCGATTTCAGTGCCGTCGAGTCGACTTCCGAGCAGTTCAACCCGGACCAGCCGGCGTTGCGCAGTGAGCAGTCGGTCAATGAACAACGCACCGCCAGCAATGGCCCGCAAGGTGTGCCGGGTGCGCTGAGCAACCAGCCGCCATCGCCTGCCTCGGCGCCGCAAACTACGGGTGGCGCCACGGCGTCGGCCGGCATGGTGCAGCCAGGTCAGCCATTGCTCGATGCCAACGGTCAGCAAATCATGGACCCGGCCACCGGCCAGCCGATGCTGGCACCGTACCCGGCAGACAAGCGTCAACAATCCACCAAGAACTTCGAACTCGACCGTTCCATCAGCCACACCAAGCAACAGCAGGGTCGATTGAATCGCCTGTCGGTGTCGGTGGTGGTGGATGATCAGGTCAAGGTCAACGCGGCCAACGGCGAAACCACCCGTGCGCCGTGGAGTGCCGATGAGTTGGCGCGCTTCACCCGTCTGGTACAGGACGCGGTCGGTTTCGACGCCAGCCGTGGCGACAGCGTCAGTGTGATCAACATGCCGTTCTCCGCCGAGCGCGGCGAAGCGATCGCCGAGATTCCGTTCTACTCCCAGCCGTGGTTTTGGGACATCGTCAAGCAAGTGCTGGGTGTGTTGTTCATCCTGGTGCTGGTATTCGGCGTGCTGCGTCCGGTGCTCAACAACATCACCGGTGGCGGCAAAGACAAGCAACTCGCAGGCCTGGGCAGCGACGTCGAACTCGGTGGCATGGGTGGCCTGGACGGCGAACTGGCCAACGATCGCGTCAGCCTCGGTGGCCCGACCAGCATCCTGCTGCCGAGCCCAAGCGAAGGCTATGACGCACAATTGAACGCAATCAAGAGTCTGGTGGCAGAAGATCCGGGTCGCGTGGCCCAGGTCGTGAAAGAGTGGATTAACGCAGATGAGTGATAACCGAGCCGCTGTCGCCAAACTGTCCCGGGTTGATAAAGCCGCTATCCTGCTGCTGTCCCTGGGGTCTACGGATGCCGCGCAAGTGCTGCGCCACATGGGGCCCAAAGAGGTTCAGCGTGTGGGCGTGGCCATGGCCCAGATGGGTAACGTGCACCGCGAGCAGGTCGAACAGGTCATGAGTGAGTTCGTCGACATCGTCGGCGACCAGACCAGCCTGGGCGTCGGCTCCGATGACTACGTGCGCAAAATGCTCACCCAGGCGTTGGGCGAAGATAAGGCCAACGGCCTGATCGACCGGATCCTGCTGGGCGGCAACACCAGCGGCCTCGACAGCCTGAAGTGGATGGAGCCGCGCGCCGTTGCCGACGTGATCCGTTACGAGCACCCGCAGATCCAGGCAATCGTGGTGGCGTACCTCGACCCGGACCAGGCCGGTGAAGTGCTGGGCAACTTCGACCACAAGGTCCGGTTGGACATCATCCTGCGAGTGTCCTCGTTGAACACCGTGCAGCCGGCGGCCCTGAAAGAACTCAACCAGATTCTCGAGAAGCAGTTCTCCGGCAACTCGAATGCCTCGCGCACCACCCTGGGTGGCATCAAGCGCGCGGCCGACATCATGAACTTCCTCGACAGCTCGATCGAAGGTCAGCTGATGGACTCGATCCGCGAAGTCGACGAAGACCTGTCCGGTCAGATCGAAGACCTCATGTTCGTGTTCAACAACCTGTCCGATGTCGACGACCGCGGCATTCAGGCGTTGCTGCGCGAAGTGTCCTCCGACGTGCTGGTACTGGCGCTCAAGGGTTCGGACGAAGGCGTCAAAGAGAAGATCTTCAAGAACATGTCCAAACGGGCGGCCGAACTGTTGCGCGACGACCTCGAGGCCAAAGGCCCGGTGCGCGTCAGCGACGTGGAAACCGCGCAGAAAGAAATCCTCACCATTGCCCGCCGTATGGCCGAAGCCGGAGAAATCGTTCTCGGCGGGAAGGGCGGCGAAGAGATGATCTAAGGTCACTATGTCGTCCAAACATGATGAGTCCAATACCGACCTGATCCGTGCCAAGGACGTCGGTGGTTTCGACATCTGGTCGCTGCCCAGTTTCGACCCGTTTGTGCCGGAACCCGAGCCGGAGCCAGAGCCCGAACCGCCGGAAATGGAAGAAGTGCCGCTGGAAGAAGTCCAGCCACTGACGCTCGAAGAGCTCGAAAGCATTCGCCAGGAAGCCTACAACGAAGGCTTCGCCGTTGGCGAGAAAGAAGGTTTCCACAGCACCACGCTCAAGGTCCGTCAGGAAGCCGAAGTGGCCCTGACGGCCAAGATCGCTGGCCTGGAACAGCTGATGGCCAACCTGTTCGAGCCGATTGCCGAGCAGGACACCCAGATCGAAAAGTCGCTGGTCGACCTCGTGCAGCACATCACCAAACAAGTGATTCAGCGCGAACTGGCCATCGACTCGACGCAGATCGAACACGTCATGCGTGAAGCGCTCAAGCTCTTGCCGCTGGGCGTGGGCAACGTGCGGCTGTACGTCAACCCGCAGGATTTCGAACAGGTCAAAGCCCTGCGCGAGCGCCATGAGGAAACCTGGCGCATCGTCGAGGACGAGTCCTTGTTGCCGGGCGGTTGCCGGGTCGAGACCGAGCACAGTCGCATCGACGCCACCATCGAAACCCGTATTACCCAAGTCATGGCCAAGCTGTTCGATCAATTGCACGATCAGGCGCTACACCCGGCCGCGCCGGACCTGAGCCTGGAGCTGCCGATCGACGAAAAGCCTGCGGTCGCTCCGGTCGGGCCGGCGTTGGATGATCCCGATGCGCCTTGATCGCACCAGCTTCGCCAAGCGCCTCGGTAGCTATGCTGAGGCCACTGCGCTTGCCGGCGCGCCAATCCTCGAAGGCCGCCTGTTGCGCATGGTCGGCCTGACCCTCGAAGCCGAAGGCTTACGCGCCGCCATGGGCAGCCGTTGCATGGTCATCAATGACGACAGCTATCACCCGGTGCAGGTCGAAGCCGAGGTCATGGGCTTCTCTGGCAGCAAGGTTTTTCTGATGCCGGTCGGCAGCGTCGCCGGCATCGCCCCTGGTGCCCGCGTGGTTCCCTTGGCCGATACCGGTCGTCTGCCCATGGGGATGAGCATGCTCGGGCGGGTGCTCGATGGCGCCGGCCGTGCGCTGGATGGCAAGGGCGGGATGAAGGCTGAAGACTGGGTGCCGATGGACGGCCCGACCATCAACCCGCTCAAGCGCGAGCCGATCAGCGAGCCGCTGGACGTGGGCATTCGCTGCATCAACGGTTTGTTGACAGTCGGTCGCGGTCAGCGACTCGGGCTGTTCGCCGGTACCGGCGTGGGCAAGAGTGTGCTGCTGGGCATGATGACCCGCTTTACCGAGGCCGACATTATCGTCGTCGGACTGATCGGTGAGCGGGGTCGGGAAGTTAAAGAATTCATCGAGCACATCCTCGGTGAAGAAGGGCTCAAGCGTTCGGTGGTGGTGGCGTCGCCGGCGGATGATGCGCCGCTGATGCGTCTGCGCGCGGCCATGTACTGCACGCGAATCGCCGAGTACTTCCGCGACAAGGGCAAGAATGTCCTGTTGCTGATGGATTCCCTGACCCGTTTCGCCCAGGCCCAGCGGGAAATCGCCCTGGCCATCGGCGAGCCGCCAGCGACCAAGGGCTATCCGCCGTCGGTGTTCGCCAAGTTGCCGAAACTGGTGGAGCGGGCCGGTAACGCCGAAAAGGGTGGCGGTTCGATCACTGCGTTTTACACCGTATTGTCCGAAGGCGACGATCAGCAAGACCCGATCGCCGACTCGGCGCGGGGCGTGCTCGACGGGCACATCGTGCTATCCCGGCGTCTGGCCGAGGAAGGGCATTACCCCGCCATCGATATCGAAGCGTCCATCAGTCGGGTGATGCCGTCGGTGGTCGGCATCAAGCACATGAATCACGCGCAGATGTTCAAGCAATACTGGTCGCGCTATCAGCAGAGCCGCGACCTGATCAGCGTCGGCGCCTATGTGCCTGGCGGTGACCGGGAAACCGACACCGCGATCAATCTGCAACCGGCCATGACGATGTACCTGCGCCAGGGTTTGAACGACAACATCGGCATGGGCGCCAGCGAAAACCATCTCGCCTCGATCTTCGCCCCGGCGCCGGGCGGTTAACCGGCCATGGCCCAGAGCCGCGCGGCACGCCTTGCACCCGTGGTGGAAATGGCCGAGAAGGCCGAAAAAACCGCGGTCATGCGCCTGGGGCATTTCCAGGGCCAGGTCCGTCTGGCGGAAAGCAAACTTGCCGACCTGGAAAATTTCCGTCTGGAATACCAGGAGCAATGGATCGTGCGCGGCAGCAGCGGCGTGTCGGGTCAATGGTTGCTGGGTTATCAGGGCTTTCTCGCGCAACTGGGCACGGCCATTGATCAGCAGCGTCAGAGCCTGAACTGGCACCAAAACAATCTGAACAAGTCCCGGGAAGCCTGGCAGCAGGCATTTGCCCGGGTCGAAGGCTTGCGCAAACTGGTTCAGCGCTACAGGGATGAGGCGCGGCAACTGGAAGACAAGCGCGAGCAAAAGCTGCTGGATGAACTGTCCCAGCGGTTGCCGCGTCAGGATCCGTATTGAATCAGTTAGCCCGCGAAGGCGATTTCACAAGCCGTACAATTCTTCAGCCTTGCTCCAGCCCCCATCAGATGCTAAACCTTCTACACGTACGTTCGCCAATGACAAGGAAGCCGTGAAATGTCAGTCGTTACAGAAGTATCTCAGGATGGGAAAAAGCTGACGATTTCGATCGAGGGGCGATTCGATTTCGGTCGGCATCAGGAGTTTCGCGAGTCCTACGAGCGACTCAACAAAAAACCCGAGTCCATTGTGGTGGACCTGAAGAAAGCCACTTACCTCGATAGCTCGGCGCTGGGCATGCTGCTTCTGCTGCGTGATCACGCCGGTGGCGACAGTTCCGATATTCGCGTCGTCAACAGCAGTTCCGACGTGAAGAAAATCCTCGCTATCTCCAATTTCGACAAGCTGTTCGACATCAGTTGACTGTCATGCAGCCGCTCGAGCCGCTGACGATCCTGATCGCCGAAGACAGCGCGGCCGATCGCATGCTGCTGTCGACTATCGTCCGGCGCCAGGGTCATGAAGTGCTGACGGCCGCCAACGGCGCCGAGGCGGTCGAAGCCTTTCGCTCACAACGACCGCACCTGGTGCTGATGGACGCCATGATGCCGGTGATGGACGGTTTCGAGGCTGCGCAGCAGATCAAGGCGCTGGCCGGCGAAACTCTGGTGCCGATCATCTTTTTGACGTCGCTGACCGAAAGTGAAGCGCTGGCCCGTTGTCTGGAAGCCGGGGGCGACGATTTTCTGGCAAAGCCATACAACCAAGTGATCCTTGCCGCCAAGGTCAAGGCAATGGACCGCTTGCGACGTTTGCAAGCCACGGTGCTGGAGCAGCGCGACCTGATCGCCAGGCACCACGATTACCTGCTCAACGAACAACGGGTGGCCAAAGCCGTGTTCGACAAAGTCGCCCACTCGGGTTGTCTGAACGCCCCGAACATCCGTTACCTGCAATCGCCCTATGCGCTGTTCAACGGCGATCTGTTGCTGGCCGCGTTCACCCCGGCCGGCGACATGCACGTGTTGCTCGGTGATTTCACCGGTCATGGTTTGCCGGCAGCTGTCGGCGCCATGCCCTTGGCTGAAGTCTTTTACGGCATGACCGCCAAGGGTTATGGCCTGTCCGAAACCCTGCGCGAGATGAACGCCAAGCTCAAACGTATCCTGCCGGTGGACATGTTCTGCTGTGCGACTCTTCTGTGCCTGAGCTTTCAGCGAGGCTCGGTGGAGGTCTGGAACGGCGGGATGCCGGACGGTTACTTGCACAGCACCGCCAGCGGCGAACGTATCGCTCTGACGGCACGGCACTTGCCGCTGGGCGTGCTGAGCCCGCAAACCTTCGATGACCGCACCGAGGTATTCCCGATGGCCGTCGGGGATCGGGTCTTTCTGTTGTCCGACGGGGTGATCGATACCTGCGATGCCAATGAACAATTGTTTGGCGTAGAGCGATTGGAGCAGGTGTTTGCAGCCAATCGCCAGCCTGATGCGCTGTTCGAAGAAATCGAACAGGCCCTGCGGGATTTTCGCGGTGAGGCCCGCGATGACGTGAGCATGGTCGAGGTCAGGTTGCTGGAGGCTGCGCAGCTGAGTCCGCCCGCGCCGGTGTACTCCGACAGCGGTCAATCCAGCCCGCTGGACTGGTCGGTGAGTTTCGAGTTCCGCGCCGCCACCCTCAAACGCTTCAATCCGCTGCCGTACTTGTTGCAATTGCTGCTTGAGGTGCATGGCCTGCGGGCTCAGAGTGGCGCACTCTACAGTGTGCTGGCAGAGCTTTATTCCAATGCCCTGGAGCATGGCGTGCTGGGCCTGGATTCGAGTCTGAAACGGGATGCTTCGGGTTTTGCGCGCTATTATCAGCAGCGCAATACACGCCTTGACGAATTGCGGGACGGTTATGTGCGGGTACATTTGCAGGTGACACCAACAGGTGAGGGCGGTTGCCTGACAGTTCGGGTCGAAGACAGCGGCAAGGGTTTCGATGTGGCGCGGGTGATGGAGCGTCCTGTCGATGATGTCCGTCTGTCGGGACGTGGCGTCAGTTTGATCCGTCAGTTGAGCGATCGTGCGAGCTGGTCCGATAATGGTCGAAGTGCTCGCGTGGAGTTTTTCTGGGAGGCTCTGGCATAATCCCAGGCGTTCTTGATCAAGGAGTGAACAAGTGGCTGACACACATCTGGACCGTGACGTGCTGAGCGCGTTGCAGGAAGTTATGGAAGACGGGTATCCAGAATTGCTCGATACCTTCCTCAGCGATTCCGAAGAGCGCTTGAGCTTGCTGCGCCAGGTTGACGATGCCGATCGGTTAGGCGCCACGGCGCACAGTTTCAAGGGCAGCAGCAGCAACATGGGCGCCACCCGGCTGGCCGAGCTGTGCCATGAGCTGGAGCAGCGAGCCAAAGAAAAAAAACTCGAAGGCATTGAAGCGTTAGTCGGAGAAATTGACGGCGAATTCGCCATTGTCCGACCCCTCTACGAAGCGGAGCGCCAGCGCTCCCTGGCTGAATAAGGCAACCCTCCGGCGCTTTTGGCGACCAGCGAGTAAAGCTGGCTCGACCCTTGCAGTCAACTTGCTTAACTGTACCTACGATCCCAGTGCAGCGGAGACCGTTTTATGCCCGTTAACCCCAATATTCTTCTTCAGGCCGCCGCTACGGCCAAGACTCAAGCCGCATCCGCCAATACGCCGGCGCTGACGGCTGAGCCCGGGGACAAGGCGTCCAGCTTCGCTGAGGTCTACGCCAATCAAGCCCAGAACAAGCCTGTTGTGGTCGCTGATAAATCGGCCAGGCCGGCGACTGATAATGCGCCGCAAGGCACCGGCAAGCCGGACGTCAGCAGTGATAAAGCTGCCGCTCCGGAACCTGCGGTTGCCGATAGCGGCAATTCCTTGCCCGCCGATAAACCGGCGCCGACAGACGAGACGACGGCCAGCGATGACAAGCCGGAGACGACCGATACGCCGGTAGCTGATGCTCCACCGGTTGATCCGAGCGTTGATCCTGCCTTGATGCAGGCCGTTCAACCGTTGGCGGCCGTGCCGGTAGCGCAAGCTCCTGCGCCGGTTGTGACGAGCGGTGCGCCGCCGGTTGCCGCTGCTATCGTTACCGCGCCCGCGCAAGCCGCCACCGCCGACGGCGATTTCGATCCTGAAGCCGACCCACTCGATGCGCTGCCAGCAGTGCGTCTGGCCATGGAGCAAGGTGGTCACGTTTCCGCTTCTAGCCAGGCCCAGCCAAAAGCGTCCCAGGCCCCGGCTGATGGCGAACCGACCTCGGCGCAAAACTTTGCCGCGGGCATGGCGAGCATGCTCGATGTGCAAGCCGATCAGGACAGCACCAGCCAGGGCGGCGAGAAGGCCTTCAGTGGCTTGATTGATGACGGCCTCAAGGATCTCAAATCCGCCAGCAGTGATACCCGTGTCGATGATTTCGCCAACCGTCTGGCGGCACTGACCCAGGCGGCAACGCCGAAGACTGCCAATGCATTGCCGGTGAACCAGCCGATCGCCATGCATCAGAGCGGTTGGACTGAAGAGGTGGTCAATCGGGTCATGTACCTGTCCAGCGCCAATCTCAAGGCGGCCGATATCCAGTTGCAACCGGCCGAGCTGGGGCGCCTCGATATTCGGGTGAACATGGTGCCGGATCAGCAGACCCAGGTGACCTTCATGAGTGCCCACCCCAGCGTTCGCGAGGCGCTCGACGGGCAAATGCATCGCCTGCGTGACATGTTCGCGCAGCAGGGCATGGGTCAGGTTGACGTCAACGTTTCCGATCAGTCCCGGGGCTGGCAGGGGCAGGGTCAGGAGCAGGCTCAACAGGGGCAGGGAGGACGTACCAACGCCAGCGGCGGTCGCCTCGATTCTGTCGATGAAGAACTTCCCGCAACGGTCGCTGAAGTGGCCGCCAACACCACCAGCGTGATCGGCACCAGCGCGGTCGATTATTACGCTTGATTCACCACAAGATCCTGTGGGAGCGGGCTTGCCCGCGATGGGGGCCTGGCAGTCAATATTTTCATGATTGCCGACCGCTATCGCGGGCAAGCCCGCTCCCACAGTGATTTGTGGTGTTCTCCAGGCAGCATGCTTTCCATACCTTCTCCCGACACTTCTGGCATAACACTTGCTCTTGCCTTGCCGTGCGACTGTGAAACCCCGAATAGTGACGGATTATTGGCATGGCTAAGAGCGACGCAGCACCAGTGAAAGACCCCGCAACCAAAGGCAAAATAAAGCTGATCATTGTGATCGTCGTGGCCCTGCTGCTGGCGATCGGCTTGTCCGTGGGGGCGACCTGGTACTTCATGCACGGCGCCCAGAGCAAGCCTGCCGCTGCAGCTGAAACCGCTGTGGTCGGCAAACAGCCGGCGATCTTCGAACCCATGGCGCCGGCCTTCGTGGCCAACTACACCCAGAACGGCCGTCAGCGCTACATGCAGGTGAGCATCACCCTGCAGGGCCGCAATCAGGCCGATCTGGACGCGCTCAAAGTCCACATGCCGGTGATCCGCAATAACCTGGTGATGCTGTTTTCCGGTCAGGATTTTGCCACGCTGGCGAGTCCGGTCGGCCAGGAGATGTTGCGTCAGAAGGCCACGGCCAGCGTCCAGGAAGTGGCGCAGAAAGAGCTGGGCAAAGTGGTGATCGAACAGTTGCTTTTCACTAATTTCGTACTGCAGTAGGAACACGACATGGCCGTGCAGGACCTGCTGTCCCAGGATGAGATCGATGCGCTGTTGCATGGCGTCGATGATGGTCTGGTACAGACCGATAACGCTGCCGAACCCGGCAGTGTCAAAAGCTACGACCTGACCAGCCAGGATCGCATCGTCCGTGGACGCATGCCGACCCTGGAAATGATCAACGAGCGTTTCGCCCGCTACACCCGCATCAGCATGTTCAACATGCTGCGCCGCTCGGCGGACGTTGCCGTCGGTGGCGTGCAGGTGATGAAGTTCGGCGAATACGTGCACTCGTTGTACGTGCCGACCAGTCTCAACCTGGTCAAGATCAAACCGCTGCGCGGCACCGCGCTGTTCATCCTCGACGCCAAGCTGGTGTTCAAACTGGTGGACAACTTCTTCGGCGGCGACGGCCGCCACGCGAAGATCGAAGGGCGTGAATTCACCCCCACCGAGCTGCGTGTGGTGCGCATGGTGCTGGAGCAGGCCTTCGTCGATTTGAAGGAAGCCTGGCAGGCGATCATGGAAGTGAACTTCGAGTACATCAACTCGGAAGTGAACCCGGCCATGGCCAACATCGTCGGCCCGAGCGAAGCCGTTGTGGTGTCGACGTTCCACATCGAACTCGATGGTGGTGGCGGCGACCTGCACGTGACCATGCCGTACTCGATGATCGAGCCGGTGCGCGAAATGCTCGACGCCGGCTTCCAGTCGGACCTCGACGATCAGGATGAGCGCTGGATCAACGCCTTGCGCCAGGACGTGCTGGACGTTGATGTGCCGATCGGTGCCACCGTGGCCCGCCGACAGCTGCGCCTTCGCGACATCCTGCACATGCAGCCCGGGGATGTGATCCCGGTCGAGATGCCGGAAGAAATGATCATGCGCGCCAATGGCGTACCGGCCTTCAAGGTCAAGATGGGCTCGCACAAAGGCAACCTCGCGTTGCAGGTGATCGAGCCGATTGAGCGCCGCTGACCGGCGCTCCCCCCCTTTTAATTGACTGCTCTTGATTGAGCAGGTGCCCGCCGAGGACAAATGATGAACGACGATATGAACGCCCAGGACGACCAGGCACTGGCTGATGAGTGGGCTGCAGCCCTGGAAGAAACCGGTGACGCCGGGCAGGACGATATCGATGCCTTGCTGGCCGCCGATGCTGCCGGTTCGCCGTCCAATCGTCTGCCGATGGAAGAGTTCGGCAGCGTGCCTAGGAACAACGATCCGGTCACGCTGGATGGTCCGAACCTGGACGTGATCCTCGACATCCCGGTATCGATTTCCATGGAAGTCGGCAGCACCGATATCAACATTCGCAACCTGCTGCAACTCAACCAGGGTTCGGTGATCGAGCTCGATCGTCTGGCCGGCGAGCCGCTGGACGTACTGGTCAACGGCACGCTCATCGCCCACGGTGAAGTGGTGGTGGTCAACGAAAAGTTCGGCATCCGCCTGACCGATGTGATCAGCCCAAGCGAACGCATCAAGAAGTTGCGCTGAGTGAGCAAGGTGCTTGCGGGCCTGCTGGCCTTGCCATTCAGTGTGCTGGCGGCCGAGCCGGTGACGACCGCTGCGACAGTAGCCGCCGCGCCAGCCGTCAGCAGCGGTGTGGCCGGGCAATTGACGCAATTGGTGTTCGGCTTGCTGCTGGTGCTGGGGCTGATCTTCTTTCTTGCCTGGCTGCTGCGCCGGGTCCAGCAGGCCGGACCGGCGGGCAAGGGGCAGGTGATCGAGCTGATCGGTTCCCGCGCGCTTGGCCCTCGTGATCGTTTGATGCTGGTGCAGGTCGGCAACGAACAAATCCTGCTCGGCCTGAGTCCCGGCACCATCACTGCGTTGCATGTGCTCAAGGAGCCGGTGCAAGTACCAAGCGGGACTGAAAAAGCGACCCCCGAGTTTGCCCAGCGCCTGTTTGAGCTGTTGGGCAAGGATCAGAAGGATAAGAAGTAATGGCTGCGCTACGCATCGTCTTGACGCTGGCCTTGATGCTGGTCGCGCCGCTGGCGTTCGCCGCCGATCCGTTGTCGATCCCGGCAATTACTCTGGGCACCAACGCCGAAGGCGCTCAGGAGTACTCGGTCAGCCTGCAAATCCTGCTTATCATGACCGCGCTGAGCTTCATCCCGGCGTTCGTCATGCTGATGACCAGTTTCACCCGGATCATCATCGTGTTCTCGATCCTGCGTCAGGCCCTGGGCTTGCAGCAGACGCCGTCGAACCAGATCCTCACCGGCATGGCGCTGTTTCTCACCATGTTCATCATGGCGCCGGTGTTCGATCGCGTGAATCAGGATGCCTTGCAGCCGTATCTGGCGGAGAAACTCACCGCTCAGGATGCCGTGACCAAGGCACAGGTGCCGATCAAGGACTTCATGCTGGCCCAGACTCGCAGCAGCGATCTGGAGCTGTTCATGCGCTTGTCCAAGCGCACTGACATTGCTTCGCCTGATCAGGCGCCGCTGACGATTCTGGTGCCAGCGTTCGTGACTTCGGAGCTGAAGACCGCGTTCCAGATCGGCTTCATGATCTTCATCCCGTTCCTGATCATCGACCTGGTCGTGGCCAGTGTGCTGATGGCCATGGGTATGATGATGCTCTCGCCACTGATTATTTCCCTGCCGTTCAAGATCATGCTGTTCGTGCTGGTGGATGGCTGGGCGTTAATCATCGGCACGTTGGCCAGCAGCTTCGGCGGTGTTTCACCATGACGCCGGAAGTGGCCGTAGACATCTTTCGCGAAGCGCTGTGGTTGACCACCATGATGGTCGCCGTGCTGGTGATTCCGAGCTTGCTGGTGGGGCTGTTGGTGGCGATGTTCCAGGCAGCCACCCAGATCAACGAACAGACCCTGAGTTTCCTGCCGCGCCTGCTGGTGATGCTGGTGACGCTGATCGTTGCCGGCCCGTGGATGGTGCAGACTTTCATGGAATACATTCTGCAGCTGTACCACAGTATTCCTCAGGTCATCGGCTAAGCCATGTCGCTGCTTCAGCTGACCGATACCCAAATCAGCACCTGGGTGGCAACGTTCATGTTGCCGTTGTTTCGCATCGGTTCGTTGCTGATGGTCATGCCGATTTTCGGTACGACGCTGGTGCCCCAGCGCGTGCGCCTGTACTTCGCCCTGGCGATCACCTTCGTGATCGCTCCTGGCCTGCCGCCGATGCCGCCGGTCAACGCACTCGACCTGAGCGCACTGCTGCTGATCGCCGAGCAAATCATCATTGGCGCGGTGTTGGGTTTCTCCTTGCAGCTGTTCTTCCAGGCGTTCGTGGTCGCCGGGCAAATTGTCGCGATACAGATGGGTATGGGTTTCGCCTCGATGGTCGACCCTACGAACGGTGTGTCGGTGGCGGTGATCGGGCAGTTTTTCACCATGTTGGTGACGCTGTTGTTCCTGTCGATGAACGGCCACCTGGTGGTGTTCGAAGTCCTCACTGAAAGCTTCACCACGCTGCCAGTCGGTGGCGGGTTGATGGTCAATCATTTCTGGGAGCTGGCCGGCAAGCTCGGCTGGGTGCTGGGTGCGGCGCTGTTACTGGTGTTGCCGGCGATCACCGCGTTGCTGGTGGTCAACATTGCGTTTGGCGTGATGACCCGGGCGGCGCCGCAGCTGAACATCTTCTCGATCGGCTTCCCGCTGACCCTGGTGCTCGGCCTGTTCATCGTCTGGGTCGGCCTGGCGGACATTCTCAATCAGTATCAACCGCTGGCCTCCGAGGCTTTGCAGTTGTTACGCGAACTGGCACGGGCGCGCTGAGTCATGGCTGAGAGCGAAAGCGGTCAGGACAAAACAGAAGACCCCACGGAGAAACGCAAAAAGGACTCCCGTGAGAAGGGTGAGATTGCGCGCTCCAAAGAGCTCAATACCTTGGCGGTCATGCTCGCTGGTGCCGGTGCGCTGCTGATTTTCGGTGGCGCATTGGCGCAGGACATGATGGAGCTGATGCGGATGAACTTCACGCTGTCGCGGGAAGTGATTCTGGATCAGCGCAACATGGGTACCTTCTTGCTGCACTCGGGACAGATTGCCCTGTTGGCGATTCAGCCGGTGATGATCACGTTGTTGTTGGCGGCGTTGATCGGCCCGATCTCCCTCGGTGGCTGGCTGTTTGCGGCCGGCTCGATGGCACCCAAGTTCAGTCGCATGAATCCCGGCGCGGGCCTGAAACGGATGTTTTCGGCCAAGGCGCTGGTTGAACTGCTCAAGGCCCTGGCCAAGTTTTTCATCGTATTGTTCGTGGCGTTGGTGGTCTTGTCGTCGGACATTGATGACCTGCTGCGCATCGCCCACGAACCATTGGATATGGCGATCATTCACAGTTTGCAAGTGGTCGGCTGGAGTACTTTGTGGATGGCTTGCGGGCTGATCCTGATCGCGGCGGTGGACGTGCCGGTGCAGCTCTGGGAGAGCATGAAAAAGCTCAAGATGACCAAGCAGGAAGTGCGCGACGAGCACAAGGATCAAGAGGGTAAGCCAGAGGTCAAACAGCGTATTCGCCAGTTGCAGCGCGAGATGTCGCAGCGGCGGATGATGGCTGCGATCCCCGAGGCCGATGTGGTCATCACCAACCCGACCCACTACGCCGTGGCGCTCAAGTACGATCCGGAGAAGGGCGGGGCGCCGATGCTGATCGCCAAGGGAAGCGACTTCCTGGCCTTGAAGATCCGCGAAATCGCTGTGGCCAATGAAGTGTTGTTGCTGGAGTCGCCCGCCCTGGCGCGTTCGATCTACTACTCCACGGAGCTGGAGCAGGAAATTCCCGGCGGGCTCTATCTGGCAGTCGCCCAGGTACTGGCTTACGTCTACCAGATCCGCCAGTACCGCGCCGGCAAGGGCAAACGTCCGGATCCGCTCCAGGATGATTTGCCGATTCCACCGGATTTGCGTCGCGATTCCTGATTGTTGTGTTGGCAATGCTGGCCTCTTCGCGGGCAAGCCTCGCTCCAGTCTCGTGTCGTTCGCATATATCGCGACCGACTCAAAACTTGTAGGGGCGAGGCTTGCCCGCGAAGGCGTCGGTTCAGGCAATACAAATCTCCGAAACAGACCTCTATTTCAAACCCCCGCAAAAGTTGGAAGGCTTCTTGCAATAGCCGCCCTACGCCTGCTTCAGGCGTCAAAAGTTTGCTTTAAAGGAACGGGGAAAACCGGTGGATCGCTCTCAGTTAATCAACACTGCACGCACAAACGTTGCCGACCTCAGTAGGGGCAATCTGGGTGTGCCGCTGTTGCTGCTGGTCATGCTGGCCATGATGATGTTGCCGGTGCCGCCGTTCCTGCTGGACGTGTTTTTCACCTTCAACATTGCCTTGTCCATCGTCGTGTTGCTGGTCTGCGTATACGCTCTGCGGCCGCTGGATTTTGCGGTGTTCCCGACCATTTTGCTGGTGGCGACGTTGTTGCGGCTGGCGTTGAACGTGGCTTCCACACGGGTGGTGATGCTCCACGGCCAGGATGGCCATGCCGCCGCCGGTAAGGTGATCCAGGCCTTCGGTGAAGTGGTGATCGGCGGTAACTACGTGGTTGGTATCGTGGTCTTTGCGATTCTGATGATCATCAACTTCGTCGTGGTGACCAAGGGTGCCGGGCGGATTTCCGAGGTGAGCGCGCGTTTCACCCTCGATGCGATGCCCGGTAAACAGATGGCGATCGATGCCGACTTGAACGCCGGCCTGATCGATCAGAACCAGGCGAAACTGCGCCGGATGGAAGTGGCCCAGGAAGCCGAGTTCTATGGCTCGATGGACGGTGCCAGCAAGTTCGTTCGCGGTGACGCCATCGCCGGCCTGCTGATTCTGTTCATCAACCTGATCGGCGGCATGGCGGTCGGGATTTTCCAGCATGGCATGACCTTTGGCGATGCCGGTCGGGTGTATGCCTTGTTGACCATCGGTGACGGTTTGGTGGCGCAATTGCCATCACTGCTGTTGTCGACGGCCGCTGCGATCATGGTGACTCGTGCTTCCGGTTCGGAAGACATGGGCAAGCAGATCAATCGTCAGATGTTCGCCTCGCCGAAAGCCTTGGCCGTGGCTGCTGGCTTGATGGCGGTGATGGGCCTGGTGCCGGGCATGCCGCATTTTTCCTTTCTGAGCATGGCAGCCCTGGCGGCCGGCGGCGCTTACCTGTTCTGGAAGAAGCAGAACGCCGTCAAGGTGCAGGCCCTGCAAGAGGTCAAGCGTCAGCAGGAACTGCTGCCATCGCCGGCCCGCGCCCAGGAAACCAAGGAGCTTGGCTGGGATGACGTGACCCCGATCGACATGATCGGCCTGGAAGTCGGCTACCGCCTGATCCCGCTGGTGGATCGCAATCAGGGTGGTCAGTTGCTGGCGCGGATCAAGGGTGTGCGTAAAAAGCTCTCCCAGGATCTGGGTTTCCTGATGCCGACGGTGCATATCCGTGACAACCTCGACCTGGCGCCAAGCGCCTATCGCCTGACCCTGATGGGCGTGATTCTGGCCGACGCCGAGATTTACCCGGACCGCGAACTGGCGATCAACCCGGGGCAGGTCTACGGCACGCTCAATGGCATTACCGCCAAAGATCCGGCTTTTGGTCTGGAGGCGGTCTGGATTGAAATCAGCCAGCGCGCCCAGGCGCAATCCCTGGGCTACACCGTGGTCGATGCCAGTACGGTAGTGGCGACCCACTTGAACCAGATTTTGTACAAGCACTCCAGCGAGCTGATTGGCCACGAAGAAGTCCAGCAACTCATGCAATTGCTGGCCAAAAGCTCACCGAAACTGGCCGAAGAGCTGGTGCCGGGGGTGGTTTCGCTGTCGCAGCTGCTCAAGGTCTTGCAGGCATTGCTGGCTGAACAGGTGCCGGTACGGGACATTCGCAGCATCGCCGAAGCCATCGCGAACAACGCCGCCAAGAGTCAAGATACTGCCGCTTTGGTGGCCGCGGTGCGCGTCGGCGTATCCCGTGCAATCGTTCAAAGCATTGTAGGCACTGAGTCGGAGCTGCCTGTGATCACCTTGGAGCCAAGGTTGGAACAAATATTGCTCAATAGTCTTCAGAAGGCAGGACAAGGCTCGGAAGAGGGCGTTCTGCTGGAGCCAAGCATGGCAGAGAAACTGCAACGTTCGTTGATCGAAGCGGCGCAGCGTCAGGAAATGCAAGGTCAACCGGTGATTCTGCTGGTGGCCGGTCCGGTTCGCGCGATGCTCTCGCGATTCGGCCGACTGGCAGTCCCGGGTTTGCATGTGTTGGCTTACCAGGAAATCCCTGACAACAAGCAAGTGACCATCGTTGCGACAGTAGGGCCCAACGGCTGAGGTAGTGGTTTATGCAAGTTAAGCGTTTTTTCGCCGCCGATATGCGTCAGGCCATGAAACTGGTTCGTGATGAGCTGGGCGCCGATGCCGCCATTATTGGCAACCGCCGGATCGCCGGCGGTGTCGAGCTGACGGCTGCCCTGGATTACAAACTGTCGGCGTTGGCCCCGCGTGTTCCGAACATGGAACTCGAGGACGAGCTGCGCAAGACCCAGTCGCGAATCGTCACCGCCCAGGCTGAACTGAGCCTGCGTGGCGATGGCGAGAGCGACAAGAGCACCAATCGCCAGTTGTTCGCCGGCCTGCCGTTGACCGCCGCCGAACCGCTGGTCGAACCGACCTACGCCGAACCTCGTCGTGCAGCCCCGGTCCCTGCGCCAGTCTCCGGTGGCGTCGACCCGCGTGCATTCGATTCGATGCGTTTCGAGCTCAACAGCCTGCGTGAGCTGATGGAAGTTCAACTCGGCTCGCTGGCCTGGAATCAGCTGCAAGGCAGTCGTCCGGCTCAGGCCAACCTCTGGCGTCGCCTGCAACGCATCGGCCTGTCCGGCCCGTTGTCGCGCGATCTGCTGGCGCTGATTACCGATATTGAAGAACCCCGCCAGGCCTGGCGCATGTTGCTCGCGCACCTGGCGCGGATGATCGCGACTCCGGAAGTCGAGCCGCTGGAAGAGGGCGGCGTGATTGCAATGGTCGGCCCGGCCGGCATGGGCAAGACCACCACGCTGGCCAAGCTTGCCGCTCGTTACGTGCTC
This sequence comes from Pseudomonas wuhanensis, assembly GCF_030687395.1. GTDB lineage: Bacteria > Pseudomonadota > Gammaproteobacteria > Pseudomonadales > Pseudomonadaceae > Aquipseudomonas > Aquipseudomonas wuhanensis. Next base: position 4,769,459 of record NZ_CP117430.1, on the reverse strand, counting down.
AAGTACGGCGCGCAGAACATCGCGCTGGTGAGCATGGACAGCTATCGCATCGGTGCTCAGGAACAGCTCAAGACTCTGGGCCGCATCCTCAACGTGTCGGTCACCCATGTCGATCCGGGCCAATCCCTGGTCCAGGCGTTGGAGCCCTTGCTGCGCAAACGCGTGGTGCTGATCGATACCGCCGGCCTGCAGGCCAGCGATCCGGCACTGCGCATGCAGCTCGAAAGCCTGGCCGGACGTGGCATCAAATCAAAAAATTATCTGGTCTTGGCAACCACTAGCCAGAAACAGGTTCTAACCGCCGCTTACCACAGTTACAAACGTTGCGGCCTTGCCGGCTGCATCCTGACTAAACTGGATGAAACGGCAAGCTTGGGCGAGGTGTTGAGCCTGGCCATCAGTCATGAACTGCCGGTGGCTTACCTGACCGATGGCCCGCGGATCCCGGATGATTTGCATCTGCCGCGTCGTCATCAGTTGGTCAGTCGCGCCGTTAGCGTGCAAATGCAGGAAGAACCCAGCGAAGAAGCCATGGCTGATATGTTCGCTGATATTTACCACAGCCCGACCAAGCAGGTTGGCTGAGGTATTAATGAACATTTTTTGTACCTACATCGATGGTCTGCCATGCATTGTTCAGTCGCTGAACGCGCAGCCAGTAATGTGGCCTCCGTCTATGCAAGACAAGGTAAAGAAATAACATGGGCAGCATGCATCCCGTACAGGTGATCGCGGTGACCGGCGGCAAAGGTGGCGTCGGGAAGACTAACGTGTCAGTGAACTTGTCCCTGGCTCTAGCTGAGCTCGGCCGGCGCGTCATGCTGTTGGACGCCGATCTGGGGCTGGCGAACGTCGACGTCCTGCTAGGACTGACACCCAAACGTACCCTGGCCGACGTGATCGAAGGCCGCTGCGAGCTGCGCGACGTGCTGTTGCAAGGGCCCGGCGGTATCCGCATCGTCCCGGCCGCGTCCGGCACCCAGAGCATGGTTCATCTGAGCCCGGCCCAACATGCCGGCCTGATCCAGGCCTTCAGCGATATCGGCGACAACCTCGACGTATTGGTGATCGACACCGCTGCGGGCATTGGTGACTCGGTAGTCAGTTTCGTCCGCGCCGCGCAGGAAGTCTTGCTGGTGGTGTGCGACGAGCCGACCTCGATCACCGACGCCTACGCGCTGATCAAACTGCTGAACCGCGACTACGGCATGAACCGTTTCCGCGTTCTGGCCAACATGGCGCAGAGCCCGCAGGAAGGCCGCAATCTGTTTGCCAAGTTGACCAAGGTCACGGATCGCTTCCTCGACGTCGCCTTACAATACGTCGGTGCGGTGCCTTACGACGAAAGCGTGCGCAAGGCTGTGCAGAAGCAGCGCGCCGTCTATGAAGCCTTTCCCCGTTCCAAGTGCGCCCTGGCGTTCAAGGCCATTGCGCAGAAGGTCGATACCTGGCCGCTGCCGGCCAACCCGCGTGGGCACCTGGAGTTTTTCGTCGAGCGCCTCGTGCAACAGACCGCAGGACCCGTCCTATGACAGCCAGTGGCTACAACCTCTACAAGAAGTCGGCACGTGACGCGCAGTACGAGCTGATCGAGCGTTACGCGCCACTGGTCAAACGCATTGCCTACCACTTGCTGGCGCGTTTGCCGGCCAGCGTCCAGGTCGAAGACCTGATCCAGGCCGGGATGATCGGCCTGCTTGAAGTATCAACCAAATACGACGCCAGCAAAGGCGCGAGTTTCGAGACGTACGCGGGCATTCGAATCCGCGGCGCGATGCTCGATGAAGTGCGCAAGGGGGACTGGGCGCCACGTTCGGTTCACCGCAATACCCGCATGGTCAGCGACGCGATTCGCTCGATTGAAGCTAAAACCGGCCGTGACGCTAAAGATCACGAAGTTGCGGCCGAACTCCAATTGAGTCTCGACGATTATTACGGGATTTTGAACGACACCTTGGGCAGCCGGTTATTCAGTTTCGACGATCTGTTGCAGGACGGCGAACACGAAGGGCTGCATGAGGATGGCGCCAGTGCTCATCTCGAGCCGTCACGCGATCTGGAAGATGAACGCTTCCAGGCGGCGCTGGCGGACGCGATTGCCAATTTGCCGGAGCGTGAGCGACTGGTGTTGGCGCTGTACTACGACGAAGAGTTGAATCTCAAGGAAATCGGCGAGGTCCTGGGGGTCAGCGAATCGCGGGTCAGCCAGTTACACAGCCAGTGCGCGGCCCGTTTGCGGGGGCGTTTGGGGGAGTGGCGAGCGCGCTGAAGGCAGTGTGGGGACACTGCGAATGGAGCTGGTGTGGTGTTGAACTGCGCCGGTCTCGATCTGTTGTGCTCCAGACAGTCATTGAGTGCTTTGCCGGATTGATTGAAATGGCGCGTCCAGGTGCTGGGCGCGTTTAAGACTGCTTGGAGGTCGAATTGGACAAGAACATGAAAATCCTCATCGTTGATGACTTCTCAACGATGCGGCGGATCATAAAAAACCTGTTGCGTGACCTTGGGTTCACCAACACGGTCGAGGCTGATGATGGCATCACTGCCATTCCGGTTCTCAACAGCGGGAGCATCGACTTTCTGGTAACGGACTGGAACATGCCTGGCATGACCGGTATCGATCTGCTGCGTCACGTGCGCGCCGATGAAAAGCTCAAGCACCTGCCGGTGCTGATGGTGACCGCTGAAGCCAAGCGCGAGCAAATCATCGAAGCGGCCCAGGCCGGTGTTAACGGCTATGTGGTCAAACCCTTCACAGCCCAGGCGTTGAAAGAAAAAATCGAGAAGATTTTCGAACGCATCGGTTGATGTACTGCGCCACGGGGGAGCTATGGAGCATAAAGAATCTTCACAGGGCGATTTCGAGTCGACCCTGAAAAAACACGCGGTCGAACTGGTCGATAGCCTTGAAAAAGGCAGGTTCGGCGACGCTGTGCAACTGATCCATGAGCTCAACCAGACCCGTGACCGCGGCCTGTACCAGGAAGTTGGCAAGCTCACCCGCGAGCTGCATAGCGCGATCGTCAATTTCCAGATTGACCCGCACATGCCGCAAGCCGAGGAAGTGTCTCAGATCACGGATGCCACCGAGCGCCTGGGTTATGTGGTCAAGCTGACCGAGGCCGCGGCCAACCGCACCATGGACCTGGTGGAAAACGCCACGCCGCTGATCAACAGCCTGAGCGACGAAGCTCAGGCACTGAGCACGGATTGGGGACGGTTCATGCGTCGCGAAGTCGGGGCTGAAGAGTTCCGCGAACTGGCCCGGCGGGTCGACGGTTTCCTGACACGCAGCAGCGAAGACAACCGCGTCGTGTCGAGCAACCTCAACGACATTCTGCTGGCCCAGGATTACCAGGACCTCACCGGTCAGGTGATCAAGCGCGTGACCCAATTGGTCACCGAAGTTGAAAGCAATCTGCTCAAGCTCGTGCTCATGGCCAGTCAGGTAGACCGCTTTGCGGGTATCGAACATGACCGTGAAGCGATGCTGGCTGAAAAAGATCCACAAAAACATCTCTCGCAGGGTGAAGGTCCGCAGATTCATGCCGATAAAAGAGAAGATGTTGTGTCCGGTCAGGACGATGTGGACGATTTGCTATCCAGTCTTGGATTTTAGTTTTCTGGGTTTTTAGACCTGTAGGAGCACCCCCTTAATGAGCTTCGGCGCCGATGAAGAGATCCTTCAGGATTTCCTGGTTGAGGCCGGCGAGATTCTAGAGCAACTATCCGAACAGCTGGTCGAGCTGGAAAGCCGACCGGATGATGCGGACTTGCTCAATGCAATTTTTCGCGGTTTTCACACTGTAAAAGGGGGCGCCGGCTTCCTCCAGCTCAACGAGCTGGTGGAGTGCTGTCACATCGCCGAGAACGTGTTCGACATCCTGCGCAAGGGTGAACGACGCGTCGACTCGGAACTGATGGACGTGGTTCTCGAAGCACTGGACGCGGTGAACAGCATGTTCAGCGAAGTCCGCGAGCGCAGCCCGATCACGGCTGCCACGCCTGAATTGCTGGCTGCTCTTGCCCGTCTGGCCGAGCCGCAAACTGCCGACGAAGCGGCGCCTGTTGCTGAAGCGGTGCAAGAGCCTGCCGCTGAAAGCGATTCAGGCGACATTACCGATAACGAATTCGAACAACTGCTGGACTCGCTGAACGCCGTCAAGGCCCAGGCCGAAGCTCCCGCGGTTGCTCCGCTGCCTGCCACCGATGCGGCTGCCAGCGACGAAATCACCGATGCCGAGTTCGAGTCGTTGCTCGATCAATTGCACGGCAAAGGCCAGTTCGCCGCCGATGCCGTGGTCGCAGCGCCTACCACACCGGCTGCCCCGAAAGCGGCAGGCGACAGCTCCGACATCACCGACGACGAGTTCGAGGCACTGCTCGATCAGTTGCACGGCAAAGGCAACTTTGCCGTCGATGCATTGGAGTCGGCGATTGCTTCGGCTCCGACCCCGGCTGCGCCAACCGCTAAAGCGGCCGGCGACGATCTGATCTCCGATCATGAGTTCGAATCGCTGCTCGACGAATTGCATGGCAAAGGCAAGTTCACCGAGGTTGGCACTGGCGCAGTGATTTCTGCTCCTGTCGCCAAGGCGCCAGCACCGGCTGCGAAACCTGTGGCCAAAGCGCCCGAGCCAAAAGTCGAATCGGCGAAACCGGCCGCCGCTGCTGCACCGGCTCCTGCCCGTGCCCCGGCCGCGCCGCCACCAGAAAAACCGGCCAGCGAAGCCGAGACCACCGTGCGGGTCGATACCGCGCGTCTCGACGAAATCATGAACATGGTCGGCGAGTTGGTACTGGTGCGTAACCGTCTGGTCCGTCTGGGCCTCAACAGCGGTGATGAAGCCATGTCCAAGGCCGTGTCGAACCTCGACGTGGTCACGGCCGACCTGCAGACCGCGGTCATGAAGACTCGGATGCAACCGATCAAGAAAGTCTTCGGGCGCTTCCCGCGTCTGGTTCGCGACCTGGCTCGCCAGCTCAAGAAAGAGATCAACCTGGAGTTGGTCGGCGAAGAAACCGACCTCGACAAGAACCTCGTCGAGGCCCTGGCCGACCCGCTGGTCCACTTGGTGCGCAACTCGGTCGACCACGGTATCGAAGAGCCGGCTGATCGCGAAGCGATGGGCAAGCCCCGCAGCGGCAAGGTGATCCTGTCCGCTGAACAGGAAGGCGACCACATCCTGCTGTCCATCTCCGATGACGGCAAGGGTATGGACGCCGATGTTCTGCGCGGTATCGCCGTGAAGAAAGGCCTGATGGACAAGGATGCGGCGGACCGTCTCAGCGAGTCCGATTGCTTCAACCTGATCTTCGCTCCGGGTTTCTCGACCAAGACCGAGATTTCCGACGTGTCCGGTCGTGGCGTGGGCATGGACGTGGTGAAAACCAAGATCGCCCAGCTCAACGGCACCATCAATATCTACTCGACCAAGGGCAAAGGCTCGAAGATCGTCATCAAGGTCCCGTTGACCCTGGCGATCATGCCGACGCTGATGGTCATGCTCGGCAACCAGGCGTTCGCGTTCCCGCTGGTGAACGTCAACGAGATCTTCCACCTCGACCTGTCACGCACCAACGTGGTGGACGGCCAGGAAGTGGTGATCGTGCGGGACAAGGCGCTGCCTCTGTTCTACCTCAAACGCTGGCTGGTCAGCTCCGCCGCTCACGAAGAGCAGCGCGAGGGCCATGTGGTGATCCTTTCGGTGGGCACCCAGCGGATCGGCTTCGTCGTCGATCAGTTGGTGGGCCAGGAAGAAGTGGTCATCAAGCCATTGGGCAAAATGCTTCAGGGAACCCCGGGCATGTCCGGCGCCACCATCACCGGTGACGGCCGCATTGCGCTGATTCTCGATGTTCCGAGCATGCTCAAGCGTTACGCCGCACGGCGTATTTGATTCTGGGGGAGCGGGGCGACTGAGCCTCGCCCCGTCTAACGGAGTGTTTATGGCAGTCAAAGTCCTGGTGGTGGACGATTCGGGGTTTTTCCGCCGCCGCGTCTCGGAAATTCTTTCAGCGGATTCGAATATCCAGGTCGTCGGTACGGCGACCAACGGCAAAGAGGCGATTGATCAGGCACTGGCCCTCAAGCCAGACGTGATCACCATGGACTACGAGATGCCGATGATGGATGGCATCACGGCAGTGCGGCACATCATGCAGCGCTGCCCGACCCCGGTATTGATGTTCTCCTCGCTGACTCACGAAGGCGCGCGGGTTACCCTCGATGCGCTGGACGCCGGCGCGGTGGACTTCCTGCCAAAGAACTTCGAAGACATCTCCCGTAACCCGGAGAAGGTCAAGCAACTGCTGTGCGAGAAGATTCTCAGCATCTCGCGCAGTAATCGTCGCGCCAGTACTTACAGCACCCCGGCCCCGGTGGCTGCGCCAGCCTCGACGCCTGCGCCTTCGAGCGTCAGCAACTACGGCAGCAGCGCGCCTGCGCGTCCGGCACCGGCACCGATTCCGGCTCGCACCCATGCAGCGACGCCGTCGTCTCCGGCACCGAAACGCAAAGCCTACAAACTGGTCGCCATCGGCACCTCCACCGGTGGCCCGGTTGCCCTGCAACGGGTGCTGACGCAGTTGCCGGCCAATTTCCCGGCCCCGATCGTGTTGATCCAACACATGCCTGCAGCCTTCACCAAAGCTTTCGCCGAGCGTCTGGACAAGCTGTGCCGCATCAGCGTCAAGGAAGCCGAGGATGGCGACATCCTGCGTCCGGGCCTGGCGCTGCTGGCTCCGGGTGGCAAGCAAATGATGATCGACGGCCGTGGCGCGGTGAAAATCCTGCCGGGCGACGAACGTCTGAACTACAAACCGTGCGTGGACATCACCTTCGGTTCCGCGGCCAAGTCCTACGGCGACAAAGTTCTGGCGGTGGTACTGACCGGCATGGGCGCCGACGGTCGCGAAGGCGCGCGTCTGCTCAAGCAAGGCGGCAGTGCGATCTGGGCTCAGGATGAAGCCAGCTGCGTGATCTACGGCATGCCAATGGCGATCGTCAAAGCCGAGCTCGCGGACGCGGTGTACAGCCTGGACGATATCGGCAAGCATCTGGTTGAGGCTTGCCTCTGATGGATGTACTAAGCCTTATCGGGATCATCATGGCGTTCGTCGCCATCATCGGCGGCAACTACCTTGAAGGCGGTCACCTCGGCGCACTGGCCAACGGTCCGGCTGCGTTGATTGTCATTGGCGGCACCGTCGGTGCGGCGCTGCTGCAATCGCCGATGAGCGCTTTCAAGCGCGCGATGCAGATTCTGGGCTGGATCCTGTTTCCACCGCGCGTGGACCTGGCCGGCGGTATCGATCGCGTAGTGAACTGGAGCCTGACCGCCCGTAAGGAAGGTTTGCTCGGACTGGAAGGGGTGGCCGACGCCGAACCCGACAGCTACTCACGCAAAGGCCTGCAATTGCTGGTGGACGGCGCCGAGCCGGAAGCCATTCGCAGCATTCTGGAAGTGGATTTCTACACCCAGGAAAGCCGCGACATCGAAGCCGCGAAAGTCTTTGAAAGCATGGGCGGCTACGCGCCGACCATCGGCATCATCGGTGCGGTGATGGGCCTGATCCACGTCATGGGCAACCTGGCCGATCCGTCGCAACTGGGTAGCGGCATTGCCGTCGCCTTCGTCGCCACCATCTACGGCGTGGCCAGTGCCAACCTGGTGCTGCTGCCGATTGCCGCCAAGCTCAAGTCCATCGCGTTGCGCCAGTCGCGTTATCGCGAGATGTTGCTGGAAGGAATTCTGTCGATCGCCGAAGGTGAAAACCCTCGCTCTATCGAGTTGAAGCTTCAGGGCTTCATGGATTGATGGGGGAAATGGGCCATGGCACGTCGCAGGCAACCTGAAGAACACGTAAACCATGAACGCTGGCTGGTTTCCTATGCCGACTTCATTACGTTGCTGTTCGCTTTCTTCGTGGTGATGTACTCGATTTCTTCGATCAACGAAGGCAAGTACAAGATCATTTCCGAGGCGTTGATCGGGGTGTTTACCGATTCCGATCGCGCCCTCAAGCCGATTCCTATCGGCGAAGAGCGACCGAAGACCGTGACCCCGGCCAAGCCGCTGGTCAAGGACAGCGAACAGATCGACGCCGGCATCGCTCAGGCTGCCAACGATCCGCTCAAGAGCATTGCCGATGACATCAGCGCGGCGTTCGGCGACTTGATCAGCTCCAACCAGATGACCGTGCGCGGCAATGAGTTGTGGGTCGAGATCGAGCTCAATTCCAGCCTGTTGTTCGGCAGCGGCGACGCCATGCCCAGCGACATCGCCTTCAACATCATCGACAAGGTCGCCGCGATCCTCAGGCCGTTCGATAACCCGATCCACGTCGAAGGCTTCACCGACGATCAGCCGATCCGCACTGCGCAATACCCGACCAACTGGGAGCTGTCCTCGGCGCGTTCGGCGAGCATCGTGCGCATGCTGGCGATGCAGGGTGTGAACCCCGGTCGTCTGGCGTCGGTGGGTTACGGTGAGTTCCAGCCGGTGGCCAATAACGCCACTGCCGAAGGCCGGGCGCGTAACCGTCGGGTGGTGCTGGTGGTTTCACGAAATCTCGATGTACGCCGCAGCCTCACCGGTACCGGAACGGCTCATGCACAACCGGATGCTGCGTTGAAGCGGGCTGGCACACAAACTGCACCGGCTCCGGTCAAGTCGCCGGGACGAGAGAGCGCCGTCAATTCTCCGTCACCCGCATTAATACGTTGAGCTATTTCTCGGTCGACCTTTTCGACCGGGAGGAACAATCCGAATGAGAGTCTGGGCAGTCGCCAATCAAAAGGGTGGTGTCGGTAAAACCACTTCCTCCATCGCTTTAGCCGGTTTGCTGGCTGAGGCGGGCAAGCGCGTGGTTGTGGTCGATCTCGACCCCCACGGCTCCATGACCAGCTACTTCGGTTACGACCCCGACAGCCTGGAACACAGCAGCTACGACCTGTTTTTGCACAAGGGCAGCGTGCCGCAAGGCTTGCCCGGTCAGTTGCTGATGCCCACCAGTGACGAACGCATTTCCCTGTTGCCATCGAGCACCGCGCTGGCAACCCTTGAGCGCCAGTCGCCGGGGCAGAGTGGTTTGGGCCTGGTGATCGCCAAGAGCCTGGCGCAGTTGTGGCAGGACTTCGATTACGCTGTGATCGACAGCCCGCCTTTGCTCGGCGTGCTGATGGTCAATGCATTGGCGGCCAGCCAGCAGTTGGTGATTCCGGTGCAGACCGAGCATCTGGCCGTCAAAGGCCTGGAGCGCATGGTCAACACCTTGGCGATGATCAACCGCTCACGCAAAGTGGCGTTGCCGTTCACCATCATTCCAACCCTGTTCGACCGCCGCACCCAGGCGTCCCTCGGCACCCTTCGGGTGTTGCGCGACAAATACCCGGAGGAAATCTGGCAGGGCTACATTCCAATCGACACGCGCCTGCGCGATGCGAGCCGGGCCGGGCTGACGCCTTCGCAATTCGACGGCAAGAGCCGCGGCGTTCTGGCGTATCGCGCATTGCTCAAGCATTTGCTGGCGGCACAACTCGTTCCGCAGGTGGCCTGAGATGAATCGGCCGGTGAAAACCACTTCGCGTCCGCAATTGGCGCTCCAGTCTTATCTGGACAACCTGCTGATGGAGGCGACTGAAGAGTTGCCGCTGGAAGTCGAAGCGGTGGCTGCAGTCATTGAGGTCGTTGAAACGATCGAGGTCGAAGCGGCACTGGACGAGTTCCAGGCCGCAGTGCTTGAAGAGCAGGCGCGTGATGCGCAGAAGTCTGTTGTGGCCGCTGCGCCCGTCGCAGCGCCATTGGTTGCTCCGGTCGCAAAAGTTCCGGTGGTGACCGAAGAAGCACCGGCACCGATTCTGGCGCCGGTGTCGACCCTCGCACCGTTGCTGCAAACCCTCGTGCCGCCGGTGGTCGAAGTCCATCTGCCGCCGAGCAATACGCCGCCGCCGGTGGAAACCGACGGTCGACCGTCGTGGGCTGCCGAGCCGTTCGAATGCCTGCTGTTCGATGTCGCCGGTTTGACCCTGGCGGTGCCGCTGGTGTGCCTGGGCTCGATCTACTCGCTGGCCGGTCACGAGCTGACGCCGCTGTTCGGTCAGCCGGAATGGTTCCTCGGGATCCTGCCGAGTCAGGCCGGCAATCTGAAAGTCCTGGATACTGCGCGCTGGGTCATGCCCGACCGCTACCGCGACGATTTCCGCCAGGGCCTGCAATACGTCATTTCGGTGCAGGGCTACGAGTGGGGGCTGGCGGTGCATCAGGTCAGCCGCTCATTGCGCCTGGACCCGAACGAAATCAAATGGAGAAGTCATCGAGGTCAGCGGCCATGGCTTGCCGGCACGGTGATTGAGCACATGTGTGCATTGCTGGACGTCTCCGCATTGGCCGAGTTGATCGCCAGTGGCGGGGCAAAGCACATGGGCGGCAGCAAGCCGCTACACAAATCGACATAGCAGCCGACATAACAATCATGCGACGGCATTGTTGAATGCCGCCACACAGAACACACGCCGCCAGAAGCGGTTTTTCGAGGGGTCAGGGTATGAGTAATCAAGCGACGAATGCAAAAGGTTCTGAAGATCCGATCCTGCAATGGGTAACCTTCAAGCTGGACAACGAAACCTACGGCATCAACGTGATGCGCGTTCAGGAAGTCCTGCGATACACCGAAATCGCCCCGGTCCCGGGTGCTCCGAGCTACGTGCTGGGCATCATCAACCTGCGCGGTAACGTGGTCACCGTAATCGACACCCGTCAGCGCTTCGGCCTGATGAATGCCGAGATCAGCGACAACACCCGCATCGTCATCATCGAAGCCGACAAGCAAGTGGTCGGGATCATGGTCGACAGCGTGGCTGAAGTGGTTTACCTGCGTCAGTCGGAAATCGAGACCGCGCCGAACGTCGGTAACGAAGAGTCCGCCAAGTTCATTCAAGGCGTGTGCAACAAGAACAACGAACTGCTGATTCTGGTCGAACTGGACAAGATGATGAGCGAAGAAGAATGGTCGGAACTGGAGAGTATCTGATTGATTCTTGAGGTGGCTGTGATTGTCCTGTTCGTCTTGTGGGCAGGCACGCTGGCGATGTTCCTGTCGTACATCCGCGCTCAGCGGCAGATCGCCGCGCAACAGGCCGAGGGCGATGCGCTGCGCGATCAGCGCATCAAGGACCTGGCCAAACGCGTCGACGACTACCAGAACGGCAACGTGCGCATGGGTGAAGACCTGCACGAACTGCGCGCCGTCGTCGGGCCGTTGCCGGACAAACTGGCTCAGCTGGAGCAGCGTGATCCGTCGAGCCTTTCATTCGCTCAGGCAGCACGCCTGGTGGGGATGGGGGCCAGCGTCGATGAACTGACTCAGTCTTGCGGATTGACCCAGGCTGAGGCGGAGTTGATGAGTAAGTTGCACAAGAACTGATTCTTGCGGCGTGGTTTAGATCGCTATCGCGGGCAAGCCCGCTTCCACATTGGATTGGCTGCGTTCACACATTTTGTGTCCACTACCTATCCCTGTGGGAGCGGGCTTGCCCGCGATGGCGTCTTCGAAACCTCAATAATCATCCCCGCGGTCGGTGATGTCCTTCTCCACCATCGCAGCATCTGGATCCCGCCCCTCGGGAAACTTACCCTTCAAATTCCACGCAAACGCGATGATCTCCGCAATCGTGCGGTACAGCTCCTCGGGAATGCTGTCCCCCAATTCCATCCGCGCCAGCAGTTTCACCAGTTCGGCGTTTTCATAGATTGGCACTTCATAATCGCGGGCAATCTGCAGAATGGCTTCCGCCAGTTCCTCATCACCTTTTGCCGTGAGGGTAGGGGCGTGGGTGCCGTCGTATTTGAGGGCGATGGCCTGGCGCGGTGCGGTGGATTCGTTCATGCGGTTTCGTCGACCCAGCGTTGTTCGAGGCGGGTTTGAGGACCTTGTGGCGGTGTGCCAAGGTGGCAATCCAGATCGCCGACGTTCAGGCCCGACGCCAGCAGGCGTTCGCGCAGCCCGGCCAGATTGCTTTCGATCAGGCTCGCGGTGTACGGCCGCTCGGCCCACAGCTGACTGGAGAGGCTGCCTTTGATCAACTGGGCCTGAATCTGCAACGGCCCTAATGGCTCCATGTCGAACGCCAGATCGACTCGCCACAATTGTTGCTTCGGCTCGCGTTCGTCGCGGCGTTCGTGCGGTTGTTCTTTCTCGGGTGCTTCTTCGCGCTGGAATTTGACCTGCAACGGCACGATGTCCTGCAGGTTGCGCATGGGGATTTCCAGTTGCCAGGTGCTGAGCAGGCGACCGTCGTCGGTGAGGCCGGTCTGCTCCAGGCTCGACAGTTGATGACTCTGCAGGCGTGAAACGGCCGCCGCTGCCAAACGCAGCAAGTGCTCCAGATCGCCTTCACCGTCCTGACTTTGCAGCAGGCGCTCGGGGAGCGGGAAACTGGTCGGCAGCGGTTTGGCGCTGACTTGCCCCAGCATGCCGAGAGCGCTGCGCACGAAACTCGGCAGCGCCTGGGCCAAGGTGTTGGCGGCGATGATCGCATTGAGATTGGTGTTGGCCGGCAGGCCCGGCGTCAATTGTGCGATCAGCTTGAGCAGGTCGCCCTTCATGTCTGGCGTCAGCGTCGGGTTTTGGCCAGTCAGCAGTTTCGCTTCGAGGAACAGGCCGCTATTGGCCAACGCCTGGGCCAGGCCTTTGGGCGTGCTCAGTTGCTGAACGTCTGGCAGGCCGGCGAGCAACTTGTCCACGACAGCGCGCAGATTGCTGGAGGTCTGATCCGACGGCGGCAGGTTTTGCAGGACTTTGAGCAAGCCATCCAGAGAGCCTTGGCGACTTTGTTGGCTGACCAATTGTTGCGTCACCGCCAACTGTTCCTGACGGCTGCTCAACGGGACGAATTTCAGGGTCTGGGTATCCTGCACCAAGGCGCTCAGCAAAGTGCCGATGCGCAGTGGCGTCGGGCTGTCGATGCTTAGCGTGCTGCCGCTCAGCGCGGTGTTGAGCAGGCTCACCATCGAGCGAAACACCGTCGGCTGGCCCGGCACCTGTGGCATTACCTGAGAGGTCAGTACTTTGCCTTGCAGCAAGGTGCCGACCGGCAGTTGCGCCGTGTCGATGCGGGTCAGGGTCGCGACGCTGGAGGCGATGGCCTGTTGCACCGTGACCGCCAAGTTACCCGCCGACGGCTGAGTGATCGCCAGGCTGGTGCCCTGGGGCAACGGCTGAGTACTGGTGGCCTGGACCGTGGTTTGGCGCCCGTTGTCGAGGGTGACCTTGAGCAACAGTTGAAAGGTCTGATCCGCCTGCTTGAGCGACAGCACTTCGGCCCGGGCAGTCTGACCGGCGCTGATCAGGCCATCCATCGGCGTCAGCAGCTTGAGCAACTCACCGCTGACCACCAGCGGACGTGAAGTCGCGGGTGTGGTCTGCGGCAGCGGGAGGATGTTCATTTCGCCTGTCATACGCGGTCACAACCTGAGGAAAATGCACTCTTTAGAGTCGGGCATGGCATGTATAATGCCGCCCGTCTTTCGGGGAGTGGCGAAAACATTGCATTTGTTTGACGCAGCTCTCTAGAACAAGCCGCCAATGCATCTATGCTGCATCTCTTTAGCGGCCGCTCTGCCGCCGACTTGAACCGCAAAAGGCCCGTGATCTCTTGACCAGTCCTGTCCTGCAAACCGTTGCCCTCGCTTGTGAGCGAGACCTTCGGCTGCTCTTCGAAAATCTCGAATTGAGACTGGCCAGTGGCGAAATGTTGCAAATCAGCGGCCCCAACGGCAGTGGCAAGACCAGCCTTTTACGTCTGCTATGCGGTTTGATGCACCCGACTGCCGGTCAAGTATTGCTAAACGGTCAGCCACTGCACGAGCAACGCAGCGAACTGGCGCGCAATCTGTTGTGGATCGGCCATGCCGCGGGCATCAAGGACTTGCTGACCCCCGAGGAAAACCTCAGTTGGCTCTGCGCCTTGCATCAACCGGCCTCCCATGAGGCGATCCGGCAGGCGCTGACGGCGGTGGGGCTGCGCGGTTTCGAGGATGTTCCCTGCCACACGCTCTCCGCCGGGCAACAACGCCGCGTCGCGTTGGCGCGCTTGTATCTGGACAGCCCGCCGCTGTGGATCCTCGATGAGCCGTTCACCGCGCTCGACAAACAAGGCGTGGCGCAACTCGAAGAACACCTGGCTGCGCACTGCGAGCGGGGCGGCATGGTGGTCCTGACCACTCACCACACGCTGACCCGGATGCCGGCCGGCTATCGCGACATTGATTTGGGGAACTGGGCCGTATGAGTGTTTTCGGCCTGTTGGTCGCCCGCGAGGCACGTTTGCTGTTCCGCCGTCCTGCCGAATTGGCGAATCCGCTGGTGTTCTTCGCCATCGTCGTCTCTTTGTTTCCGTTGGCGGTCGGTCCCGAGACTCAATTGTTGCAAACCTTGTCCCCGGGGCTGGTCTGGGTGGCAGCACTTTTATCGGTCTTGCTCTCGCTGGACGGGCTCTTCCGCAGTGATTTCGAAGACGGATCGCTTGAGCAGTGGGTCCTTTCGCCGCACCCCCTGCCTATTCTGGTTTTGGCCAAGGTACTGGCACACTGGGCCTTTTCCGGCCTGGCGCTGGTTTTGCTCGCACCCCTGCTGGCGTTGATGCTCGGTTTGCCAACCGCCTGTCTGCCGGTGTTGCTGCTTTCTTTATTGCTGGGTACACCGGTGCTGAGCCTGCTCGGTGCGGTGGGCGCAGCGTTGACGGTAGGATTGAAGCGCGGTGGCCTGTTACTGGCGCTGTTGATTCTGCCGCTGTACATCCCGGTGTTGATTCTCGGCAGTGGCGCCTTGCAGGCGGCATTGCAGGGCATGCCGGCGACCGGTTATCTCTTGTGGCTTGGTAGCCTGACCGCCCTGGCGATAACCCTGACACCTTTTGCAATAGCTGCTGGCCTGAAGATCAGCGTCGGCGAATAATGAGGTCTGATCAAAATTTGATCAGTAAAGACCCTGGCTGCTCGTGACAACGTGCGGCACCCGTGATGGAAATAGCAATGAACTGGACCTGGTTTCATAAGCTCGGCTCGCCCAAATGGTTTTACGGCATCAGTGGCAAATTGCTGCCGTGGCTGAGCGTCGCGGCGTTGCTGCTGATTAGCGTCGGCGTGGTTTGGGGGCTGGCCTTCGCGCCGCCGGACTATCAGCAAGGCAACAGTTTTCGGATCATCTATATCCACGTTCCCGCCGCCATGCTGGCGCAGTCCATCTACGTGATGCTGGCCGTGTGCGGCATCGTCGGGCTGGTCTGGAAGATGAAGCTGGCCGACGTCGCCCTGCAATGCGCCGCGCCGATCGGGGCCTGGATGACCGCCGTGGCGCTGGTCACCGGCGCGATCTGGGGCAAGCCGACCTGGGGGTCGTGGTGGGTCTGGGATGCGCGACTTACGTCCATGCTTATTCTGCTGTTTCTGTACTTCGGTCTTATTGCGCTGGGCAACGCCATCAGCAATCGTGACAGTGCCGCCAAGGCCTGTGCAGTGCTGGCGATCGTCGGCGTAATCAACATCCCGATCATCAAATACTCGGTGGAGTGGTGGAACACCCTGCACCAGGGCGCGACCTTCACACTCACTGAAAAACCGGCGATGCCCGCCGAGATGTGGCTGCCACTGCTGCTGACGGCGCTGGGTTTCTACTGTTTCTTCGGCGCGGTGCTGTTGCTGCGCATGCGCCTTGAAGTGCTCAAGCGCGAAGCCCGGGCGAGCTGGGTGAAAACCGAAGTGCAGAACAGTCTGGAGGCCGCTCGATGAGTTTCGCTTCATTCGGCGACTTTCTCGCCATGGGCCATCACGGCCTGTATGTCTGGTCCGCCTATGGCATTAGCCTGGCGGTGCTGGCCCTCAACGTGGCGGCGCCGATCCTGGCCCGCAAGCGGTATCTGCAACAAGAGGCGCGTCGTCTGCGCCGGGAGAACGGCAAGTGAATCCGCTGCGTAAAAAGCGTCTTATCATCATTTTCGCGATCCTGGTCGGTGTCGGCGCTGCCGTTGGCCTGGCCTTGAGCGCCTTGAAGCAGAACATCAATCTGTTCTACACCCCGACCCAGATCGCCAACGGTGAAGCGCCGCAAGACACACGTATTCGCGCGGGCGGCATGGTGGAGAAAGGTTCGCTGCAACGTTCCGGCGATTCCCTGGACGTGAAATTCATCGTCACCGACTTCAACAAATCCGTAACCATCAGTTATCGCGGCATCCTGCCGGATCTGTTCCGCGAAGGGCAGGGCATTGTCGCCCTCGGCAAGCTCAACGCTGACGGCGTGGTAGTGGCCGATGAAGTGCTGGCCAAGCACGATGAAAAGTACATGCCGCCGGAAGTGACCAAGGCCCTGAAAGATAGCGGCCAGTCGGCACCTACTCCCGCGAAAGAGGGCTAACTGATGACTTCCTCACTTTATAGTTCGGGGCTGTTCATCCCCGAATTGGGCCACCTGGCCATGATCCTGGCGCTGTGTTTCGCGCTGGTGCAGGCCGTGGTGCCGTTGCTCGGCGCCTGGCGCGGCGATCGCTTGTGGATGAGCCTGGCCCAGCCGGCCGCGTGGGGGCAGTTCGCGTTTCTGCTGTTCGCTTTCGGTTGCCTGACTTACGCGTTCATGGCCGACGACTTCTCCGTCGCTTATGTGGCCAGCAACTCCAACAGTGCGCTGCCGTGGTACTACAAGTTCAGCGCCGTCTGGGGGGCTCACGAAGGTTCGTTGCTGCTATGGGCACTGATCCTCGGCGGCTGGACATTCGCGGTGTCGGTGTTCTCCCGGCAATTGCCGCAAGTAATGCTGGCCCGGGTGCTGGCGGTGATGGGCATGATCAGCACCGGTTTCCTGCTGTTCCTGATCTTGACGTCTAACCCTTTCGCCCGAATCCTGCCGCAGATGCCGACGGATGGGCGCGACCTCAATCCACTGCTGCAAGACATCGGCCTGATCGTTCACCCGCCGATGCTGTACATGGGCTATGTCGGTTTCTCTGTGGCGTTTGCCTTTGCCATCGCCGCGCTGCTGGGCGGTCGTCTCGACGCGGCGTGGGCGCGCTGGTCGCGTCCGTGGACCATCGTCGCCTGGGCTTTCCTCGGTATCGGTATTACGTTGGGCTCCTGGTGGGCCTACTACGAACTCGGCTGGGGCGGCTGGTGGTTCTGGGACCCGGTGGAAAACGCGTCCTTCATGCCTTGGCTGGTGGGCACGGCGCTGATTCACTCGTTGGCGGTCACGGAAAAACGTGGCGTGTTCAAGAGCTGGACGGTGTTGTTGGCCATCGCCGCGTTCTCGTTGAGTTTGCTCGGGACTTTCCTGGTGCGTTCCGGCGTGCTGACCTCGGTTCACGCCTTTGCCTCCGATCCTGAGCGCGGTGTGTTCATCCTGATCTTCTTGCTGTTCGTAGTCGGCGGCTCGCTGACGCTGTTTGCCCTGCGCGCTCCGGTGGTCAAGAGCCACGTCGGCTTCAACCTCTGGTCTCGGGAAACCCTGTTGCTGGGCAATAACCTGGTGCTGGTGGTGGCCGCTTCGATGATCCTGCTCGGCACCTTGTACCCGCTGATTCTCGATGCGATGACCGGCGCCAAACTGTCGGTCGGCCCGCCGTACTTCAACGCGTTGTTCATTCCATTGATGGCGTTGCTGATGGTGGTGATGGCGGTCGGGATGCTGGTGCGCTGGAAAGACACCCCGGTCAAATGGCTGATGAGCATGTTGACCCCGGTGTTGCTCGGCAGCGCTGCGCTGGCCGTGGTGGCCGGCGTCGCTTACGGCGATTTCAACTGGGCAGTGCTGGCGACGTTCATGCTGGCTGCCTGGGTGTTACTGGCCGGTGTGCGGGATATCTTCGACAAGACTCGCCACAAGGGCCTGATCAAAGGTCTGCCGACCCTGACTCGCAGCTATTGGGGCATGCAAATCGCGCATTTGGGCATTGCCGTGTGCGCGCTGGGTGTCGTGTTGTCGAGCCAGAACAGTGCCGAGCGCGATCTGCGCCTGGCGCCGGGTGAGTCCATGAGCCTGGCCGGTTATCAATTTGTGTTCGAAGGCGCCAAGCACTTCGAAGGACCGAACTTCACGTCCGACAAAGGCACCATCCGGGTGATCCGCGATGGCAAGGAAATCAGCGTGCTGCACCCGGAAAAACGCCTGTATACCGTGCAGAACTCGGTGATGACCGAAGCCGGGATCGACGCCGGTTTCACCCGTGACCTTTACGTCGCATTGGGCGAGCCGCTGGGCGAGGGCGCCTGGGCGGTCCGCGTACACGTCAAACCGTTCGTGCGCTGGATCTGGTTCGGTGGGTTGCTCACCGGTCTCGGCGGATTGCTGGCGGCGCTGGATCGTCGTTATCGGGTCAAGGTAAAAAGCCGCGTGCGTGAAGCGCTCGGCATGACGGGAGCCACCGCATGAGACGTTGGTTGATGCTGTTGCCACTGGCGATTTTTCTGGTGGTTGCTGTTTTTCTGTATCGGGGTCTGTACCTGAACCCGGCCGAGCTGCCTTCGGCAATGATCAACAAACCGTTCCCGGATTTTTCGCTGCCCTCGGTGCAGGGTGACAAAACCCTGACCAAAGCGGACCTACTGGGTAAACCGGCATTGGTCAACGTCTGGGGCACCTGGTGCATTTCCTGCCGGGTCGAGCACCCGGTGCTGAACAAACTGGCCGAGAAGGGCGTGGTGATCTACGGCGTCAACTACAAGGACGTCAACGCCGATGCCTTGAAGTGGCTGGCCGAGTTCCACAACCCGTATCAACTGGACATCCGTGACGATGCCGGCACCCTGGGCCTGAACCTCGGCGTGTACGGCGCACCGGAAACCTTCTTCATCGACGCCAAAGGCATCATCCGCGACAAATTCGTCGGTGTGATCGACGAACAAGTCTGGCGTGAAAAGCTGGCGGCCAAGTATCAGGCGCTGGTCGATGAGGCCAAGCCATGAAGCGCTGGATTGCCGCCGCGGTGCTGGGTTTGAGCATGGCCGGTGTAGCCCACGCGGCCATCGACACCTATGAGTTCGCCAAAGAAGGCGACCGTGAGCGTTTTCGCGAGCTGACCAAGGAACTGCGTTGCCCCAAGTGCCAGAATCAGGACATCGCCGATTCCAACGCACCGATCGCCGCTGACCTGCGCAAAGAGATTTTCCGCATGCTCGGCGAGGGCAAGGACAACCAGCAAATCATCGATTTCATGGTCGACCGCTACGGTGACTTCGTCCGCTACAAACCTGCCCTCAACGCCAAAACCGCACTCCTCTGGTTCGGCCCCGCCGGCCTGCTGCTGGGCGGTTTTGTGATCATCGCCGTGATTGTCCGCCGTCGTCGCGTGCAACGCACAGACAGCCCGGACACGCTTTCTTTTGATGAGCGCGAGCGCCTCGACCACCTGTTGGATAAAACCAAGCATGATTGATTTCTGGCTCGCTGCAGGCCTGCTGCTCCTGGTTGCCCTGAGTTTTCTGCTGATCCCCGTTCTGCGTGGTCGCCGCGCTCAGCTTGAAGAGGACCGCACGGCACTGAACGTCGCGCTTTATCAGGAGCGCGTGGCTGAGTTGCAGACTCAGCAGGAAGAGGGCGTGCTCAGCGCCGAACAAATGGACACCGGCCGCGCCGAAGCTGCCCGTGAACTGCTCGCCGACACCGAGGGCGTCGAGGCGCCGCGCGTGTCGCGTCTGGGCAAGCCATTGCCATTGCTGGCGGCGATTCTGGTGCCGGTGCTGGGCCTTGGGCTGTACCTGCATTTCGGCGCCAGCGACAAAGTCGAGCTGACCCGCGAGTTCGCCCAGGCGCCGCAGTCGATGGAAGAGATGACCCGTCGCCTGGAGCGTGCGGTCGCGGCCCAACCGGACTCGGCCGAAGGCCTGTACTTCCTCGGCCGCACCTACATGGCTCAGGACCGTCCGGCCGATGCGGCGAAGATCTTCGAACGCACAGTGGCCCTGGCTGGCCGTCAACCGGAACTGCTCGGTCAATGGGCTCAGGCCCAATATTTCGCCGACGGCAAGAAGTGGTCGGACAAGATCCAGGCCCTGACCGACGAAGCGCTGAAAGCTGATCCGAAAGAAGTCACCAGCCTCGGTCTGCTGGGCATCGCGGCCTTTGAAGGCGAGCGTTACCAGGACGCCATCGACTACTGGAATCGCCTGCTGGCGCAACTGCCGCCGGATGATAAATCCCGCGCCGCGCTGCAAGGCGGCATTACTCGGGCCGCCGAGAAACTCGAAGCCAGTGGTGGCAAGGTTGCCCAGGCACCTGCGGCCAAAGCTGCAGCACTGCTCAAAGTGCATGTCGATCTGGCGCCAGAGCTCAAAGCCAAGGTCCAGCCGGGTGACAGCGTGTTCATCTTCGCCCGCGCCATCTCCGGCCCGCCCGCGCCGCTGGCCGCCAAGCGTCTGACTGTCGCCGACTTGCCAGCAACCGTCGAACTGGGTGATGCCGATGCGATGATGCCGCAGTTGAAACTGTCGAACTTCCCTGAAGTCCAACTGGTTGCGCGCATCTCTCGTGCCGGCCAACCGACTGCCGGCGAATGGATCGGTCGCAGCCAACCCTTGGCCACCAGCACCACCGCGCAACAAAAACTGACCATCGACAGCCCGGATAAATAACAGGAAACGCCACCATGACCGCCATCGCTCGTATCACTCTCCTCAGTATGGTTTTGGGGTTAAGCGCCTGTGCGGTCCAGCAGCCCGAGCCCACACGGCTGCCGCCAATTCCGCCTTCGGGGCCAAGCACCAAACCACCTCCGTCGACGGTCCCGAGTAAACCGAGCACCCCGGTCAAGCCGTCCAAGCCGATGCCACGCACCTCCGCCAGCTTCGCCCCGCCACCAGGTGGCAATAGCCATTGGGACGCGAAACTCGGCGTTTACGTCCTCGATGATCAGACCAATACCTTCTACCGCCAGCGCACCTACTACCGCTGGAACAACGGCTGGAGCCGCTCGATCAGCCCGAATGGGCCGTGGGAAGAGACGGACATCCATGGCGTGCCGGGTGGGTTAGGCAGAAAATTCGGGCAGTGAATAGAAACGGCGATCTGAGGATCGCCGTTTTGCTTTTTGGGGTTTGTGAGAGGCGATTAAAGAATCGCTCGGTAGTGGGTCAACGCCTTGCTCGACTGAATCAGGCCTTGGCGCAAGAGCAGATCAAGATAGGTGGCGACATCCATCGGCGGCATCTTTAGCTGTTTGCGTTGCCGTTGTGCTGCCGCGACAACCGCTGCCGGGTCCAGGTCAAAGAGGTTATCGACGAACTCGTCAGGATGCTGCACCTCGATGCCAAAAGGCCCGAGTGTTTCATCGGGAAAATCTTTCTGATTAAAAGTCACAATGACACTGGCGTTGCAGCGTATGGCGGCAGCCAGAACATGTCGGTCATCGATGTCGGGTAGGGTGAGCCCTTCGATCAGCTTTTCGTAACCGGATACGCAAGCATCGGGTATGGCCTGATCCATCAAGTCGGACGTGCGATCCAATTGCTCTATTGTCAGGTCCGGGCGGTTTTTCAGCAGATTGCGCTTCCATTCGTTGTGTATCTCCAGTGACCATCGCGCCCTGAAACGTCCGGAGAGCGCGAGCCACATCAGAAAGTCTCTCAAGGGAGCGGGGTACAAAACACATGCGTCATATACAGCGGTAAAAGGGGAGTGCCTCACTCGTATCCTGTCCTTAACGCTTGTGCTTGCTCGGCGAGAAGCGTCATTGCTTGCTCGCTGGCGGTGTCGCGCCGGTTCTTATAGTCCATCAAATCGGCAAAGCGCACACGTCGGTGCTTGCCGGTTTTGTGGTAGGACAACTCGCCGGACTCCAGCAGTTTGATCAGGTGCGGGCGTGAGACATTGAGCAAGTCCGCCGCTTCCTGGGTGGTCAGTTCCGCATGAACCGGGACGACCTTTACCGCATTGCCTTCTGCCAATGCAGCGAGGATGTCGACCAGCAATCGAAGGGCTGAAGTGGGCAGTTCGACGCTGTGAGCTTCATTCTGCTCGTCGAAAATCTGGATGCGTTGGGTTTCGAATTGAGTCGCGAGATAGGCAGCGAGAGCTCGCTGGCCTTCGATAGCAGCCTGAACTTCGCGCGCCATTGGGAGGTTGATCGGTGGGTGGATGATTAAGGACATAATGAAATTCCAACATTCTGAGTAGCGATGCTGGAAGGCTATTCGAATCAAACGAAAATCGCAATAAACGAAACAAGAGCTTGTTTAAGGCTCACTGTCCAGCAAGTCTGGACGTAATCGACAAACGACCGCGCCTTCGTAGGTCCGCTCAAATCAACACCCTGTAAAACAACCGAGCGTCGTGATCCGGATTTTTGTGCTTGAGTAAAAGTAACTCTAGGGTTATTTTTGTTTGGGCCGGAGCAAGGAGGCTGGTGGTGCAGAGCAGGTTATTGATCAAGGAACTGATAGAGGCGGGCTGGGCATTGGAACGGGTCACCGGCAGTCATCACATCTTCACTCACCGTTACAACCCTTACACGATACCCGTGCCTCATCCGAAGAAGGATTTGCCGATCGGGACGGTCAAAAGCATCAGGAGGCGAGCCGGGCTTTATTGCCCGGGAGCCAGTTTGGCAGGAGATCCATAATGCAATACCCAATCTGTATCGAGTGGGGCGACGAGAACACCGCCATCGGTATTCAGATCCCCGATATTCCTGGTGCCGTTACGGCCGGGGATACGTTTGAAGATGCTTACAACGCGGCGGTCGAAATTGCCCACATCATGCTGCAGGAGATCATGGCAGACGGGGAGTCAATTCCGATGCCGACCTCAGCGGCTGCGCACCGCGAGAATCCGGAATTTGCCGACATGGGTTGGGGGATGCTGGAGCTCGACATCTCACCGTATCTGGGCAAGACCGAGAAGGTCAACGTGACGCTGCCGGGCTACGTGATCCAGCGCATTGACCGTTATGTGCGAGAGCACAATGTCAAAAGCCGCTCCTCCTTTCTCGCGGATGCAGCGATGGAGAAGCTGGTTCGGCATTGAGTGGTATCAGTCGAATCGCCTTCGCGGGCAAGCCTCGCCCCTACATGTCTTGCATTACCCCTGTAGGAGCGAGGCTTGCCCGCGAAGCTTTTAGCGTCCTAAGCCGTCGCCAACGAATGCCTCTGCGAAACGCTCAAAAACCGCAACAACGCCAACAACGGAAACGCACTACCCACAATCACGATCCACAACCAGCCACCATGCTCATACACCGCGCTGGCCACCGAAGAGCCAAACGCACCACCGACAAAGATGCTGGTCATGTACAGCGCATTCAGACGGCCGCGGCTTTTAGCGTCGAGGGTGTAGACCTCGCGCTGGCCGAGGACCATGTTCATTTGTACGCAGAAATCCAGCACTACACCCGTCACCGCCAGGCCGATAACGCTGTAAACCGGATGGATGAAGGCGGGCAGGAAGCTCAGGCTGGCGAATAGCAGGGCCAGCAGCGAGGCGATGCGGGTATGGCCGGCATCGGCCAGTCGACCGGCAATAGGAGCGGCAATCGCACCGATGGCGCCGACCAGGGCGAAGATCGCGATCTGGGTTTGCGACAAGCCATGATTACGCGACAGTTCCAGCGGCACTGCAGTCCAGAACAGGCTGAAGGTGGCGAACATGCAGGCTTGGTAAAACGCGCGTTGACGCAACACCGGCTGCTGATGCAACAGCGTCCAGAGCGAACCCAACAACTGGCCATAAGAAGCGCTGTGATCGGGCTGGCGCTTGGGAATGGTCAGGGCCAGCACGATACTGATTGCCGCCATCAACACCGCTGCGATTACGAACATCGCACGCCAGCCGAAGTGGTCGGCTACTACGCTGGACACTGGTCGAGCCAGTAGAATCCCCAGCAGCAAACCGCCCATGATGCCGCCGACCACGCGGCCACGCGATTCTTCCGGCGCCAGGTGGGCGGCCAGTGGAATCAGGATCTGCACCGACACCGAGCTGAACCCCACCAGCAACGAGATCAGCAGAAACACGTTCGGCTGATCGGTGAATGCCGCGCCCAGCAGACTGGCAATCGCCACCACGGTGGTGATGATCATCAAGCGGCGGTTTTCCAGCAGATCACCCAGCGGCACCAGGAAGAACAGACCCAGCGCATAACCAATCTGCGTCAGCGAAACGATCAGGCTGGCCATGGTGTCGGTCAGGCCGATATCCGGCGCGATCAGGCCGATGATCGGCTGGGCGTAGTAGATGTTGGCCACGATAGCGCCGCAGCAGAAGGCGAAGAGCAGCACCATGCCTCGGGTCATTGTGGCGGCACCAAGGGGCACCTGAGTCGTTGGGTTCATAACGGGTCTCGTTGAACAAGAAGGAATGCGGGGGAGGCTAATCGGCTGGCTAGAGCGGCGGAAGAGGGAATAGGCTGATAGTAATCATGCCTCTGAAGAATGATTGAGAGGCCGTTCATTTGGACCGATTGCATGCTCGATTGCAGGGGAGTGTCAGATTTTTTGTGTGCGGGCCGGTAACGGCCTGCCATAAGGCAAGCCCTCATTTCACCAGTTTGACCTGGTAAATCGATCGCCATAAAGAATCGCAAACTGATTCATTGCGCTCTTCCAGTCGTGCGCTGCGCTGCCCCAATTGGCCGTGATGTTTTGCAGTGCCAGCCAGATCAGCTTCGTCGCTGCATCATCAGTCGGGAAGTGGCCTCTTGTCTTGATGATCTTGCGCAACTGAGCATTGATGCTCTCGATGGCGTTAGTGGTGTAGATCACTTTTCGGATGGCAGGCGGGAAGACAAAAAACGGGATGACTCGATCCCAGGCACGTCTCCAAGCGGCTACGACTGTTGGGTATTGTTTGCCCCAAGGCCCCGTTTCAAATGCGTCCAGAGCTTGCTCGGCAGCTTCAACGTTAAGCGCCTGATAAACCGGCTTGAGGGCTTTGGCCAACTCGCGGCGCTTGTCCCAGGAGGCGTAATCAAGACTGTTACGGATCAGGTGCACGATGCAGGTCTGCAAGGTCGTCGTCGGAAACACCGCACTCAAGGCTTCTGGCATGCCTTTAAGGCCGTCAGTTACCGCGATCAATACATCCTCAACGCCACGGGTCTTGAGGTCGTTGAAGACCTTCATCC
Organism: Pseudomonas wuhanensis; assembly: GCF_030687395.1. GTDB lineage: Bacteria > Pseudomonadota > Gammaproteobacteria > Pseudomonadales > Pseudomonadaceae > Aquipseudomonas > Aquipseudomonas wuhanensis. Next base: position 4,744,354 of record NZ_CP117430.1, on the reverse strand, counting down.
AGAACTTGGCCCCCTCAGTGGTCTCAATCCAGATGCCCAAAATGTCTCGGGTGCCGTCCGGCAGCACGCCCAGAGCCAGGTAGATGGCCTTGTTGCGAACCAGTCCTTCCTCACGGATTTTGACCCGCAGCGCATCGAAGAAAATCACCGGATACATCGGCTCAAGCGGGCGTTGTTGCCAGGCAGTCACTTCCTCCAACACTGCGTCAGTGACCGAGCTGATGAAATCATGGGAAACATCGGTCCCGTACTGCTCCGAAAGGAATGCCCGGATCTCTCGGACGGTCATGCCACGGGCGTACATGGCAATGATTTTGTCGTCGAAGCCCGTGAACCGACGCTCATGCTTGGGGATCAGCATTGGCGCGAAGCTGCCATCGCGATCCCGAGGAATGTCCAGACGCAGCGGGCCATCATCGGTCAGCACGGTCTTGCTGCTTTTGCCGTTGCGCTGGTTACTCGACTCCTCAGGGCGCTCCGCGCCCTGAGGGTAGCCAAGGTGGTGACCCAGCTCCGCGCCAAGGGCTCGCTCGATAAGCGCCTTTTTGAACGCCATGGATGCGTCCTGAATCGCCTCGGCGCTCATTGGGCCTTTAACGAACTGATCGATCAGCTCCTTCGGAATCGAAGGAAGCTGGGTTTTGGCCTCCGAGGCCGGTTTCTTTTTGGTCGGCATACATGCTCCTTTTCAACATGTTATGCCCGAACACAAAATTTCTGACAGTCCCGATTGCAGCGGGCAAGGACGGCCTAACCCCGCCAATGTAACGGTATGACGCAAACCCCCACAAAAAAGGCGACCTTTGCAGGTCGCCTTTTCATTGGAGTCAGGAATCACTGACCGCTGTAAATCTGATCAAAAACCCCACCATCATTGAAGTGGGTCTTCTGCACGGTGCGCCAGTCACCAAAGGTCTTCTCCACCGAAAGGAAATCAACTTTCGGGAAGCGGTCAGTGTACTTGGCCAATACCGCCGGATCACGTGGACGCAGGTAGTTGGCAGCTGCAATTTCCTGACCTGCCGGCGACCACAGGTACTTCAAATATTCCTCGGCGGCAGCGCGAGTGCCTTTTTTCTCGACCACTTTGTCGACCACAGACACTGGCGGCTCGGCCTCGGCGGAAACACTCGGGTAAATCACTTCAAACTGATCACGACCAAACTCACGCGCAATCATTTCCGCTTCGTTTTCGAAGGTCACCAGCACGTCGCCGATCTGGTTGGTCATGAACGTGGTAGTGGCTGCACGGCCGCCGGTATCCAGCACCGGGGCTTGTTTGAACAGTTTGCCGACGAAGGCTTTTGCCGCGCTTTCGTCACCGCCATTTTTCAGCACATAGCCCCAGGCCGAGAGATAGGTGTAGCGGCCGTTGCCTGAGGTTTTCGGGTTGGGGACGATCACTTGCACGCCGTCCTTGAGCAGGTCAGGCCAGTCTTTCAGGGCTTTCGGGTTGCCTTTGCGGACGATGAACACGGTGGCCGACGTGAATGGCGCGCTGTTGTTTGGCAGGCGCGTAACCCAGTTGTCCGGGATCAGTTTGCCGTTGTCCGCCAGGGCGTTGATGTCGGTAGCCATGTTCATGGTGATGACGTCAGCCGGCAAGCCATCGATCACCGAACGCGCTTGCTTGCTGGAGCCGCCGAAGGACATCTGCAGCGTGATGTTTTCGTTGTGCTCGGCTTGCCAGTGTTTCTGGAAGGCGGCGTTGTAGTCCTTGTAGAAATCTCGCATCACGTCGTAGGAAACGTTAAGCAGGGTTGGTGCAGCCTGAACCACGCTGCTCAAGGCCAGGCCAGAGGCCAGAAGTGAGGCGCCAAAGAGTTTTTTCACTGCGCATTCCTTATTTTATCAAACATGTTCTATGGAAAGTGTTGGCAATTTGCCGGCGACTATAGCCGGGCTCGCATAGTCCTTTAAAGATTAAAAAGCACTTTGCTTATTCCAGTTTCTTGAACAGCGCATTGCCGCAACGCGAGCAAAATGCTGCGCCGTGTTCGTGACTATTTTTCTTGCAGGTCGGGCAATCGTGTTGCAGTTGTTCGCCGCGCATGGCGTTGGCCAGTTCCGCGGTAAAAATCCCTGTTGGCACGGCGATGATCGAGTAACCGGTGATCATTACCAGCGACGAAACCACCTGACCCAATGGCGTCTTGGGCACGATGTCGCCAAAGCCCACGGTGGTCAGGGTGACGATAGCCCAATAGATGCCTTTGGGGATGCTGGTGAAGCCGTGTTCAGGGCCTTCGATCACGTACATCAGCGTGCCGAACACCGTTACCAGGGTGCTGACGCTGAGCAGAAATACCACGATCTTCTGCTTGCTGCCGCGCAGCGCTGTCATCAAATAGTTGGCTTGCTTCAGATACGGGCTGAGCTTGAGCACGCGGAAAATCCGCAGCATCCGAATGATCCGGATAATCAGCAGGTACTGCGCATCGCTGTAATACAGCGCGAGAATACCGGGCACGATCGCCAGCAAATCCACCAGCCCATAGAAGCTGAACGCGTAGCGCAGCGGCTTGGGTGAGCAGTAAAGACGCAGGCCGTACTCGATGGCGAAAATGACGGTGAAGCCCCATTCGATGTACGCCAGCATATCGGCGTAGTTCTGGTGAACGCTGTCGATACTGTCCAGAACCACGATCACCAGGCTGGCGAGGATGATCAACAGCAAGATGCTGTCGAAGCGCCGTCCCGCCGGGGTATCCGCTTGGAAAATGATGACGTAAAGCGCTTCGCGCCAGTTTTTGCTGCTGTCCATGGGAAACGCCTGAACCGAGAATCAGCGAAGCCTAGGGTGATTCTCCCCGGTAGTGCAAGGCGCGCTGTCCATGGCGGCCTGGCGCAGCACTCGAATGCCTGCACGAATCAGCCAGCAGGCGAGGATGAAAGGCGCGGTCAGCGTGGCCAGGCCGAGTGCGGCGAACCCCGGTGTGAGCAACACAGCCAGCAGAATGCCAAGTAGCGGCAACCACGGTTGGCGGCGTTGCGGGCTGAAGGCGAGGGCGGCGAGCAGCGGGTTGTAGCCGCTCAAACCCTGTAATGCGCTGGAGGTGTCGTGATGCAGCAAGGCGAATCCGAGGCCGGCGGCGGAGCCGAGCAGCGCCCACAGGAAGGCGCGGCGGTCGGCGATCAGTAGTCCGGCGGCAATCAGTGCGCCGGCCAGTGGATGGCCGAGGAACATGACTTGCCCGAGGCCTTTCAATTCGGCGGCGAGCAGGTTGAGGGTATTCAGTTCGATCGGAGGAAGGGGTTGCTGTGGGGCGGCAAAGCTGAGCAACAACCAACTCAACCCAACGAAGGGTGCGGTGTAAGCCGGTAGACAATGATGATCACGGGCGCCTTTGAGCCATTGCTGAGTGAGCATCGCGCTCAGGCCCCCAGCGGCAATGATCAGCGGTGGCAACAGCACCGACCATGGGAAATAAAGGCTCAGCAGCAGACCGAGCAGAATACCGTTGTAGCTGAACAGCCCGGCCTGACGATCAGCCTTGGCGTGCCCGCGACGTTGCGCGGTGAGCAACCCGGCGACACCTCCCAGCAACGCACCGCCGAGCAAGGCCGGCGCGCTGAACAGAATCGCCAACAGACACAGCAGCCCGCACAGCGGATGGCGCTGGAGAAAGATCTGGCTGAAACCGTTGAGCAGGGCAGTGGCCCAGTCGGGGCAGTGGGTGTTGAAGTGGTTGGCAGGCATGATGGGGCAGTCAGTACAGATCGTTCCTACGCTCTGCGTGGGAATGCCTCAATGGACGCTCTGCGTCTGCTCTTGGGACGCGGAGCGTCCCGGGCTGCATTCCCACGCAGAGCGTGGGAACGATCATTGTGAGGGGGGTTAGATTAATGTCTCGATGCGCAACGAATTGGTCGACCCAGGCTGCCCAAACGGCACTCCCGCCGTGATCAACAACGTATCCCCCCGCTGAGCCATCCCCTGTGCTTGCGCAATCTCCAACGCCGTTGAGCACACTTCATCCACCTGGCGCAGTCGATCATTGACCACCGAATGCACGCCCCACGCCACCGTCAACCGCCGCGCGGTTTGCAGGTTCGGCGTCAGGTTGAGGATCGGCACCGTGGGCCGTTCCCGCGCCGCCCGCAGACTCGACGTGCCAGACTCGCTGTAGTTCACCAGCACCGCCACCGGCAGCACGTTGCTGATGCGGCGGATGGCGCAGCTGATCGCGTCCGACACCGTGGCCTCGGCTTTCGGTCGGCTCACGTCCAGTTGGGCCTGATAGTCCGGGCCGTTTTCCACCTGACGGATGATCTTGCTCATCATCTGCACCGCTTCCAGCGGATACTCGCCGGATGCGGTTTCCGCCGACAGCATCACCGCGTCCGCGCCTTCGGCCACCGCGTTGGCGACGTCAGTGACTTCGGCGCGGGTTGGGGCAGGGGAGAAGCGCATCGACTCCAGCATCTGCGTCGCCACCACCACCGGTTTGCCGAGTTGGCGGCAGGTGCTGATGATGTTTTTCTGAATCTGCGGCACGCTCTCGGCCGGGACTTCCACGCCCAGGTCACCGCGAGCGACCATGATCGCATCGCTCAATTCGGCGATTTCCCGCAGTTGAGTCACGGCCGATGGCTTCTCGATTTTCGCCATCAAATACGCCTTGTCGCCGATCAGTGCGCGGGCTTCGCGGATGTCCTCCGGGCGTTGCACGAACGACAGCGCGACCCAATCCACCCCCAGCTCCAGACCGAAGCTCAAGTCACGACGATCCTTGGCGGTCAGCGGGCTCAGATCCAGCACCGCTTGCGGCACGTTGACGCCTTTGCGATCCGACAGCTCGCCGCCATTGAGCACCGTGGTGTCGATGGCGTCGGCATACTTGGTGACCACCCGCAGGCGCAGCTTGCCGTCGTCCAGCAGCAGGTCCATGCCTGGCTCCAGTGCTGCGATGATTTCCGGGTGAGGCAAGTTGACCCGGCGCTCATCGCCCGGCGTTGGGTCCAGGTCCAGACGCAAGGCCTGACCGCGATGCAGCTGCACTTTGCCTTGAGCGAATTTGCCGACCCGCAATTTCGGGCCTTGCAGGTCCATCAGAATTCCCAGCGGGTAATTCAGCTGACGCTCGACTTCACGAATCCATTGATAGCGCTGGGCGTGGTCGGCGTGATCGCCGTGGCTGAAGTTCAGGCGAAAGATATTGACCCCGGCCAGCACCAGCTCACGGATGTCGTCGATTCCGTTGGTGGCCGGGCCAAGGGTGGCGAGGATTTTGACCTTCTTATCAGGCGTCATGTTTAGGGCTCTCGAGAATCAGAATGGCGCGGAAGTCGTTGACGTTGGTGCGGGTCGGCTCGGTGACGATCAGCGCATCCAGCGCGGCGAAATAGCCGTAGCCATTGTTGTTGTCCAGTTCATCGCTGGCGCTCAGGCCGAGGGCGGTAGCGCGAGCGTAACTGCCCGGGGTCATGATGGCGCCGGCGTTGTCTTCGGAGCCGTCAATACCGTCGGTGTCACCGGCCAGCGCGTAGACGCCGGGCAGGCCTTTGAGGCTGTCGGTCAGGCTCAGCAGGAATTCAGCGTTGCGTCCGCCACGGCCATTGCCGCGCACGGTGACGGTGGTTTCGCCGCCGGACAGAATCACACACGGCATTGCCAACGGCTGGCCGTGCTGGACGATCTGCCGCGCAATGCCGGCGTGGACTTTCGCCACGTCCCGGGATTCGCCTTCCAGATCGCCGAGAATCAATGGACTGAAACCGGCCTGACGGGCTTTCACCGCCGCCGCTTCCAGCGATTGCTGTGGGCGGGCGATCAACTGGAAATGACTGCGGGCCAGGTTCGGATCGCCGGGTTTGACCGTTTCCGATTCCGGGCTTTGCAGCCAGTTACGCACCGAGGCTGGAACTTCGATGCCATAGCGCTTGAGGATCGCCAGCGCTTCGGCCGAGGTGCTCGGGTCGGCCACGGTGGGGCCGGACGCGATGACCGTGGCGAGGTCGCCCGGCACATCGGAAATCGCATAGGTGTAAACCGTGGCCGGCCAGCAGGCTTTGCCCAGACGACCGCCCTTGATCGCCGAGAGGTGCTTGCGCACGCAATTCATCTCGCCGATGGTCGCGCCGGATTTGAGCAGGGCTTTGTTGATCGACTGTTTGTCGGCGAGGGTGATGCCTGCGGCGGGTAACGCGAGCAGGGCAGAGCCACCGCCCGACAGCAGGAAGATCACGCGGTCGTCTTCGCTCAGGTCGCTGACCAGTTCCAGCACCCGTTTCGCGACAGCCAAACCAGCCGCATCCGGCACCGGGTGCGCGGCTTCGACCACTTCGATTTTTTCGCACGGGGCGCCGTGGCCGTAGCGGGTCACCACCAGGCCGGACACTTCGCCCTGCCAGCAGCGCTCGACCACCTGGGCCATGGCCGCTGCGGCTTTACCGGCGCCAATGACGATCACCCGACCGCTGCGATCTTTGGGCAAATGGGCTTCGAGGACGTGCTGCGGATGGGCCGCGTCGATGGCTGTGGCAAACAGCTCGCGCAGCAGTTGTTGCGGATCGACCGACATGGCGGGCTCCCGGAATTCTTGTTATTGGGATAGAGCAAAAGCAAGTATTGCGACGCGGTCCTGTGGGAGCTGGCTTGCCTGCGATTCAGGCGACGCGGTCTTTCAGGTAGACCGAGTCTCCTGAATCGCAGGCAAGCCAGCTCCCACAGGAACCGAGCCAGCTTCAGATCGGTGTTACTTATCGCGAATCGAGAAATTCGCCATGTGTTCCAGGCCCTTGATCAGCGCCGAGTGGTCCCAGTTGCTGCCGCCGATAGCCGCGCAGGTGCTGAACACTTGCTGGGTATTGGCGGTGTTCGGCAGGTTGATACCCAGTTCGCGAGCGCCGGCCAGGGCCAGGTTCAAGTCCTTCTGGTGCAGGCTGATGCGGAAGCCCGGGTCGAAGGTGCCCTTGATCATGCGTTCGCCGTGAACTTCAAGGATCTTTGACGACGCGAAACCGCCCATCAGCGCTTCACGCACCTTGGCCGGATCGGCACCGTTTTTCGAGGCGAACAGCAGCGCTTCGGCCACGGCCTGGATGTTCAGGGCGACGATGATCTGGTTCGCCACTTTCGCGGTTTGCCCGTCGCCGTTGCCACCGACCAGGGTGATGTTCTTGCCCATGGCCTGGAACAGCGGCAGGGCGCGTTCGAACGCATCGGCATCGCCGCCGACCATGATGCTCAAGGTCGCAGCCTTGGCGCCGACTTCACCGCCGGACACCGGCGCGTCTAGGTACTGCGCGCCTTTTTCGTTGATCTTGGCAGCGAAGGCTTTGGTGGCGGTTGGCGAGATCGAGCTCATGTCGATCACGACTTTGCCCTTGCTCACACCGGCGGCAACACCGTCGGCGCGGAACAGCACGTCATCGACCTGCGGAGTATCCGGGACCATGACGATGATGAATTCGGCTTCCTGGGCCACTTCTTTCGGGTTCGCCAGCGCGACGGCGCCAGCGGCCACCAGGTCGGCAGGCGCAGGGTCGTGGTGCGCCGACAGGAACAGGCTGTGACCGGCTTTCTGCAGGTTCAACGCCATTGGGTGGCCCATGATGCCGGTGCCGATAAATCCGATTTTAGCCATGAGAAAATCCTCTTGTTTTTATTGCTGCTTCAAGCAAATAGGGGGGCTGCTTTTGTGGGAGCTGGCTTGCCTGCGATGCGGGCGACACGGTCTGTCAGACACACCGCGGTGATGCCATCGCAGGCAAGCCAGCTCCCTCAGGATCTGTGTCAAATCGCGTTATGGGTTTTCAACCAGCCCAGACCCGCTTCAGTGGTGGTCAGCGGCTTGTATTCACAGCCAACCCAACCTTGATAACCGATGCGGTCCAGGTGCTCGAACAGGAAGCGGTAGTTGATTTCACCCGTACCCGGTTCGTTGCGCCCTGGATTGTCGGCCAACTGGATGTGGTTGATCTCGCCCAGGTGCGCAGCCATGGTCCGGGCCAGGTCGCCCTCCATGATTTGCATGTGATAGATGTCGTATTGCAGGAACAGGTTGGCGCTGCCGACCTGTTCGCGAATCGTCAGGGCTTGCGCCGTGTTGTTCAGGTAGAAACCCGGGATGTCGCGGGTGTTGATCGCTTCCATCACCAGTTTGATGCCCACCGCTTGCAGCTTGTCGGCCGCGTACTTGAGGTTGGCGACAAAGGTCTTTTCCACGGTGGCATCGTCGACACCTTGTGGACGAATACCGGCCAGGCAGTTGACCTGGGTGTTGCCCAGCACTTGGGCGTAGGCAATGGCCAGGTCGACACCGGCGCGGAACTCTTCGACCCGATCCGGCAGGCACGCGATACCGCGTTCGCCCTTGGCCCAGTCACCGGCCGGCAGGTTGAACAACACCTGGGTCAAGCCATTGGCATCGAGCCTGGCCTTGATTTCGGCAGAGCTGAAGTCATAGGGGAACAGGTATTCGACACCACTGAAGCCGGCCTTGGCGGCAGCGTCGAAACGGGCAAGAAAATCCTGCTCGGTGAACAGCATGGACAGGTTGGCTGCGAAACGCGGCATGGTAGTCTCCCGTTTAAAGTTATCGTTCCCACGCTCTGCGTGGGAATGCCTCATTGGACGCTCTGCATCCGCTGTTGGGACGCGGAGCGTCCCGGGCTGCATTCCCACGCAGAGCGTGGGAACGATCATCAATCGAGCAACGAAATCGCCGTTGGCGCATCGTTGCCGACCAACGCCAGGTCTTCGAATTCGTTGACAGCGTTGATCTCGGTGCCCATGGAAATGTTGGTCACGCGCTCCAGAATGATCTCGACGATCACCGGCACCTTGAACTCTTCGATCAGTTCCTGAGCCTTGCGCAGGGCAGGCTGGATCTGACCCGGTTCGAACACCCGCAGCGCCTTGCAACCCAGGCCTTCGGCGACAGCGACGTGGTCGACACCGTAACCGTTGAGTTCCGGAGCGTTGAGGTTGTCGAAGGACAGCTGCACGCAGTAGTCCATGTCGAAACCGCGCTGAGCCTGACGGATCAGCCCCAGGTACGAGTTGTTCACCACAACGTGGATGTATGGCAGCTTGAACTGCGCACCCACCGCCAGTTCTTCGATCATGAACTGGAAGTCGTAGTCGCCCGAGAGCGCCACCACCTTGCGGGTCGGATCAGCCTTGACCACGCCGAGTGCTGCCGGAATGGTCCAGCCCAACGGGCCGGCCTGACCGCAGTTGATCCAGTGACGCGGTTTGTAGACATGCAGGAACTGCGCGCCGGCAATCTGCGACAGACCAATAGTGCTGACGTAACAGGTGTCCTTGCCGAACACCTGGTTCATCTCTTCGTAAACACGTTGCGGCTTGACCGGCACGTTGTCGAAGTGAGTCTTGCGCTGCAGGCTGGCTTTGCGTTGCTGGCAGTCTTGCAGCCAGGCGCTGCGGTTTTTCAGCTTGCCGGCGGCTTGCCATTCGCGAGCGACTTCGATGAACACAGTCAATGCGGCAGCAGCGTCGGACACGATGCCCAGGTCCGGGGTGAACACGCGGCCGATCTGGGTCGGTTCGATGTCGACGTGAATGAACTTGCGGCCTTCGGTGTAAACGTCGACCGAACCGGTGTGACGGTTGGCCCAACGGTTACCGACGCCCAGCACCAGGTCCGACTTCAACATCGTGGCATTGCCATAACGGTGCGAGGTTTGCAGACCGACCATGCCAACCATCAGCGGGTGATCGTCCGGGATGGTGCCCCAGCCCATCAGGGTCGGGACCACTGGAATGCCGGTCAGCTCGGCGAACTCCACCAGCAACTCGCTGGCGTCGGCATTGATAATGCCGCCACCGGCCACCAACAATGGGCGCTCAGCCTGATCAAGCATGGCCAAGGCCTTCTCGATCTGCACGCGGTTAGCGGTCGGCTTGGCCAGCGGCAGCGGCTCATAGGCGTCGATGTCGAATTCGATTTCGGCCATCTGCACGTCGAACGGCAGGTCAATCAGCACCGGGCCTGGGCGGCCGGAGCGCATTTCATAGAAGGCTTTCTGGAACGCGTAAGGCACTTGGCCCGGCTCCATAACAGTGGTCGACCACTTGGTGACCGGCTTGACTATGCTGGTGATATCGACGGCCTGGAAGTCTTCCTTGTGCATCCGGGCCCGCGGTGCCTGACCGGTGATGCACAGGATCGGGATCGAGTCGGCCGAGGCGCTGTAAAGCCCGGTGACCATGTCGGTGCCGGCCGGGCCGGACGTGCCGATGCATACGCCGATGTTGCCGGCCTTGGTGCGGGTGTAGCCCTCGGCCATGTGCGAGGCGCCTTCAACGTGGCGAGCGAGGACGTGATCGATGCCACCGACCTTCTGCAAGGCGGAGTACAGCGGGTTGATCGCGGCGCCGGGGATGCCAAAAGCGGTATCAACCCCTTCACGGCGCATCACCAGAACGGCGGCTTCGATTGCTCTCATTTTGCTCATGGTTTTGTGCCTCTTACGTTTTGTAATTGTATACAAGTGGCTTTGCGCAGAGTGTATTCACGGCGGACGGCGCAGGTCAATCCATTTTCTCAAGCAGCTGTTTCATTCGTCGGAAGCCCGAAGGACTGTGGCTTTTCGTCGCATGTGGCGCTTTTCGAAAATTATTGTATACAAAAAAATAATTCATTGTGTTCTATTTGTTGCATCGGATTGCGCAACAGAAAGCAATCCAACGGCTTTCCCTATAACAAGATGAGGACGGCACCATGAGCGCTTTAACCTTGAACGTCGCAGTCAACCTGGCCAATCAGGCCATCTCCACAGGCCGGGAAATCTCCGCCGCGCCCTTGACCGTTGCCGTGCTGGACGCCGGCGGGCACTTGATAACGCTGCAACGCGAAGACGGCGCCAGCCTGCTGCGCCCGCAGATCGCCATCGGCAAAGCTTGGGGCGCCATCGCCTTGGGCAAGGGCTCACGCCTGCTGGCACAAGACGCCCAACAACGCCCGGCCTTCTTCGCCGCGCTGAACAGCCTGGGGCAGGGCAGCGTCGTGCCGGTGCCGGGCGGCGTGTTGGTTCGGGATCAGGACGGGACTGTGCTGGGAGCGGTGGGTATCAGCGGCGATTTGTCTGATGTCGATGAACAGTGTGCGATCAGGGCGATTGAGGGGCAGGGGTTGAGGGCGGATGCGGGGGTGGTTGGTTGATTTTCAGCGTCTGATCGAATGTCATCGCGGGCAAGCCCGCTCCCACAGGTTCAGCGGTGAACACAAAATGTGGGAACACCCTCGATCCTTGTAGGTGAACACAAAATCTGTGAACACCTTCGATCCTTGTAGGTGGACACAAAATCTGTGAGCACCTTCGATCCTTGTGGGAGCGGGCTTGCCCGCGATGGCGGCTTCATGGACACATCCAGATAACGGATTGTCGCGGTCTATGGGCTGCTCAGGTCTAGTCTTCTGATGAATCCATCATGAAGGGGCAACGGATTGCCTGATCTTCCTGCTTCACATCGCCTACGAACGGGGCGCTATGCCGAACCCAATCGAATCTATTTACTGACTACCAATACACTTGATCGCAAGCCGGTTTTTGCGGATTTCGCATTGGGCAGATTGGTTGTTCATCAATTTCGCCAAGCACAAAACACAGGCTTAGTGAATTCACTGGCATGGGTCGTTATGCCTGATCACTTCCATTGGCTTGTCGAGTTGGAGAACTGTTCGCTCAGTAATCTGATGCGTCAAACCAAGTCACTGATTACGCGGGAGGTGAATCTTTCCAGTAACAGGAATGGACCACTTTGGCAGCAGGGCTATCACGACCGGGCATTGAGGCGAGAAGAAGACTTGGTGAAGATCGCACGGTATGTAGTGGCGAATCCATTGCGGGCAGGGCTTGTAGAGCGGCTTGGCGACTATCCCTTGTGGGATGCTATTTGGCTTTAAGACTTCAGATCGAGTCGCCCCAATCGCGGCATAGGTATCTACACATCTCCCGATCCTGGTCTATAAAGGGACGGCATGGATATCAAATGACCGGGCTAGATGCCCGACTGACAAAACGATACGACGAGTTAGTCATGGGACACAGTAATGGACTACCGGCGCTGGCCGCCGGGATGAAAGCCTTGCCGCGAAGCGACAAGGCTTTTGCACAGACGCAAGCCCTTTGGCGATTTTTGAGCAATGACCGGGTTCGGCCCGTTGACCTGGTTAAACCGCTGCTGGCGTTAGCCCACGAGGGTTGTCGAGATGACTGCGATGATTACGCGCTGGTCATGCATGATTGGTCTCGGCTCAATTACATGCACCACCACAGCAAGGCTGATCGCCTGCAAATGACCCACCGGGGCGACATCGGTTACGAGCTGCAAAGCAGCCTGCTCGTCACGGATCGTGACGGTGCACCGATCTGTACTCCTGCTCAGAATCTAGCGCGACCAGGGACGGCGTGCTCAGCACGCGAGCCGAAGAAGTGCTGGCCCCTGAGAAGCATCTGCATGAACTGACACAACGTATCACTTGGCTGGAACAGCAGAATTTTGCCAAGCCGCTTGTCCATATCGTGGATCGAGAGGCTGATTCGGTCGCTCACCTGAGGCAATGGCAGCCGAAGGTCGGCAATGGCTGGTGCGAGTCAAGGCCGGTTCCACGGCCAGTCATGCAGGTCAATCGAGGGCCCTGAGTCAAATTGCTCGCGAGATGACCTACCGCAAAACTCGCAAGGTGGACTACAAAGGAAAACCGGCCATTCAATGGGTGGGAGAAACCGCCGTCGTGCTGACTCGCCAAGCCCAGCCTTTCACCAAAGACAGGGCCGACCGCAAGACGCTGCGCAAGTCTGGTGAGCCGTTGCCGGCCCGGCTCGTCGTGAGCCGAATACTGGGAGCCGATGGTCACCTGCTGGCCGAATGGTATTTGCTGAGCAACCTTGAGCAAGAGGTCGCAGATGAACGATTGGCGCTCTGGTATTACTGGCGCTGGCGTATCGAGTCCTACTTCAAACTGCTTAAAGGGGGTGGGCATCAGCTGGAAAACTGGCAGCAAGAGAGCGGTGAAGCGGTGTTCAAACGGCTGTTGATCGCCAGTCAGGCATGTGCTGTCAGTTGGCGTCTGATGCGGGCTAAGGGGGAGTTTGCTGAGCAAACACGGGATTTTTTGGTCCGTCTGTCTGGTCGACAGATGAAGCGCTCGCAGCCGGTGACGGCTTCCGCGCTGCTGGCCGGTTTATACATGCTTTTGGCCATGTGCGAGACATTGGAGCAATACACGCCCCAGGAACTGGCGGGTTTTGCTAAAGAGGCCATCGGCTGGGTGGCCAGCCGAAGACTTTAGAGATGTGTAGATACCTATGCCCATCGCGGGCAAGCCCGCTCCCACAGGTTCCTGCTGGTGAATACAAAATGTGTGAACACCCTCGATCCTTGTGGGAGCGGGCTTGCCCGCGATTGGGGTTCACTCGGTCGTTCAGTCCACCTCACACCCCTTAAGCACCAACCGGATAATCGTCTGCGCCGCCGCCTCATAGTCGGCCTCATCCAGCTTGGCCTTACCGGTCACCGCAGAAATTTGCCAGTCGAAGTCGGCGTAGGTCTGGGTCGCGGCCCAGATGCTGAACATCAGGTGGTTGGGGTCGATCGGGGCGATCTGGCCGCGGTCGATCCAGGTCTGGATGCAGTCGATGTTGTGCCTGGCCTGGCCGTTGAGTTGCTCGACCAGGTCGGGGCTCAGGTGCGGGGCGCCGTGCATGATTTCGCTGGCGAACACCTTGGAGGCGAAGGGCAGGTCACGGGAGATGCGGATTTTAGAGCGAATGTAGCCGCTCAGCACTTCGCTGGGCACGCCATCGGCGTTGAACGGCGTCGAGGCCTGCAGGATGGGCTCGATGATGCTTTCCAGGACCTCGCGGTAGAGGTTTTCCTTGGATTTGAAGTAGTAGTAGACGTTAGGCTTGGGTAGCCCGGCCTTGGCCGCGATGTCACTGGTTTTGGTCGCAGCGAAGCCCTTGTCGGCAAATTCTTCGCTGGCGGCACGCAGGATCAGTTCTTTGTTGCGCTCGCGGATAGTGCTCATAAACCAAGGAGTTCCTTGCCTGTTCTGGCGGTTGCGCATGGTAGCACCGGCCTCGCGCGGCGCTCAAGAATGCCCCCGTGTGCCCTCGGTCGCGCTATGCTGCGCAGCATTCATTCAAGAAGGAAACCTGATTCATGGCAGGAAGCAGTTTGCTGGTGCTGATCGACGACATCGCCACCGTACTGGATGATGTGGCGTTGATGACCAAAATGGCCGCGAAGAAGACCGCCGGCGTGCTTGGCGATGATCTGGCGCTCAATGCCCAGCAGGTTTCCGGCGTGCGTGCCGAGCGGGAAATCCCGGTGGTGTGGGCGGTGGCCAAGGGCTCGTTCCTCAACAAGCTGATCCTGGTGCCATCGGCCTTGGCCATCAGCGCGTTCATTCCGTGGCTGGTCACACCATTGTTGATGGTCGGTGGCGCTTACCTGTGCTTCGAAGGTTTCGAAAAACTCGCCCACAAATTCCTCCACAGCAAAGCTGAAGATCAGGCCGAACACGCAGAGCTGGTCGAGGCTGTGGCCAACCCGGCGGTCGATCTGGTGGCGTTCGAAAAGGACAAGATCAAGGGGGCGATCCGTACCGACTTCATTCTCTCGGCGGAAATCATCGCCATCACCTTGGGTACCGTGGCTGCCGCTTCGCTGACCCAGCAAGTGATCGTGCTCTCGGGCATCGCCATCGTCATGACCATCGGCGTCTATGGCCTGGTGGCCGGCATCGTCAAACTCGATGACCTCGGTCTATGGCTGACCCAGAAGCCTGGGCAAATGGCTAAAAGCATCGGCGGCGGGATTCTGCGTGCAGCGCCGTACATGATGAAAAGCCTGTCGGTGATCGGTACCGCGGCGATGTTTTTGGTCGGCGGCGGGATTCTGACCCACGGCGTGCCGGTGGTTCATCACTGGATCGAGGGTGTCAGCGCAGGTGCTGGTGGAGCCGGGTTTATCGTGCCGACATTGCTGAATGCGGTGGCCGGGATTGTGGCGGGTGCGGCGGTGTTGGTTGGGGTGATGTTCGTGAGCAAAATCTGGAAAGCAGTTAAAGGCTGAAGCCTGGCAATACGATCGAGTGTGGGAGCGGTGGTGTTTGAGACACCGCACATAAAAAAGGCCATTCGACGCAAATCGAATGGCCTTTTTTGTTGCCGATAGAATTACTCGGCAACCTGCAGCTTGCGCGACTCGGTGTACACGTAACGCACTTTTTCATACTCGAACGGCGTATTCAGCTGACCATAGCGGAAGCTGTTCTGATAGCGCTTGTCGACGGCGCGCAGGGCCCAGACTTCCGGATGGTTGGAGCTGACTTCGGCCACGTTCAGGAAGTTGATCGCCGATTCGCCGGTGTAATCCACCACCAGGCCTGCAGTGTCACGCAGGTTTGACGGGCCGAGGATCGGCAGCACGAAGTAGGCGCCGCCCGGTACGCCGTAGAAGCCTAGCGTCTGGCCGAAGTCTTCGCTCTGGCGCGGCAGCCCCATGGAGGTGGCCGGATCCCACAGGCCGGCGACACCGATGGTGGTGTTGAGCAGCAGGCGCGCGGTGGTTTCCATCGAACGCTGCCCCTTGAATTGCAGCAGGCTGTTCACCAGGTTCGGAATATCGCCGACGTTGTTGAAGAAGTTGCTGACGCCAGTGCGCAGGAAACTTGGGGTGATGTAGCGATAGCCGTTGACCACGGGCAGGAACACCCATTGGTCGAAACGGTAGTTGAAGTGGTAGACGCGGCGGTTCCACTCTTCCAGCGGGTCGTAGACGTTCAGCGCGTTGAGCGTCGAGCGTTCGAACTCGCGCTGATCCAGCCCCGGGTTGAATTTGAGTTTGCTCAGCGGTTCCTTGAAGCCGTCACTATCGACCACCACAGGTGCATTGGCTTTGCTGTTGTCGGCGTTGGCGACGCCTGCACAGAGTAACGATGCGATCAGCAGGGGGTATTTAGCCACGGAAAAACTCCAGCATGGCGTCGCTGTTGACGCGATAGTTGAGGTTGCCGCAATGGCCGCCCAATGGATAAACAGTCAAACGGTCGCCGAAGGTCCGGCGCAGAAACCCCAGGTCGCCAGGGCCGAGGATCACGTCGTCAGCGTTGTGCATGACGGCGATTTTCGGGCTGCCGTGCAGATAATCCTTGAGCGCATACAGGCTGACCTGATCGATCAATTGCAGCAGGCTGCCGCCGTCGGTGCGGGCGCGCCACATCGGAATGACTTGCTCGGTGATGTAGCAGTCGAAATCGCACTGCAGCGCGCGTTTGAGGAATGGTGTGAGGGTGGTGCCTTCGGTGATCGGGTATTTCGGTGGCGTGATCAGGCCGCGACGGTTGATCAGGTCCGAGGTGAAGGCAATGTCAGCCGCCGAGAAACGGAACGAAGTGCCAATCAGCATGGCCATCTGCTCGTTGGTCAGGTGTTGCTTGGACTGCTGGAAGTCGTAGAGCAGGGCATCGTTGAGGTCGATGTAACCCTTTTGCTGGAAGTAGCGGGTCAGTTTGTCCAGCACCAGCTCATAGAAGGTGGTGCTGTTGTTGATGCCTTTCACCTCTGTTTGTACCAGCTTGTCCAGGTTGGTGATCGAGGTGTAAAGGTTGACCGGCGGGTTGAGCAGCAAGACTTTCTTGAAATTGAAGCTGCGACGGGTTTCATCCAGGTGCGCCACAAAGGCCGCATCCAGGGCGCCGAGGCTGTAGCCGCTCAGGTAATAGTCGGTGACCGGTAATTTCGGGTTCTGCGCCCGCACAGCCTGCATCACCCGGTACATGTCTTCGGCATCTTCCTTGGTTATGCCTGGGGTGGCGAAGCGCGAGGCCGCGCTCATGAAATCGTAGCTGGTGGGCGACGACAGTTGCACCACGTGATAGCCGGCCTTGTAGTAGAGCTTTTTCAGGTACTCATTGAGGGTGCTGTCGTAGCGTGCACCGGTGCCGGAGATCAGGAAGATCAACGGTGCGGCTTGATCTTGCGTGGCGATGCGATAGGTGAGTTGCTTTACCGGCCAGAAGTTGTCCGGCAGGTTGAACTCACGCTCGGGGCGCATCGTGACACTGCGGTCCGACTGATTGATGTCGTCATCGTGCGGCAATTCCGGGCGTAACTCCGGCGGTGTCGTGGCGATAGTCGCCTCGAACGGGTTGGTCAGGGGGTAGCCGTAACTGGCGGCATCAATGTCGGCCGCCAGTGCGGACGCACTTAAAAACAAGCCGCCAAACAGGGCGGCGCAGCGCAAGGAGCGGAGCATGACTAGATCCCTTAGAGGAAGGTGCCGGATGAAGTTCGCAGGCTATGACCATCGGATTTGCGCCAAAGTGCCATGATCGGTACCAAACCGGCCTGATTTCGGAGCAACGGTAGCAGGACGATACACTTTGCAGCTATTTCATGAACAGTTATCTGTTGATGTCACTTGCTTACCGCGGTCGGGGGATTAAGCTGGCCGCCGATTTCGTTTATTGGAGTGCTTCATGTCCCGCCGTCTGCCCGTGATCCTGTTGCTCGTTCTTCTGCCGTTATGGCTGGCCGCCAGTTATGGCGCGCGTTATGGCTTCATGGAGGATGCTCAATGGGTTGGCGTTTGCGTTGATGAGGCCAGTCGCTGGGAATGCCAGATTCGGTCGAATCTGGGTTTGATGATTCATTTCAAGGTGCTGGGCTGGGCAGCAGTGGCCGCTGCGGTGCTCGGTTTTGTGCTGCCGGGGCGAGCGGGGTGGTGGTTGGCGGTGCTGGCGCTGGTATTCGGATTTCCGGCGCTGGCGTTGTACAACACCACGTTAGCGGTGTTTGCGGTGGTGATTGCTGCTTTGCGTCTGGTTCGGGCTTCTCGTAGCGTTTGATAATCCGTCATCGCGGGCAAGCCCGCTCCCACAAGGATTGCGTAAACCCTGTGGGAGCGGGCTTGCCCGCGATGAGGCCGGTAGCCGCGCTGAAGATCACCCCTTGCGAACCCGCAAGCTGCGCCACAACGCCGCCACCATCAACACACTCACCAGCGCCCAACCCCAGGCCTGCTGGTTCTGCAAACCTTCTTGATACAGCTGTGGCGCAATGCCGGCGCCGATGATGAAGGTCAGCAGGGCGATTTCCCGACGCGGCACGCTGACCGGCCGGCACAGGTACACCAGCGCCGGCAGGATGAATGCGACACTCGGGAAGCTGCGATAACGCGGGTCGAACACCAACTCCAGCATCATCACCGCCGCGGCAAAACCTGCCGCTGCCAGCCACCAGCCGGCACGACGTTCCAGTGCATCGAAGGCGCGTTCACGCCAGCCGGTCCGAGCGCTCAAGGTCAGCGCGGCATGCGCCAGCACCAACACATTCAACCCCGTCAGCAAGGCGACCCACAGCCATTCACTGGCAAACCGGGTGGTGACACGGGCCAGGTCGCCCCAAGCGCCAATCGAACAGGCCGCCACTGCACCGAGCAGTGGCAGAACCAGCGCCGCGCGGGTGCTGCGAACGCGACCGCCGAGGATCAGCGTGCCGATGAAGATCAAGCCACCCACCATCAGCCATTGCGACCAGTACGGCACGTTCGAGACCGGCCCGGCGAGTACGCCCTTATCCTGGCGATCGGCGTCGAACAGTCCCCAATAACCCCCGACCGCACCTTCGCTGGCGCGTTTCCAAGGCTGGTCGAATGCCTCGATCAGGTTGTAATGCCAGCCTTGCTGCTCGGCCATGATCACAAAGCTGCGAATGAACTTGGCTTCATTGACCCTGCTCGGCAAGGCGGTTTCACGCTGACGGCCTTCGCTTGGCCAGCCGGTTTCACCAATCATCACGTCCTTGGGCGCGAACTTGTTGCCGAACACCTGGCGCACTTCGGCCACATGCTGCAGCGCGGCGTCGATGTTCGACGGATCGTCTTCCCAGTACGGCAGCAAATGGATGGTCAGGAAGTCCACCGCGGGGGCGATTTCCGGGTGCTTGAGCCAGAACTCCCAGACGTCGGCGTAGGTCACCGGTTGTTTGACCTGACTTTTGACTTTGTTAATCAGCGTCGCCAACTGTGCGCCGGTCACTTCCTTGCGCAGCAGGGTTTCGTTGCCTACGATCACCGCAGTCACCACATCGGCGTTGGCATTGGCCGAGGCGATCAGCAGGTCGACTTCCTTGGCAGTGTCCACCGGGTTGCTGTTGACCCAGGCGCCGATCATCAGCTTCAAGCCATGCTTGCGCGCCAGATCGGGTATAGCCTCGAGGCCGGTCATGGAATAGGTACGGATGCATTCAAAACGGGTTGCCAGTAGCGCGAGGTCGGCGTCCATGCGCTCGGGGCGCAGTTTGAACGGTACATCGAACGGCGATTGGTCTTTGTCGAACGGGGTGTAGGAGGCGCATTGCAGCTTGTGCGTTGCGCTGGTCACGTCCGGCAGGATCACCGGTTTGCCGAGGCCATACCAGAAACCGCCGAGGGCAAAAAGCCCCAGCAGGCAGGCGAATAAATAAGCAAAAAAAGGAAAGCGTGATGTCGCGGGCATGGTCAGGCCGTCTGGGAACAAAGCCGCGCATGTTACCTGCATTTGTCCCGTGCTTGGTGGCCTGCATAATTTTGACATGCAAAGTTTGGGCGGGGTTGGCGTGCGTACTTTCACGGGGCACGATTAATGGCGTTCTGATGTCGTTTCTCGATGCCTTGAGGTCGCTGGCAGAGCAGGTCGCGGTTGGCGTCAGGTTGATTATCGTGGCGTCAGTACTCCGCTGATGTTTGAACGAGTTTGCAGTGAGGCGTGATGGGGGCGCTGTGCACCATAACAATACGTTGAGCGGCTCGGCATCCGTCGAGCGCAGCACTTTCGGGGAAGTAACGATGAAGATGCGACGACTCTTGGGCGCAGGTGCCGCTTTGGTGCTGGCGATCAGTTCTACGATGGCCAGCGCTGAAGGCAAGGCAGTGACGATCGGTTATGTAGACGGCTGGTCGGACAGCGTCGCCACGACCAACGTGGCCGCAGAAGTGATCAGGCAGAAACTCGGTTATGACGTGAAGCTGCAAGCGGTTGCCACCGGGATCATGTGGCAGGGTGTGGCCACAGGCAAACTCGACGCCATGCTGTCGGCGTGGTTGCCCGTGACTCACGGTGAATACTGGACCAAGAACAAGGATCAGGTCGTCGATTACGGCCCGAACTTCAAGGATGCGAAAATCGGCCTGATCGTGCCGGAGTACGTCAAGGCCAAGTCTATTGCTGATCTGAAAACCGACGACAGCTTCAAAAATCGTATCGTCGGCATCGATGCCGGTTCAGGCGTGATGCTCAAGTCCGAGCAGGCGATCAAGGACTATGGCCTGGACGGCTACACCCTCAAGGCCAGTTCTGGCGCCGGCATGATTGCCGAGCTGACCCGTGCCGAGAAGAAAAACGAATCCATTGCCGTCACCGGTTGGGTGCCGCACTGGATGTTCGCCAAGTGGAAACTGCGCTTCCTGGAAGACCCGAAAGGCGTTTACGGCGCGGCTGAAACCGTGAACAGCATCGGCAGCAAGGAGCTGGCAACCAAAGCGCCTGAAGTCGCGAAGTTTTTGAAGAGCTTCCAGTGGGCGTCGAAAGACGAAATCGGCGAAGTCATGTTGGCGATTCAAGAGGGCGCCAAGCCTGAAGCCGCAGCGAAAGATTGGGTGGCCAAACACCCGGATCGCGTTGCCGACTGGATCAAATGATTTGACCCGAGGCGCCTAGTCAGCACTTCTCGAGGCCCCTTGGCATAAATGCCAAGGGGCCTTTTGTTTTTTTATGTGGGGCGGGCTTGGTCGCGAAAGCGGTGTGTCATTCAGCAACGATGTTGGCTGACACTCCGCCTTCGCGAGCAAGCCCGCCCCCGCATTGTTTAATGCATGCTGAAAAATGGCGGCTGTGTCATGTCGTTCTAATACTAAGGTCGTCTGGAACCTGTCCGGCAGCCGCATAGAGTGGATACCGTTCCAACTAAATCTGTGCTGCGAGGATAAAAACAATGAACGACAGCATTTACCTCTCGATACAAAACAGCTCGCGCTTCAAAGAGCTGGTCAGCAAGAGAGAACGATTCGCCTGGATTCTTTCGGCGATCATGCTTGGGCTGTACTCCGGATTCATCCTTTTGATTGCCTACGGGCCGCATATTCTGGGTGCGAAAATCAGCCCCGAGTCTTCGATTACGTGGGGCATTCCGATCGGTGTCGGGCTGATTGTTTCGGCCTTTATCCTGACGGGCATCTACGTGCGACGCGCCAACGGCGAATTCGACGACTTGAACAATGCGATTCTCAAGGAGGCTCAGCAATGATCCGGCGTCTAATGGCTCTATTGAGCATCGCAGCCTTTGCACCTGGCGCCTGGGCGGCTGAAGCCCTCACGGGTGCGGTACAGAAACAACCCCTGAACATCGCGGCGATCCTGATGTTTGTGGCGTTCGTCGGCGCGACTTTATATATCACTTACTGGGCTTCCAAGAAGAACAACTCGGCTGCCGACTACTATGCGGCGGGCGGCAAGATCACCGGTTTCCAGAACGGTCTGGCGATTGCCGGTGACTACATGTCCGCGGCGTCCTTCCTGGGTATTTCCGCCCTGGTGTTCACCTCTGGCTACGACGGCCTGATCTACTCGATCGGTTTCCTGGTGGGCTGGCCGATCATTCTGTTCCTGATCGCCGAGCGCCTGCGTAACCTGGGCAAGTACACCTTTGCCGACGTGGCGTCCTATCGCCTGGGGCAAACCCAGATCCGCTCGCTGTCGGCGTGCGGTTCGTTGGTGGTGGTAGCGTTCTACCTGATCGCGCAAATGGTCGGTGCCGGCAAGCTGATTCAGCTGCTGTTTGGTCTCGACTATCACGTTGCGGTGATTCTGGTCGGTATCCTGATGTGCTTGTACGTGCTGTTCGGCGGCATGCTGGCGACGACCTGGGTGCAGATCATCAAGGCGGTGCTGTTGCTGTCCGGTGCCTCGTTCATGGCGCTGATGGTAATGAAACACGTCAACTTCGACTTCAACGCGCTGTTCTCCGAGGCGATCAAGGTTCACCCTAAGGGTGAGGCAATCATGAGCCCCGGCGGTCTGGTGAAAGACCCGATCTCCGCCTTCTCCCTTGGCCTGGCGCTGATGTTCGGTACCGCTGGCCTGCCGCACATCCTGATGCGCTTCTTCACCGTGAGTGACGCGAAAGAAGCTCGCAAGAGTGTGCTGTATGCAACCGGCTTCATTGGCTACTTCTACATCCTGACCTTCATCATCGGCTTCGGCGCGATCCTGCTGGTCAGCACCAACCCGGCCTTCAAAGATGCGGCCGGCGCGCTGTTGGGCGGCAACAACATGGCGGCGGTGCACCTGGCCAACGCAGTGGGTGGCAGTATCTTCCTGGGCTTCATCTCGGCGGTGGCGTTCGCAACCATCCTGGCGGTGGTAGCTGGTCTGACCCTGGCCGGTGCTTCGGCGGTGTCCCATGACCTGTATGCCAGCGTGATCAAGAAGGGCAAGGCCAACGAGAAGGACGAGATCCGTGTCTCGAAAATCACCACCATCGCTCTGGCGGTGCTGGCGATCGGTCTGGGGATTCTGTTCGAGAAGCAGAACATCGCGTTCATGGTGGGCCTGGCGTTCTCCATCGCGGCGAGCTGTAACTTCCCGGTGTTGCTGCTTTCCATGTACTGGAAGAAGCTGACGACTCGCGGTGCGATGATCGGCGGCTGGCTGGGCCTGGTCAGTGCTGTTGGCTTGATGGTGTTGGGGCCAACCATCTGGGTGCAGATACTGGGTCACGAGAAGGCGATCTTCCCGTATGAATACCCGGCGCTGTTCTCCATGGCCATTGCGTTTGTCGGGATCTGGTTCTTCTCGATCACCGATAAGTCGGCCGAGGGTGTGAACGAGCGGGCGTTGTTCTTCCCGCAGTTTGTTCGTTCGCAGACCGGGTTGGGGGCGAGTGGGGCGGTTTCGCACTGAGGCTTTGAGTTTCTATATATAAGCTGAGCTACACAAAAATGCCCCGGTCGAGAGATTGGGGCATTTTTTTATTGGGCGGTTATCGGCCCTTGTTTGACTTGCTCGCGAAGGTGGCCCGATAGTCGACTGGGCTCTTTGATCGTGTACATATCCGTTTCTGCGGTTACGGCTTCTATTGGTTTCGCTTTTACAGCGAGTCACTTTGGAAAAGCCCCAAAGTAACCAAAGGGCTCTTGCCCCGCCATTCGGTGCCTCGCCTAGGCTCGGCATGCCCTCACTCCGGCATTGCTCCGGGGGCCCGCCGCCATCGGCCATCCATGGCCGGGGGCGGCTACCGCGGCATCCTTGCCGCGGTGCCCCCTACGCAATACCTGCGTTCGGCCTCTGGGAAAGGGGCGGCAGATCAAGATCAAAAGCCAAAGCCAAAGCCAAAGCCAAAGCCAAAGTCGAAGCAACGGCAACGGCAACGGCAAGATCAAAAGCTTCGCGAGCAGGCTCGCTCCCACACAAAATCAGAGCGAATCCGCTCTGCTTTTCACCACTCAACAGGCCGAGCGTTAGCTCGCCTGCAGCTTTTGATCTTGACGCACCGCCCCCTCGAGAGGCCGAGTGGAGGTTCTGCGCAGTGGGCAACCCGGCATGGATGCCGGGTTAGCCGCGCACGGCCATGGATGGCCGATCGCGGCGGGCCCACGGAGCAGGACCGGAGCGCGGGCATGCCGAGCCTGGGCGAGGCACCGAACGACAGGGGCAGAAGCGCTTTGGTTACTTTCGCGCTTTTCGAAAGTGACCCGCTGTAAGAGCGGAACCGCCAGCCGGCGCAACCGAAGAAACGGATATGGACACAACCATAGAGCCCGGTCGGCCCCCAGGCCGCCGCGTAATTCAACATCAGGCACAAACAAAAACGGCCCCTATCTAAATAGAGGCCGTTTCCGGTACAGCTCAAGACATTATCGCAAGACAGGTCTTATTTGCGGTCTTCAAGCCGGGTGATATCACGCGACTCGTAGCCGGTATACAACTGGCGCGGGCGGCCGATCTTGTACGGGCTGGAGAGCATTTCTTTCCAGTGGGAGATCCAGCCGACAGTCCGCGCCAAGGCGAAGATCACGGTGAACATACTGGTCGGAATACCGATCGCCTTGAGGATAATCCCCGAGTAGAAGTCGACGTTCGGGTACAGCGAACGTTCGATGAAGTACGGGTCGGTCAGGGCGATCTCTTCCAGGCGCATGGCCAGTTCGAGTTGCGGATCATTGGTGATGCCCAGTTCTTTCAGTACTTCGTCGCAGGTTTGCTTCATGACGGTGGCGCGTGGGTCGCGGTTTTTGTAAACCCGGTGACCGAAGCCCATCAATTTGAACGGATCGTTCTTGTCTTTGGCCTTGGCGATGTACTTGTCGATGTTCGAAACATCGCCAATCTCGTCAAGCATGGTCAGAACGGCTTCGTTCGCACCGCCGTGGGCAGGGCCCCACAGTGCAGCGATACCGGCGGCGATACAGGCGAACGGGTTGGCACCCGACGAACCGGCCAGGCGTACGGTAGAAGTCGATGCGTTTTGCTCGTGGTCGGCATGGAGGATAAAGATCCGGTCCATGGCCTTGGCGAGTACCGGGCTGATCGGTTTGATCTCGCACGGGGTGTTGAACATCATGTGCAGGAAGTTTTCCGCGTACGACAGGTCGTTGCGCGGGTACATCATGGGTTGGCCCATGGAGTACTTGTAAACCATTGCGGCCAGGGTCGGCATCTTGGCAACCAGGCGGATCGCGGAGATTTCGCGATGCTGCGGGTTATTGATGTCGAGGGAGTCGTGGTAGAAGGCCGAGAGGGCGCCCACTACGCCGCACATGACGGCCATCGGGTGGGCGTCGCGACGGAAGCCGTTGAAGAAGGTCTTCAATTGCTCGTGAACCATGGTGTGGTTCTTCACGGTGCCTACGAACTGGGCCTTCTGCTCTGCGGTCGGCAATTCGCCGTTGAGCAGCAAATAGCAGGTTTCCAGGTAGTCCGACTTTTCAGCCAGCTGTTCGATCGGGTAGCCGCGGTGCAGCAGAATGCCGTTGTCGCCGTCGATGTAGGTGATCTTCGACTCGCAAGAGGCAGTCGACATGAAACCAGGGTCAAAGGTGAAACGGCCCGTGGCCGTCAGGCCCCGAACGTCGATAACATCGGGACCAACGGTGCCGGTTAAAATGGGCAGCTCGACGGGGGCTGCGCCCTCGATGATCAACTGCGCTTTTTTGTCAGCCATGTGGCCTCCTATTTATGCTTGAAATCATCAGACAGACCCCCCACGCAGGGCCCGCACCACTATAGTGAGATAAATTCGAATGTCAATTTGCCTAAAGTCTTGCTCCAGAAGGCTTTAACCGGACTTTTTCCTCGAAATTGCCTGCCATTTACGCCTTTTATCTGACTTGTGCAATCAGCTATTAGGGGAAGGTGAACGCGTTGTCATTAGTAGCCTAACTGTCTATACTCGGCCACCGACCGCCAGGGGCTTTTGGGCCTGCTTTATTGGGGGTCGCATCCCTGGGTGGTGGTTACCTGACCAGTGCACTCCCCAACAACTTTGCCCTGATTGTTAGGGGCTCTTCAGTGTGAAAAAAAGCCGTGAAAAGCCAACGACCTGTAAACCTAGACCTAAGGACCATCAAACTCCCCATCACCGGCGTTACGTCGTTTCTTCACCGTGTTTCCGGCATCATCCTCTTCCTGGGCCTTGGCTTCATGCTGTATGCATTGGGCAAGTCTCTGGGTTCCGAGGAAGGTTTTGCCGAGGTGAAGGCATGCTTGACCAGTCCGCTGGCCAAGTTCGTAGCATGGGGCCTCCTGTCCGCTCTTCTGTATCACCTGGTAGCCGGTGTGCGCCATTTGATTATGGATATGGGCATCGGTGAGACGCTGGAAGGCGGCAAGCTGGGCTCGCAAATCATTATCGCCGTATCTGCGGTGTTGATCGTTCTGGCGGGAGTTTGGATATGGTAACCAGCGTTACGAACCTGTCGCGTTCGGGCCTCTATGACTGGATGGCACAGCGTGTGTCTGCGGTCGTTCTCGCGGCTTATTTCATCTTCCTGATCGGATACCTCGTTGCGAATCCAGGCATTGGTTACGACCAATGGCATGCCCTGTTCGCCCACAACGGGATGCGTATCTTCAGTCTGCTGGCCCTTGTAGCCCTGGGCGCTCACGCCTGGGTCGGCATGTGGACCATCGCGACTGACTACCTGACGCCGATGGCGCTGGGCAAGTCCGCGACTGCAGTACGTTTCCTTTTCCAGGCAGTATGCGGCGTTGCGATGTTCGCTTACTTCGTCTGGGGTGTGCAGATTCTCTGGGGTATCTGATCCATGGCTAACATTCCAACGATTTCTTTCGACGCCATCATTATTGGTGGTGGCGGTGCCGGCATGCGCGCAGCGCTGCAACTGGCACAGGGCGGTCACAAGACTGCCGTGATCACCAAGGTTTTCCCTACCCGTTCGCACACCGTGTCGGCCCAGGGCGGCATCACCTGCGCCATCGCATCTGCCGATCCGAACGATGACTGGCGCTGGCACATGTACGATACCGTCAAGGGTTCCGACTATATCGGTGACCAGGACGCTATCGAATACATGTGTCAGGAAGGCCCGGCTGCAGTTTTCGAACTGGACCACATGGGTCTGCCGTTCTCCCGTACCGAACAGGGTCGTATCTACCAGCGTCCATTCGGCGGCCAGTCGAAGGATTACGGTAAAGGTGGCCAGGCCGCCCGTACCTGCGCCGCTTCCGACCGTACCGGTCACGCGCTGCTGCACACCCTTTATCAGGGCAACCTGAAAGCAGGCACCACGTTCCTGAACGAGTACTACGCTGTTGATCTGGTGAAAAACCAGGACGGCGCATTCGTCGGCGTGATTGCCATCTGCATCGAAACCGGTGAAACCACCTACATCCGTGCCAAGGCCACCGTACTGGCCACCGGCGGTGCAGGTCGTATCTACGCTTCGACCACCAACGCCCTGATCAATACCGGTGACGGTGTTGGTATGGCGCTGCGTGCCGGCGTACCGGTACAAGACATCGAAATGTGGCAGTTCCACCCGACCGGCATCGCCGGCGCCGGTGTACTGGTCACCGAAGGTTGCCGTGGTGAAGGTGGTTACCTGATCAACAAGCACGGCGAGCGTTTCATGGAGCGTTATGCTCCGAACGCCAAAGACCTTGCCGGTCGTGACGTTGTTGCCCGTTCGATGGTTAAGGAAATCATCGCTGGTAACGGTTGCGGTCCGAATGGCGACCACGTAATGCTCAAACTCGACCACCTGGGCGAGGAAGTGCTGCACAGCCGTCTGCCAGGCATCTGCGAACTGTCCAAGACGTTCGCGCACGTTGACCCGGTTGTTGCTCCGGTTCCGGTTGTTCCGACCTGCCACTATATGATGGGCGGCGTTCCGACCAACATTCACGGTCAGGCAATCACCCAGAACGACGAAGGCGTGGACGAAATCATCCCTGGCCTGTTCGCAGTGGGTGAAGTGGCGTGCGTATCGGTTCACGGCGCCAACCGTCTGGGCGGCAACTCGCTGCTTGACCTGGTGGTATTCGGCCGCGCTGCCGGCCTGCACCTGGAAAAAGCGCTGACCGACGGTATCGAATACGATGACGCTACCGACGCCGACATCAACGCGGCCCTGGCACGTCTGTCCGCTTTGAACGAGCGTACCGAAGGTGAGGACGTGGCAACTCTGCGTCGCGAACTGCAAAGCTGCATGCAGAACTACTTCGGTGTGTTCCGCACCGGCGAATACATGCAGAAGGGTATTGCTCAGCTGGCTGATCTGCGTGGCCGTATCGCCAACGTCAAGATCAATGACAAGAGCCAGGCGTTTAACACTGCGCGTATCGAAGCGCTGGAACTGCAGAACCTGCTGGAAGTGGCCGAAGCCACTGCCATCGCTGCTGAAGTGCGCAAAGAGTCCCGCGGTGCTCACGCCCGTGAAGACTTCGAAGACCGTGACGACGAAAACTGGCTGTGCCACACCCTGTACTTCCCGGGTGACAAGCGCGTTACCAAGCGTGCTGTGAACTTCTCGCCGAAGACTGTTCCGACTTTTGAACCTAAGATTCGGACTTATTAAGGGTGGCCGCCATGTTGCAAGTCAGTGTTTATCGTTACAACCCTGATCAGGACGCTGCGCCGTTCATGCAGGAATTCCAGGTTGATACCGGTGGTAAAGACCTGATGGTGCTGGACGTGCTGGCCCTGATCAAAGAGCAGGACGAAGGTTTCTCCTATCGTCGCTCTTGCCGTGAAGGTGTTTGCGGTTCCGACGGCATGAACATCAACGGCAAAAACGGTCTGGCGTGCATCACGCCGCTGTCTGCCGTCGTAAAACGTAACAAGCTGATCGTCCGTCCGCTGCCAGGTTTGCCGGTTATCCGTGACCTGGTCGTCGATATGAGCATCTTCTACAAGCAATACGAAAAGGTTAAGCCATACCTGCAGAACGACACGCCGGCTCCGGCCATCGAGCGTCTGCAGTCCCCTGAAGAGCGTGAAAAGCTCGACGGTCTGTACGAGTGCATCCTGTGCGCTTGCTGCTCGACTTCGTGCCCGTCCTTCTGGTGGAACCCGGACAAGTTCCTGGGTCCGGCTGCTCTGCTGCAAGCCTATCGCTTCCTGGCAGACAGCCGCGACAACAAGACATCCGAGCGTCTGGCTTCGCTGGATGACCCGTTCAGCGTATTCCGCTGCCGGGGCATCATGAACTGCGTCAACGTTTGTCCGAAAGGCCTGAACCCGACTAAGGCCATCGGTCACATTCGTAACATGCTGCTGCAAAGCGGCGTGTGATTCAGCTGCTGTACCCGTAGGACCGCAATACCCGTAGATGCTACGGCGCAGGCTTCAACCGGCGCCGTAGTTTTAACCTGAGCAGCAGCTTATAAGGCTGCGGCTCTTATTTTGAAGAAATGAGACAAGCAGGGGCATCCGGGCTGGTACCCGGACTATCAGCGTGATCCTAAGTGGCTTGTTTTAGTCGCTGCATTCGGACTTCTGCAAGTTTTCTCGGTGTCGACGCCGGTGGTGTTCCCCTAACCGAGGGTGACCAAGCATGCAAGAAAGCGTGATGCAGCGCATGTGGAACAGCGCCTACCTATCCGGTAGTAACGCTGCCTATGTGGAAGAGCTCTACGAGCTCTACCTGCACGACCCTAACGCTGTGCCAGAAGAGTGGCGCACCTACTTCCAGAAGTTGCCTGCTGATGGCAACACTGCCACCGATGTTTCGCACTCCACAATTCGCGATCATTTCGTCTTGCTGGCAAAGAACCAGCGCCGCGCCCAACCGGTTTCCGCCGGCAGCGTGAGCAGTGAGCACGAGAAGAAGCAAGTTGAAGTGCTGCGATTGATCCAGGCCTACCGTATGCGTGGCCACCAGGCAGCCCAGCTTGACCCGCTGGGGCTGTGGCAGCGTCCTGCACCTGCAGACCTGTCAATCAATCATTACGGCTTGACCAATGCCGATCTTGATACGACCTTCCGTGCCGGCGACCTGTTCATCGGCAAAGAGGAGGCGAGCCTACGCGAAATTCACGAAGCGTTGCAGCAGACATATTGCCGCACCATCGGCGCTGAATTTACGCACATCACCGATTCCGAGCAGCGCCAGTGGTTCCAGCAGCGTCTGGAAAGCGTGCGCGGCCGTCCGACGTACTCCGCCGACATCAAGAGCCATCTGCTCGAACGCGTCACCGCCGGCGAAGGTCTGGAAAAATACCTCGGGACCAAATACCCGGGTACCAAGCGTTTCGGTCTGGAAGGCGGCGAGAGCCTGATTCCGATGCTCGACGAACTGATCCAGCGTTCCGGTTCCTATGGCACCAAGGAAATCGTGATCGGCATGGCCCACCGTGGCCGTCTCAACGTGCTGGTCAACACCTTCGGCAAGAACCCGCGCGAGCTGTTCGACGAGTTTGAAGGCAAGAAGAAGGTCGAGCTGGGTTCCGGTGACGTCAAGTATCACCAGGGCTTCTCGTCCAACGTGATGACCACTGGCGGTGAAGTTCACCTGGCCATGGCGTTCAACCCGTCCCACCTGGAAATCGTTTCCCCCGTGGTCGAGGGTTCGGTTCGCGCCCGTCAGGATCGTCGTAACGACCCTACCGGCGAGAAGGTTCTGCCGATCTCCATCCACGGTGACGCGGCATTCGCCGGTCAGGGTGTGGTGATGGAAACCTTCCAGATGTCGCAGACCCGCGGTTTCAAGACCGGCGGCACCGTGCACATCGTGATCAACAACCAGGTCGGTTTCACCATCAGCAACCCGCTGGACTCGCGCTCGACCGAGTACGCAACCGACGTTGCGAAGATGATCCAGGCGCCGATCCTCCATGTGAATGGTGATGATCCGGAAGCCGTGTTGTTCGTGACCCAGCTGGCCATCGACTACCGCATGCAGTTCAAGCGTGACGTGGTGATCGACCTGGTCTGCTACCGTCGTCGCGGCCACAACGAGGCCGACGAGCCTAGCGGCACCCAGCCAATCATGTATCAGCAGATCACCAAACAGCGCACCACGCGTGAGCTGTATGCTGATCGTCTGACCCAGGGCGGTGTGCTGGACGCAGAGCGTGTTCAGGCGAAAGTCGACGAATACCGCAACGCGCTGGACAACGGTCTGCACGTAGTAAAAAGCCTGGTCAAAGAGCCGAACAAAGAGTTGTTCGTGGACTGGCGTCCGTATCTGGGCCACGCCTGGACCGCGCGTCACGACACTCGCTTCGATCTGAAAACCTTGCAGGAACTGTCCGCCAAGCTGCTGGAAATTCCGGAAGGCTTCGTGGTTCAGCGCCAGGTCTCGAAAATCTACGAAGACCGTCAGAAAATGCAAGCCGGCGGCCTGCCGATCAACTGGGGTTACGCCGAAACCATGGCGTACGCGACCCTGTCGTTCGAAGGTCACCCGATTCGCATGACGGGTCAGGACATCGGTCGCGGTACGTTCTCGCACCGTCATGCTGTCTTGCACAACCAGAAAGACGCGGGTACCTACGTCCCGCTGCAAAACCTGTACAAGGGCCAGCCACGTTTCGATCTGTACGATTCGTTCCTGTCCGAAGAAGCCGTGCTGGCGTTCGAATACGGTTACTCGACCACCACGCCTGAGGCGCTGGTGATCTGGGAAGCCCAGTTCGGCGACTTCGCCAACGGTGCTCAAGTGGTTATCGACCAGTTCATCACCAGTGGCGAGCACAAGTGGGGCCGTCTCTGCGGTCTGACCATGCTGCTGCCGCACGGTTATGAAGGTCAGGGTCCGGAGCACTCTTCGGCTCGTCTGGAGCGTTATCTGCAGCTGTGCGCCGAGCACAATATTCAGGTTGCCGTCCCGACTACGCCGGCTCAGATCTACCACTTGCTGCGTCGTCAGGTGATTCGCCCGCTGCGCAAGCCGTTGATCGTTCTGACTCCGAAGTCGCTGCTGCGTCACAAACTGGCCATCTCGACCCTGGAAGATCTGGCCGAAGGTTCGTTCCAGACCGTTATCCCGGAAATCGATGCCCTGGACCCGAAAAAGGTCGAGCGCGTTGTTCTGTGTAGCGGCAAGGTCTACTACGACCTGCTGGAAAAACGCCGTGCCGAAGGTCGTGATGACATCGCCATCGTGCGTATCGAGCAGCTGTACCCATTCCCTGAGGACGACTTGAACGAAGTCCTGGCTCCGTACACCAACCTCAAACATATCGTTTGGTGTCAGGAAGAGCCGATGAACCAGGGTGCCTGGTACTGCAGCCAACACCACATGCGCCGCATCGTTGGCAATCACGACAAGTCTCTCGTACTTGAGTACGCGGGCCGTGATGCTTCTGCTGCACCTGCTTGTGGTTATGCATCGATGCACGCTGAGCAGCAGGAACAACTGCTGCAAGACGCCTTTACTGTTTAACGCCTTCGCGCACCTGAAACCGAATTTAAGGACCCACAGATAATGGCTATCGAAATCAAAGCCCCCACTTTCCCGGAATCGGTTGCCGATGGCACCGTTGCCACCTGGCACAAAAAGCCGGGCGACGCCGTCAAGCGTGACGAACTGATCGTCGACATCGAAACTGACAAAGTCGTACTGGAAGTGTTGGCTACCGCTGACGGCGTGTTGGGCGCTATCGTCAAGAACGAAGGCGACACCGTTCTGTCCGACGAAGTTCTGGGCTCCATCGGTGAGGGCAGTGCTGCTGCCGCTCCAGCCGCCGCTGCTGCACCGGCTGCCGCTGCCGCGGCTCCCGCCGAAGCGGGCGAAGACGATCCTGTTGCTGCACCGGCTGCTCGCAAGCTGGCTGAAGAAAACGGTATCAACATCGCTTCCGTTGCCGGCACTGGCAAAGGCGGTCGTGTGACCAAGGAAGACGTGGTAGCAGCTGTTGCTGCCAAGAAAGCCGCTCCGGCTGCCGCGCCTGCCAAGGCTGCTGCTCCTGCCGCTGCTGCTCCAGTGTTCGCTGCCGGCGATCGCATCGAGAAGCGCGTACCGATGACCCGTGTGCGGGCCACCGTTGCCAAGCGTCTGGTTGAAGCTCAATCGAACATGGCGATGCTGACCACTTTCAACGAAGTCGACATGACCGAAGTCATGGCCCTGCGTTCGAAGTACAAGGATCTGTTCGAGAAGTCCCACAACGGCGTGCGCCTGGGCTTCATGTCGTTCTTCGTCAAGGCTGCCACCGAAGCGCTGAAACGCTTCCCGGCTGTCAACGCGTCGATCGACGGTGCTGACATCGTTTATCACGGCTACGCTGACGTCGGTGTGGCTGTTTCCAGCGACCGCGGCCTGGTTGTGCCGGTTCTGCGTAACGCCGAACTGATGAGCCTGGCTGAAATCGAAGGCGGCATCGCCACCTTCGGCAAGAAGGCTCGTGACGGCAAGCTGTCGATGGACGAAATGACCGGTGGTACGTTCACCATCACTAACGGTGGTACTTTCGGTTCGATGATGTCGACCCCGATCGTCAACCCGCCACAAGCGGCCATCCTGGGCATGCACAACATTCTGCAGCGTCCTATGGCGATCAACGGTCAAGTCGTTATCCGTCCGATGATGTACCTCGCTCTGTCCTACGATCACCGTTTGATCGACGGCAAAGAAGCTGTGACCTTCCTGGTTACCATCAAGAACCTGCTGGAAGACCCGGCTCGTTTGCTGCTGGATATCTGATTTCGTTGCTCGGGCCGCTCAGTGATGAACGGCCCTTCTGTAATGACCAGCTTCGTCCCACGACGGTCCCCAAAAGGGGCCGTCCGGTTTGATTCGAGAAGGAATGACACATGACTCAGAAATTCGACGTGGTAGTGATTGGCGCGGGCCCTGGCGGCTACGTGGCTGCCATTAAAGCAGCGCAACTGGGCCTCTCCACTGCCTGCATCGAGAAATACACCGACAAGGAAGGCAAACTGGCCCTCGGCGGTACTTGCCTGAACGTCGGTTGCATTCCATCCAAGGCGCTGCTGGACAGCTCCTGGAAGTTTCACGAAGCCCAAGACGGCTTCGCGATCCACGGTATCAATCATGCTGGCGTAACCATGGACGTGGCTGCGATGGTTGGCCGTAAAGCCAACATCGTCAAAGGCCTGACCTCCGGCGTTGCGACGCTGTTCAAGGCTAACGGTGTGACCTCGATCCAGGGCCACGGCAAACTGTTGGCCGGCAAGAAAGTCGAAGTCACCAAGCCTGACGGTTCGGTAGAAATCATTGAAGCCGAGAACGTGATTCTGGCTCCAGGTTCGCGTCCGATCGACATTCCACCGGCTCCAGTCGACCAGAATGTGATCGTCGATTCAACTGGCGCACTGGAATTCCAGTCCGTGCCAAAACGTCTGGGCGTGATTGGCGCTGGCGTGATCGGTCTGGAGCTGGGTTCGGTCTGGTCCCGCCTGGGCGCAGAAGTGACCGTTCTCGAAGCGCTGGACACGTTCCTGATGGCCGCTGACGCTGCCGTTTCCAAGGAAGCGTTGAAAACCCTGACCAAACAAGGTCTGGACATCAAGCTGGGCGCTCGCGTTACCGGTTCCAAAGTGAACGGCGACGAAGTCGTTGTGAACTACACCGATGCCAACGGCGAACAGAACATCACTTTCGACAAGCTGATCGTAGCCGTTGGTCGCCGTCCTGTGACCACTGATCTGCTGGCTGCTGATTGCGGCGTGACCCTGGACGAGCGCGGTTTCGTGCACGTTGACGATCACTGCGCCACCACCGTACCGGGCGTTTACGCCATCGGTGACGTGGTTCGCGGCATGATGCTGGCACACAAAGCCTCGGAAGAGGGCATCATGGTCGTTGAGCGCATCAAGGGCCACAAAGCCCAGATGAACTATGACTTGATCCCGTCAGTTATTTATACTCACCCGGAAATCGCGTGGGTCGGCAAAACCGAGCAGACCTTGAAGGCTGAAGGCGTTGAAGTTAACGTTGGCACCTTCCCGTTCGCAGCCAGTGGCCGTGCCATGGCAGCTAACGACACCGGCGGTTTCGTGAAAGTCATTGCCGATGCCAAGACTGACCGCGTATTGGGCGTCCACGTGATTGGCCCGAGCGCTGCAGAACTGGTTCAGCAGGGCGCAATCGGTATGGAATTCGGCACCAGCGCTGAAGACCTGGGCATGATGGTTTTCTCCCATCCGACCCTGTCTGAAGCCTTGCACGAAGCAGCTTTGGCTGTGAATGGCGGCGCCATCCACATCGCCAACCGCAAGAAGCGTTAAGACAATAAGAAACCACGGCGGTACGGCCCGTCGTGAGCCTTGCATGCAAGACTCACCGCGGAATGTCCGCTGGACGCAGTCTTGCGTAGCTCAGCTACGCAAGCAGCAGTCACAGGTGGTGCGGCACTTGAACAAGTGCAGCACCGAATGCGCAGTACCTAACGAAGACGGTAATAAGCATGAATCTTCACGAGTATCAGGGTAAGCAGCTGTTCGCTGAGTACGGCCTGCCAGTTTCCACCGGCTACGCAGTAGACACCCCGGAAGCAGCAGCAGAAGCTTGCGACAAAATCGGCGGCACCGAGTGGGTTGTCAAAGCCCAGGTCCACGCTGGTGGTCGCGGTAAAGCGGGCGGCGTAAAGCTGGTTCGCAGCAAAGAAGACGCCAAAGCATTCGCTCAACAGTGGTTGGGCAAGCGTCTGGTGACTTACCAGACTGATGCCAATGGTCAGCCAGTCACCAAGATCCTGGTTGAATCGTGCACTGATATCGCTAAAGAGCTGTACCTGGGCGCTGTCGTTGACCGTTCGAGCCGTCGCATCGTGTTCATGGCTTCCACCGAAGGTGGCGTGGACATCGAGAAAATCGCTCACGACACCCCTGAGAAAATCCTCAAGGCCACTATCGATCCACTGGTTGGCGCTCAGCCATTCCAGGGGCGCGAGCTGGCATTCCAGCTGGGTCTGGAAGGCAAGCAAGTTGCTCAGTTCGCCAAGATCTTCGTAGGTCTGGCCAAGCTGTTCAAGGATCACGACCTGGCTCTGCTGGAAGTGAATCCGCTGGTGATCAAGGCTGACGGCGATCTGCATTGCCTCGACGCCAAGATCAACATCGACGCCAACGCCATGTACCGTCAGCCTAAGCTGAAGACTTTCCACGATCCGTCGCAAGACGATCCGCGCGAAGCGCACGCTGCCAAGTTCGAACTGAACTACGTAGCACTGGAAGGCAACATCGGTTGCATGGTCAACGGTGCTGGCCTGGCCATGGGTACCATGGACATCGTCAACCTGCATGGCGGCAAACCAGCCAACTTCCTCGACGTGGGCGGCGGTGCTACCAAAGAACGCGTTACCGAAGCGTTCAAGATCATCCTGTCCGACACTAACGTCGCTGCAGTACTGGTCAACATCTTCGGCGGCATCGTTCGTTGCGACATGATTGCCGAAGGCATCATCGGCGCTGTGAAAGAAGTCGGCGTGAAAATCCCGGTTGTTGTTCGCCTTGAAGGCAACAACGCTGAGCTGGGCGCTAAAGTACTGGCAGAAAGCGGTTTGAACATCATCGCTGCTACCAGCCTGACCGACGCTGCTCAACAAGTCGTTAAAGCTGCGGAGGGCAAATAATGAGCGTCCTGATCAATAAAGACACCAAAGTTATCTGCCAGGGTATTACCGGTTCGCAAGGTAGTTTCCACACCCAGCAAGCCATCGAATACGGCACCAAGATGGTGGGTGGCGTAACTCCTGGCAAAGGCGGCACCGAGCACCTGGGTCTGCCAGTGTTCAACACCGTGAAAGATGCTGTAGCTGCCACTGGCGCCACCGCCAGCGTGATCTACGTTCCAGCTCCTTTCTGCAAGGACTCCATCCTGGAAGCAGCCTTCGGCGGCATCAAGCTGATCGTTTGCATCACTGAAGGCATTCCTACCCTGGACATGCTGGATGCCAAGGTCAAGTGCGACGAGCTGGGCGTAGTCCTGATCGGTCCTAACTGCCCAGGCGTGATCACTCCAGGCGAATGCAAGATCGGCATCATGCCAGGTCACATTCACTTGCCAGGCAAGGTTGGTATCGTTTCCCGTTCCGGCACCCTGACCTACGAAGCTGTGAAGCAGACTACTGAC